>CALEUX010000123.1 GCA_937920475.1 uncultured Marinilabiliaceae bacterium
CTTGTTCCAGTAGCGCCCGAGGGCAAACTCCATATATAATCTGATGCGTTATTTATTTCACCAACGGTATATATAACAGACTCCTGACCCTGGCAAACCTCTGATAAACCATTTATTGAACCGGCGTTATCTGGAAGCTCATTGACTGCAACAGATAGTGCAGATTCCTCACCGACGCCACAGCTATTCTGGCCTTTAACCGTTATATTTCCTGAAATGGCATTTCTTCCAAAATTAATGGAAATGTTATTGGAATTACTTGTTCCAGTAGCGCCCGAGGGCAAACTCCATATATAATCTGATGCGTTATTTATTTCACCAACGGTATATATAACAGACTCCTGTCCTTGGCAAACCACTGATAAACCATTTATTGAACCAGCATTATCTGGTGTTTTTTTCACCGTAATGGAAATGCTTGAAGGTTCACCTGTGATTCCGCAAAGATTTTTACCTTTTACGGTAATTAATCCTGATAAAGCCAAATTGCTGAAGCTAACTACAATATTGTTTGAATTACTGTTTCCAGAGGTTCCTTCAGGCAACGTCCATAAATAGGAAACAGAATTATTTATGGGTTCTACACTGTAAATAACGCCATTTTGTTCATTACAAATTAATGTTATTCCACTTATGTTACCCGCATTGTCAGGTGTGGGTATTGGATTTGTTTCTGAGCCAATAATATTATTAAATTCCCCCCATTGGCTTGCAGTTCTGTATGTTCCGGATTCACTACAGGGAACTTTTAAAGGAATCGTTTTTGGAACAAGGTTAAAAACGCCAGTTCCCATTAACGGAGGATTACTTGCATAGCAGGTAATTGTAGCCAATTCGTAACAATCGCTAAAAGCATAATTACCAATATTATTTACAGAGTTTGGTATTTTAATGGATGTTAAGTTGGTCGAAAGCCAGAATGACCAGTTGGCGATGGTGGTAATGTTCTTTTCTGTTTTAAAAGTGGTAAGTCCACCAGGGAACTGAATGAGTGTATTGAAGTTCTTATCAAAGAGAATTCCATTATGCGATGAATAAATTGTATTATCAGAAGCTACATTAAAAGAAAGAAGTCCCCTGCACGATGCAAAAGCTCTTTCACTTATTGTAGTAACCGAAGCAGGTATATTCACCTGAGTTAATCCATCACATTTAAAAAACGCAAGAGTTTCGATGGTTTTTACCGAATTGGGAATAAATACATTTAATAAAGAGGAGCAACTCCAGAAGGCCCTTCGTCCTATAGTTAATACAGATTCTGGTATTACAACTGTAGTTTTTCCGCGTGGACATTGTATCAATACAGTTTGATTTTTATTGTATAAAATTCCATCAAGAGCTGAATAATTTGGATTATTGGGGTCAACGATGAATTCCAATAAACTATTACAATATGCAAAAACCTCTTCACCAATAAAGGTAACAGAAGCCGGTATGGTAACCGAAGTTAGGTTATTGCAATAGTGAAATGCCGATTCTCCAATTACTGACACTGTATTGGGAATATTAACATTTACCTTAGCTCCGGGGCATTGAATAAGCCTGGTTATTGCTTTATTGTACAAAACACCATCAATAGAAACATAGTTTGGATTATTTGAATCAACATTTATGGTTTCCAACCTTAAACAGGAAGAAAAGGCTTCATCACCTAAAAATGAAACATATTGAGAGATAAAAACTGATGTTAGGTTATTGCAACCCAAAAAAGCTTTAGCCGAAATTGTGTTTACTGAGTTAGGAATTGTAATGGAATTTAGGCCCGTACAACCATAAAAAGCCTGGTGGCCAATGGTTGTTATAGTGTTGGGTAATGAAATATTGGTTAGTTCAAAACAGGCATCAAAAGCATATGCTCCAATGGATGTAACGCTATAGGTGTTACTATCATATATTACTGTTTCTGGAATTGTTACCGACCCGGTATATTTTGGGTTTTTGGGAATAACGCTAACAGTGTACGGCTCAGTGGCTGAGGTTATGTTGTAGTTAATGCCATCTATTTCAAAATTTTGACCTAGTAAACCTACCAGAGTTATGATTGACATAACCAAAAGACTAATAATGTGTTTCATAAAGTTAGTTTTGAGTTTATTTGATGTAGGAAAGGTTGTCTGAATGTGAAAAGAACGACATTAGGTTAGCTTATACGTGTAATGTCTGAATATGTTTTAACCTGACAATTAGATGGAAATGACATTACTTTTTACAAACCAAAGAAAAAGCAGAATCTTCCATTTTTGTTTCAAGCAAGAAATAACTCGTAATCCTTAATTAGAAATCAGATAAAAGCTTCTTTTTGCTACCTCCGTTTTCTAATTGATATTATTTATCCAGTACAAAACCAATATAAACCAATTTGTCATTTAGAAAAAACCTGAAAACCAATGCTTAAAATTGTAGAATATTTTTATTTCTAACAACACTTAAAACATGTAATACATTTAACATCAAATAAATAAATATTTATTTTAATTGCAATTTTAAATTGCAGAATGATTGAAGTTTATAAGTTAATTCTTTGGCATTAATTAAAAATCTGTTTAAATGATGAAAAGTATATAAACCTTTTTATCAGTCATATAAACAGATTTTGTTTTACTTTTTTTTATGAAATAAATTGATGAACGTCTGTTAAAAGTTGATAAGTTTTAACAGACAATAGTTGGTGTTTATAACAAATCAATTAAGTTCTTTTCTAATTATTCACTTCTCCAATCAAATCATAATCCTCGGCACCTGTAATTTGAACATTATAAAATTCACCTATTTTAAGTGGTTTTGTTGATTTCGCCAATACTTCAGGGTCAACCTCGGGACTGTCAAATTCACTTCTGCCAACGTAATAGTCTCCCTCTTCTCTATCAATAATAACCTTTATGGTGGTGTCTAATTTTTTCTCATTAATTTCCCGGCTGATTTCATTCTGCATTTCCATTATAATGTTTGCCCGCTCCTGTTTTATGTCGTCGGGCACATTATCCTGATACGTTTTCCACGCATAGGTGTCCTCTTCGTGCGAATAAGGAAAAACACCTAAACGCTCAAACCTGGTATTTTTAACAAACTCTGTAAGCTCCATGAAGTCTTCATCAGTTTCACCCGGATGGCCTGTAATCATTGTCGTCCTTAAATGAATTTCAGGCACTTTTTCTCTGATTTGATTTACTAGTTCAATTGTTTCGGTCTTGGAAACGTTACGTCGCATGGCTTTCAGCATAGAATCTGAAATGTGTTGCAGGGCCATATCCAAATAATTGCACACTTTTGGGTTACTGGCCATTAAATCCAGTACATCCATAGGAAATCCTGCCGGATATGCATAATGAAGTCGTATCCATTCAATGCCATCAATCTTTGATAACGCATCGATTAGTGGAGCCAACGATTTCTTTTTATAGATATCGAGCCCGTAATACGATAAATCCTGTGCAATAACCTGCAATTCTTTAACACCTTTGTCGGCCAATCGTTGAGCTTCGTCTACCAAGCTATCGATGGTTCTTGATTTGTGCTTTCCGGTTATGATGGGTATGGCACAATAAGAGCAGGTACGGTTGCAACCCTCCGAAATTTTCAGATAAGCATAATGTGCAGGAGTTGTGAGGCTGCGTTCGTTTCGCAAATCAGCCCTGTATTCAAGTCCCAGGTCTTTAATCAGGTCTTTCCAGTTAAACTTACCATAGAAATGGTCAACTTCGGGTATCTCGCTGCCAAGCTGGTCGAAATAACGCTCCGACAAACACCCCATGACATACAGTTTCTTTATTCTCCCCTTTTTACGGGCATTGGCAAAATTCAAAATGGTGTCGATCGATTCTTCTTTGGCATCGCCAATAAAGCCACAGGTATTTATAATAACAATTTCTCCGCGAGGATCGGGAGAATCATGTTCAACAGCGAATCCCCCAGCCTGAAACTGTTTTATCAGCAATTCAGAATCAACCAGATTTTTTGAGCAACCTAAAGTAATAACATCCACCCGCTTCTTTTCCATCCTAATTGTTCATTTTTAAAATAACTTTTACTTCCCAAATAGCGAATCAACAAAAGCTTCACGATTAAATGGCTGCAAATCGTCCATAGCCTCACCAATGCCAATATACTTAACTGGTACTTTAAACTGGTCGGAAACACCAATTACTACACCACCTTTAGCAGTACCATCAAGCTTTGTAATTGCCAATGCATTAACCTCAGTAGCTTTGGTAAATTGTTTGGCCTGTTCAAATGCATTTTGGCCTGTTGAACCATCCAGAATTAACAAAATTTCGTGGGGTGCATCAGGAATAACCTTCTGCATAACATTTTTAATTTTCGATAGTTCGTTCATCAGGTTCACTTTGTTATGCAATCGACCGGCGGTGTCAATTATAACCACATCAATGTTTTGAGCTTTTGCTGAACTTAATGTGTCAAATGCCACAGAAGCCGGGTCGGCACCCATTTTCTGTTTTACAATTGGTACGTTCACCCTTTGTGCCCAAATTTCAAGCTGGTCGATAGCAGCTGCTCTGAAGGTATCGCCTGCGCCAAGCATAACGTTTTTTCCGGCACTTTTAAACTTGTGTGCCAGCTTGCCAATGGTAGTTGTTTTTCCAACACCGTTTACACCTACTACCATAATTACATAGGGTTTTTTATCGGCAGGCAGGTCAAAATCGTCCATCCCTTGCAGTGCTGAGTTTTCGGCCAGTAAAGCAACAATTTCTTCCTTTAAAATT
Source organism: uncultured Marinilabiliaceae bacterium (assembly GCA_937920475.1). Classification (GTDB taxonomy): domain Bacteria; phylum Bacteroidota; class Bacteroidia; order Bacteroidales; family Marinilabiliaceae; genus CALEUX01. The sequence continues at coordinate 4,725 of CALEUX010000123.1, forward strand.
TTATCCAGTTCACCGGCGTCTAAAAACTTATCTTTTGAAACGCGCTGCTCTATGCGTTGAATGATGCGCAAAGTTGTGTCAACGCCAACATCGGAGCTTATCAGAACTTCTTCTAATTCATCAAGTACTTCTTCATCTACTTTTGAGCGTCCTACAATAACACGTGTAAGTTTTTTTAAAACACTCTCCTTTGTTTTTGCCAAACCCTCATCAAGCCGTTCTTTTCTGGCTTTATTAAAACTACCAAATAGTCCCATATTATAATTACATTTACCTTCTACAAATCGTATTCATCAAATTGACAATTGATTAATGAAATACAAGTGTTAAAAATCTCTCAAAGATACATCTTCCGGCTCAATTTCCTTGATTAGAAATACATCAAAAATAAAAAAAGCCCCCTGAAACAGAGAGCTTTTTATAAAGACCTTTAAAAAGGATTATTTCTTATCAAAGAATTCTTTGGTCATTTCATTAGGAACTATTTCAGTACGGAAACTGTAAGCTCCGGTTTTAGGCGATTTCACCATTTTAATAACCCGGGTGTGACCTTTACCCGAACCTTTTTGTAATGTTGCAACTACTTTCTTAGCCATGACTTACAATTTACTTAATTTCACGATGTACAGTCATACGTTTAAGTATGGGGTTGTACTTTTTCAATTCCAACCTGTCAGGAGTATTTTTACGATTTTTTACAGTAATATACCTTGAAGTGCCGGGTTGTCCGCTCTCCTTGTGTTCGGTACATTCCATAATAACCTGAATGCGGTTTCCTTTTCCTTTCTTTGCCATTTCTTTTTCCCTCCTGATTAAAATTTAGAAATCAAACCTTTTTCCTGTGCAGATTTAATGGCTGCATGGATTCCTATTTTGTTGATCAGCCGAAGACCTGAAGCAGAAACCTTTAGGGTTACCCACATGTCATCCTGAGGTAAATAGAATTTCTTTTGGAAAAGGTTAGGATCGAACCTTCTTTTGGTTCTTCTCTTTGAGTGGGAAACATTGTTTCCTACCATAAAGGTTTTTCCTGTTATTTGACAAACTTTTGACATTGCTCAACTGTTTTTTCTATACGTTTTTCAAACAGAGCGCAAAATACGTGATTTTCTTTCAAAAAAACAAATTGTTGTTTCTTTTATTTTTAAGTTTTTTACTTTTTTATGAATTCATTCTTACTCTGGTTGAGAAATATTTGATGTTTATATTTATATTATTACATTAAATAATCACTATTGTCCGATAAAAAATCCATTCTTCGTTTAAGTGCTTAAGCCGCACGGGCTCTTACTTTTTTTATTCATTCGTGTTTTGTTTTTAAGGCATTCATGATCCGATTCGCTCCACTTCAGCAAAAAAAAGTAAGCACATTTTGCTTTGAGTGAGCGCAGTGAGCAAACTTGTTTGCATCAATGCCGAGCGTAGCAAAATTCAACGGAGTTAAAAAATGCCGCCGCTTCAGATAATTTCCTAAAAATCAATGGTTTCATTATGTACAAACACATTCAAATAAATTCTAAAAAATTAATCGGACACTAATGATTATAGTTAAACAATTATATTTTAATTTTGAAGCGAGCATGATTCGTTAAACAAAATACGGATGGCAATTCATCATGCGATTTCCATCCGGCCAATTAATTATATAAACCATTTACGTATGAAAAAAGGAATATTGGTTATTATTTTTTTTACGGCCCTAAACATTGCAAGCGGTCAGGTAAAAAATGCTATTAAGTTTAATATTTTTAGTCCTATTGTTCGAACAGGATCTTTCTTTTACGAGCGCACTTTGACAGAATCTTCTTCTCTGAATTTTGGATTTATTTTTACAAAAATTGGTGTTGGTGATACTGATTTTAGTGGATGGGCAATAACCCCTGAGTATCGTTTTTACCTGAGTGAAACAGCAGCCCCGCACGGCTTTTATGTAGCCCCCTATCTTCGTTATCAACAATTTTCGTTATCCCATGAAGATTCTTATGGCGCAGCATATTCAAAAGCTGATATGACGGGTTATGGTGGTGGTTTGCTGGTAGGACGACAATGGGTATTTAAACAACGAGTAACATTTGACCTTTTTCTAGGGCCATCATACACTAATGCCGACCTGAAAGTGAAATCAGGAGATGAGGAGGACTTTGAAACCGGCAGTTGGGATGGTTTTGGAGTAAGGGCTGGCGTTACGCTTGGAATTGCTTTTTAGTTTATGGATTATCAAGGTCAAAATAAATATCAATACCAAAGAATAAAATGGACTGTCTAAAAAATCCGCGACAGTCCATTTTTCTTACATCTTTAACCTGCCTTCACAGATAGATCCAATTCCTGAAATTCCCTGACTTTAATTAAGGCTTCATCGAAAGTGGCGCAAACATTCTCTTCGCCAAGCAGAGCCACAATGCCATGTCGTTTTAGCTCACCCAAAACACTCTCATTTACGCCCGAGAGCATAACATGCTTTCGCTTATGTATAAAAGTATGCAACATGGAGTTAAAATTATGAATACCCGTAGCATCAATCATAGGCACATTTCTCATGCGAATGATGATGATATCAGCATGGTCTTCAATGTTATGCATTACTTCCTTAAATTTATTGGCCACCCCAAAGAACATGGGTCCCGATATTTCAAACACATCCACATTATCGGGAAGTTTTAATCCAACCATGGCAGCATCATCATATTCCTCGGTTGGGTAAGAAACCAATGGTTTAACCTCACCAACATCGGCCATCCGTTTCATAAACAGTAAGGCAGCCAGCACCATGCCAATCTGTATTGCTACAGTTAAATCAACAATTACAGTAAGGAAAAACGCTGTTAACAAAACCAGAATATCATAACGCGAGCCTTTCAGTATGGCAACAAACGAACGCCATTCGCTCATATTATAGGCCACCACAACTAATATTCCGGCCAAACAACTTAGTGGAATAAAAGTAGCCCACTTACCCGCAAACAACATAATGAATAGCAACACAACCGCATGAACTATACCTGCAACAGGCGTTCTTCCTCCGTTTTTAACATTGGTAGCTGTGCGGGCTATGGCTCCGGTAGCAGGAATACCACCAAATAAACCACTGCCAACATTGGCAATCCCCTGGGCAATCAGTTCAGTGTTACTGCGATGTCTTCCTCCAATCATACCATCGGCGACAACCGCTGATAACAACGACTCAATAGAACCAAGCATGGCAATGGTAAAGGCGGGGCCAATATGTTTAATGATTAAATCCATGTCGAAACCCGGCAATGAAGGGGCCGGAATGGAACCTGATATTTCTCCGAATCTGCTGCCAATGGTTTCAACATTAAACCCAAAAACGGCCACCAATACTACGCTTAATATAAGTGCAATTAAAGACCCAGGTACTTTGTTCGAAATTTTTCCCCAAAAAACAGTAATCAAAACACTCATAAAAGCAATGCCCAGAGCTGCCCAGTTTGCAGAATCAAAGTTGCTAAACATAACACCAACCTTGCCAATGAAATCGGCAGGAAGATCTCCGGTTTGCAATCCAAAAAAATCGCGAATCTGCGAGGTGAAAATTAAAACCGCTATACCGCTGGTAAACCCAACTGTTAATGGGTATGGCACAAAACGAATAATAACGCCCAAACGTAAAACACCGAAAAGTATCATTATAATTCCGGCCATAATGGTTGAGATGATAAGTCCATCAATCCCATAATTTCCAATTATGCCTGCAACAATAACCACAAAAGCCCCTGTAGGCCCTCCAATTTGAACCCGGCTTCCACCAAGCAACGATATTAAAAACCCCGCAATAACAGCGGTTATTAAACCTTTTTCCGGGCCAACCCCTGATGCAATGGCAAAAGCAATTGCCAACGGTAAAGCCACAATACCAACAATGGTCCCGGCCATCAAATCGCGGGTAAACTGGTCGCGTGTATATCCATTACGAAAAACTGTAACCAGCTTAGGAAGAAACAACGATTCCATAATGTCTTTTTTATTAAAAACATGCAAACTTAAGGCAAAATTAAAAAGGGTGTCCTTTTATTGACCTATAATTTTAGCACACCAGCCCTTTTTTTGATATTTTAACGTTGGGTTTCAACACCAAAACTTTTATTGCTCTGTTATACTGAACATTACAACCCTCCAAAAAAATCCTGAAATACTCCCATTTTTAAAAAGAACATTTACGGGAATTTGTTCCAGAAAAAAAGTATATTTTTGCTTCTTTAAAATTGTTTGATATCAGTGCCATTATCAGGACTAATCCTGTCTTCCTGAAATGAATGCTATAAAGCAACAGACATAGTACAATGAATTATTCTATATTCGATTTCCTTACCCTTGTTGGCTCATTGGGAATGTTCCTTTATGGAATGAAAATGATGAGCGAATCTCTCCAGAAAGTTGCCGGTTCAAAAATGAGAAGCATCCTGTCGGCCATGACATCCAACCGGTTTCTTGGCGTACTGACAGGTTTTTTTGTTACAACAGTAGTGCAATCCTCGTCGGCCACAACAGTTATGCTGGTTGGTTTTGTAAACGCAGGACTGCTAACCCTTAAAGAATCCATTGGTGTTATTATGGGTGCAAATATTGGCACCACAGTTACAGGCTGGGTTATCACCATTTTTGGATTTAAAGTACAAATCAGCGAATATGCACTACCGCTTATTGCTTTTGGTATTCCTTTAATATTTTCCAAATCGGGCAATCGCCGCTCATGGGGCGAATTTTTAGTTGGGTTTGCCCTGCTGTTTATGGGACTTGACTTTTTAAAAAGCTCTGTACCAAACATTAAAGAAAACCCCGAGTTGCTTCAATTCCTGCATGGATATACAAATCTTGGATTTTTATCAACCATTATTTTCCTGTTTATTGGCAGCCTTTTAACCATAATAATACAATCATCTTCGGCCACCATGGCACTAACATTTGTAATGTGTAACCAAGGATGGATTTCGTTTGAGATGGCGGCAGCCATGGTGCTTGGCGAGAATATTGGAACCACAGTAACCGCCAATATTGCCGCATCGGTTGGAAACCTGAGTGCTAAACGAGCTGCCAGAGCACACCTGATATTTAACTTGTTGGGGGTTTTTTGGATGTTGTTAATATTCAAAACATTTACCGGGTGGATCGATCAGTTTACAACCCATCACAATGGGTTGTCGCCTTCCGAAAACCCGGCAGTTATCCCCACTGCTTTATCGCTGTTTCATACTTCTTTCAACATCATAAACATGTTACTGCTTATATGGTTTACACCCATACTGCAAAAAATTGTTGAACGGCTTGTACCACAAAAAGATAAGGATTCGGAAGAAGAATTCAGGCTTAAATATATCACAACAGGTTTGATGTCGACCTCGGAATTATCGCTATTGCAGGCAAAAAAGGAAATCCAGTTTTTTGCCAAACATACCTATAAGATGTTTGACTTTTTCAGGAAACTCCTGTACGAAACCAGTGATAAAAAATTTACAAAATTGTACGCCAAAATTCAGAAATACGAAGGCATTAGTGATAACGTAGAAGTAGAAATAACCAACTATCTGAGCCAAATATCGCAATACAAAATGAGCGATGTGGGACGCCGACGCATGCGCTCCATGCTAAAATTAGCAGGCGACCTTGAAAGTATTGGCGACAGCACCTTTAATCTGGCCCGCACGGTTAACCGCATGCGCGAAAAAAAAATCAAGTTCAACAAGGAGGCTATGCAGAAACTGGAATTGATGTTTAACCTTGTTGAGGAATCGTTGCAAATAATGCGTTCGAACCTCGATAAGGACGAACTGGATGTAACTCTGGGCAAAGCCAACCTGATTGAAGAACAAATCAATAACTACCGCAACCAGCTAAAAGCAGAACACCTCGATAATTTATCGAAAAATGTTTATTCGTACGAAGCCGGTATTATTTTTAACGATTTATTCTCGGAATGTGAGAAACTGGGCGATTACACCATTAATGTTTCAGAGGCGTTGGTTGAGGTAGGAACGAGGAAATAAACCCTAAAAAAATCATCAGTTGACTTTGGCTCATCGGAAGTTTAGTCGCTATAAAGTATTCAAATAAAAAAGGGGCGACAATTGCAAATGCTTTTGTCGCCCCTTTTTTGTATAATAAATTCAACCAATGACTTTGAGTCATCGGATGAATAATGTTCCACTTTTAAATTCCATCAAAATTCTCGGCCTTTGGCTTAAACAATCGGTTTCTCACCCGTACAGCAAGGTTATACATAACAGGTGCAAGTATAAGCGTTAAGAACGTTGAAGTGGTTAAACCAAAAATAACAGTCCACGACATGGGTCCCCAGAAATCAGCATTATCGCCTCCAAAATAAATATGTGGATTCAACTCCTTAAACAAGCCGAAGAAATCGAAATTCAAACCAATAGCTAAAGGAACAAGACCCAGAATGGTAGTAATAGCAGTGAGTAATACCGGGCGCAAACGCGTTTTACCTGCCTTAACCACACACTCTATTTCATCCTCGCGCGATAAGCGGGCGTTTTCGGACAATCCCCGCTCTTCTTTAAGTCCTTTTCGCTTTATATCGATATAATCGATTAACACAATTCCATTGTTAACCACAATTCCGGCCAGTGAGACTATACCAACGCCAGTCATTAAGATAATAAACTCCATACCAAAAGTTCCTAATCCCATAAACACGCCAATGGTACTTAAAACTACTGTGGCAAGAATAATCATCGGTTTGGCTCCCGAATTAAACTGGGTAATCAGGATAATTGCGATTAAAGCGATAGCAATAAGCAATGCCTTAATCAGAAACTCCATAGTTTCCTGCTGTTCTTCCTGTTCACCAGTCATTTCCCACCGATAACCCTGAGGCATTTCATAATTCCTTAAAATGCCACGGATTGATTCGTTAATTTTGTTGGCATTGTACCCTTCCAACACATTGGAATAGAGTGTAATCATCCGGGTATTATTCTTCCTTTTAATGTTCTCATAAGTTGACCCGTATGAATAATTAGCCACCGACGACACCGGAATATGATAACTTTTCCCATCCTTTTCAATCTTAAGCTTCAGGTTCATCAATGAGGCAACATTATACCGATATTTGTCATCTAGTCTGAGCATTATGTCGTACTCATCTTCACCGTCTTTGTATTTATCAACCCGGCTTCCGTACAAAGCAGTCCTTAATGTGCCTGCCACCATTTGTGTTGATAGCCCTAGGCGCCGTACCTTATCCCTGTCGATAAAAACCATCATTTCGGGTTTATTGATATTGATGTCGAGTTCTAGGTTTTCAATACCTTGTATTTGCTGATCGTCGATGGTCTTTTTAATGTCTTCGGCCACCATAACCAATGTTGCAAAGTCATCACCAGCTACTTCAATGTTAATTGGCTTTCCAACCGGAGGGCCATTTTCTTCCTTCTCAACAAAGAATTTAGCTCCAACAAAACCTTTCAACGCATCCGACAATTCAACCATAATATCAGAGGTACTGATACCTCCCCTATCAATAACCTCAACAAAAGTTATGGTGATAAGTGTTTTGTTAGGTGACCGGCTCGACTCAAAAAAACCGCCTTTACCATTACCAACATTAACTCCTACTGATTTTACAATATGGTCGTAAGGTTTTAATACCCCGTAAATTATTTCTTCAGCTCTTCTGGTAACCTCATCGGTTTTATCAATATCGGTGCCTAACGGCAGTTCCATAGTAATATAAACCGTTTTGGGGTCGCTATCGGGGAAAAAGATAACATTGGGATTAGTAGCAAAAAAGAAAAAAATGGAGAATAATAACATGCCAAACATAGCAAACATCAACCACTTAGAAGTACGTCTTCCCAGAGCAAGCCGGAGAGTTGCCTCATAACGTCGTTCCATCCATGGTAAAAGCTTTTGCTGAAAATTATTGGCTGTTGGACGAAGCACATAAATATTCAGCAGGCTCATTAACAAGGGTAAAACCAACAGGTTTCCCCACAAAATACTGCCAGCCAGATATGCAACAACGCCAAGAGCGGCAATAACACCGGTTACAATAAACAACTTACGATGGTTTATTTTAGCAGATGGATCTTCAATTTTCATGTATCGGGCAGCAAATACCGGGTTAAGCACCAACGCCACAAATAGTGATGATGCCAAAACCACAATAAGCGTTACAGGCAGATATTTCATAAACTCACCCATAATACCAGGCCAGAAAAGCAATGGGAAAAATGCTGCTAAAGTTGTTGCTGTTGAAGAGATTATCGGAATTGCGATTTCGCTGGTACCTTTTCGCACCGCTTCAAGACGCGAATATCCCTCTTCGTACAAACGATAACTGTTTTCGATTACCACAATGGCATTATCGACCAACATACCCAAGGCTAGCAAAAGCCCGAACAACACCATGGTATTAATGGTATAACCCATTTCACCCAAAACAAGAAATGAAATAAACATGGATAATGGTATTGCCACACCGGAAAAAATTGCATTGCGCAATCCCATAAACAGGTACAACACCAGCATAACCAGAATCATCCCCATAAGAATGGAGTTTTCGAGATTGCTGATTTGATCGCGAATATAGACCGACTGGTCGTCGGTGATGGTCACTTTAAGGTCGGCCGGCAGGGCATTGTTTTTTTGTTTTTCGGTTATGGTAGCGAAAATTTTATCAGTGGCATCCAGCAGATTCTCTCCGCTTTTTTTAACAATGCTTAAGGATACAACCGGTTGATTGTTAAGCCTTGATATGGAACTTTTTTCCTCAAAACCATCGATAATTTCAGCCAAATCGCCCAAATACACTATTTTATTGTTCTCGAACTTAACGATGGTTTGGGCCAAATCGTCCATGTTGGAATAGTTGGCTTCGGTTCGCACCGAGCGTCTGGTTCCGTCAACTGAAATTTCGCCGGCACCAATGGTAACGTTCTCACTGATAACAGCTGATTCAAGGTCGAAAAAAGTTAAATTGTAAGCCTCAAGTTTTAAAGGATCAACATGAATTTTTATTTCACGTTCATCCACCCCCTTAATGTCAGCTTCACGAACCTCGCGCATGGACTCAAACTCCTCCTTAAGGTCTTCAGCAAACTTTTTAAGTTCGTAAATGCTGTAATCGCCCGAGAGATTGATGTTTAACACCGGAAACTCTGAAAAATCGATATCTTCCACTATTGGGTCGTAATCCAAATCTTCCGGAAGTTCACTTTTAGCTTTATCAACCTGGTCTTTAACATCCTGAAGTGCCGCTTTTACTTCTATATCGGCTTCAAACTCAACCAAAATCAAACTCATATCCTGGTAAGATGCAGATGAAAGCCTTTTAACCCCGTTAAGCCCCTTCAACTCTTTTTCGATGGGACGGGTAATAAGGTTTTCAATATCCGGAGGACTATTACCCGGATACGGTGTTTGCACCATGATGTAGGGAACCACGATTTCGGGAAACAACTCGCGCTGCATACCACGATACGTTAAAAATCCTCCCAGCAACAGGAAAAAAGTAAGTATATATATGGTATTCTTATTGCTTAAAGCCCAATAAGTAGGTTTAAACTTCCGGTGACTAATATCACCGTCTTTAATATGCTCCATGAAATAACTATTAGAATCTTTAAGAATATAATTATCAAAATGATATGGAAACTACAATTTGTAAACAGCTTAAACCTCAGTTACATTATCAGCCAATCATTCCATTTTGCTTTTACAATGTAATCTCATTTGAAAAAAAATTAATGGCGTGAAGCCTGCTCTTCGCCAGCTCCCGTGACAGTCATCTGATTTTTAACCAATAGCTGAGTTCCATCCACCACTTGTGCAAAGCCTTCGGTAATGATTTTTGAACCAGCATCGAGACCGCTTCTTACCAAAACAACGCTATTATCTTTTAAACCAGACTCGATGTAACGCTTACGGGCCACCATTTTACCTTCTTCTTCGCTGGCAATAAACAGAAACTGCCCTGTAAAATCGGTTTTCACTAAAAGAGAAGGAACCACGATTGCTGCTTCGTCGTGAAAAGTACAAAGCTTGAGCACAGCCATCAGGTTTGGCCTGATTTGTCCATCTTTATTTGGCATTTCAACCCTGATGCGGTAAGTTCGGCTGTCAGGATCAATAACCGATGATGTACGTGCAATTGTGGCCTGCACACTTTTATCCAAAACCGGAAATTCTATCTCAACCGGATCTCCTTTTTTAACCATATTCAAATACGACTCTGAAACATCGGCAGTGATGTAGATATCATCGAGGTTAACTACACGGGCAAAAGGAATTGATGGCCCTGCAATTTCGCCTCTTTTCTGAATCAATTCATCTACAATTCCATTAACAGGAGATGTAACAACGGCCATTGCTTTCTGAGCCTTTAAAGCCTCCAGTCGCTTCTCAAGCGATTCCTTGTTGGATTTTGCCTGTAGGAATTGCACCTCGCTGCCAATATTTTGTTTCCAGAGCGTTTCCTGGCGCTCAAATAGGGTACGGGCCAAATCGAGACTAACCTCAACCTCCTGAACAGACCGGTCAAGCGCATCGGTGTTTAAACGGGCCAACACCTGACCTTTTGAAACCCTATCGCCTTCCTTCACATTTATACTAACAATATTACCTGAAGCCTCTGGGCTTACCAGCAAATTCTGGTCGGACTGAACCTTGCCCATGACGTTCACAAAATGTCTGAAGTCTTCTTTTTCAATTTGTTTCAGGGAAACAGCCACAGAATTGCCCGATACTTCATGGTTTAACTCTGCTTCAAGTTTGGAAATTTCCTGCCTCAGCTTTAACATTTCTTCTTTTAGCGCCGATAAACGCTCCTGCTTTTCTTTGGTGTCGTTGGTTACCTTAGCAGAGCAACCACTTTGCACCAGTATTGCGCCTGTTAGCAGCGAGAGTAACAAAACAGTAATAACACCGTTTTTATCAAATCTGAATCCTTTCAAAAATAAAAGTTTCCGGTTTTGATTTTTTTTATTTGATATTGTATTCTTCATAACAAAACTATTTTCTACATTAACCGTTAAGCCCACATTGTAAAAGCAACCCTCTTAACTTTGCGGAACTCTGTTTTCCCAATTTCTAAATTGTATTTATAAATATTAGCTTTCGCTTATAACTGCCCTGTGGCTTTTAACAAAGCAATATGTGCATTCATTAGCGTAACCGCAGCCTGAACATATCCCATCTGGGCCTGAATGTATTGCCCTTGCTGCTGCGACAAATCGGAACTTGAAGCTATACCGTGGCCAAACTTAATTCTGGTTTTTTCATAGATGTCCCTTGCCAACTCCCTGTTTTCCTTGCTGTATACATACTGGTCGTAACTGCTTTTCATATTGGTTAGGGCCACCAGATACTCGTTTTGAAGGTTATGAAGCATCATTTCCTTTTCATTTTGGCTTTTTAACCAGTTTAGTTTCTGCTGTTGCACTTTTGAGTGACGCATCCCCGATGAAAAAATGGGAACATTAACCTGTAATCCTATAAACTGAGCTTTGTACCAATCCTCCTTAAACAAGTTCCACTCGTCGGCGTAGCCCATTTTCTGGTAGTTGTAAAAAGCACTGATTTTAGGTAAATACTGAACACGTTCGTTCTTCATCAATAACCGCTGAGTCTCAACATTTGTTTGAGCCAACTGATAATCAACCAAAGCATTAACATTAAGCTCGTTGAGTGGAAGACCAGCCCCCAGAATTCGTTCTGTTAAAAACGATAAAGAATCGGTAAGAATTGGATTGGCTTCTGTTTTTAGCCCCATGGTAAACTTTAGCACAGCCATGGCCACCTCTTCGCTTCGCTTTACTTCCATCAGTCGTTTGCGGGCGTCATTCACCATCAGTTCCACCTGCGACAAATCGAGCGATTCAATAAAACCACCCTGATACATAGCCCTGGTTTCGTTGAGCAATGTTTCATTCATTTTTAGATTCTCCTCAAAAGCAAAACTGTTTTCACGGGCACTTAGAACTAGGAAATAGGCTTGTGCAACGGTATTTCTAATTTCCACCTCAGTTTTTCTTTGTTGTTGCTCAGTGTAGGCTAAAAAAACTCTGGTTGCCTGTATGCCAACAAAATACGAACCGTCGAAAATTAACTGTGTTACACCAATACCATAATTGGCATCGTATGCCGTACCAAAGGACACGGCAATTTTATCGCCTGCTTTTGCTCCCGATGGCCAGTTCTCTTCTGGGAAAAACTCTATGGGGAGTAAACTTTTTGATAAATCTAGCGAATGGTTATACCGGGCACTAAAATCAACCTGCGGTAAACCCGAAGCGATGGTTTCCCATATTTTCTTTCGCGCCGATATCACATCATAGTTGGAACTTTGCTTTTGATAGGCATTCTGTGATGCATATTCCAGTGCATCCTGCAATGAAAAAGACAGATTACTTTGTTGCGATTTAACCTCAATGGCCGAAAAAGAAACAAAGAAGAACATAACGAAACTAAACAAAAAACTACGCATATTTTTAACTGTATAAAAAATTCGAATCGGGTTAATTCATTAAACTGAATGGTGATAACAAATTATTTGCCGAAATTGCTCACCAATTGACTTACAACACTTTAAAGTGGCACTTGGAAATATAACCTCCTTTTGGTAATGTGCAATTTTGTACATCATGGTTCGATATCGAACACTCTTTTGATAAGTAATAAAACATCTCAAAAAAAGTTCAATCTGCACACACCTCCATCAAGCCATCTTTCCGAAGTTTTGATAAAATCTCCAACCCCTTTATTGTACAAATACCATTAAAATGATAGGTTATAAACTGTTCCAAAAAATCATTATTAAAAACCTCTTCACCGGTAAAAAAGCCGTTTATGGCATCGAAGGTGTAAATGTGATGCACCGTCATCATTTTAGCTATCATATCAGCATTCAAATCTGACCTGTATAAGCCTTCTTCCATGCCTTGTTTTAAATTAATCAGATGAGCCTTATAAAGCTGTTCTTTCCTGTAATCCTTTAATTCATTATATATTACAGGAAAATATTTCTTTAAATCGTAGGCCAGTGAATGATTGTACCTTGCAAGTTTTTCGAGCAATAATTTCCGGTGGCATAAAAATTGTTCGATGGCATTTCTGGTGTCGTTTTCGAATTTGCAGAAATGATTTGTAATTTCCGACAAACTCACTTGCATAGCCACGCTAACTAATTCCTGCTTATCTCTGAAAAACTGATACAAAGTTTTTTTGGAAAAACCAAGCTCTCCTGAAATGTCATCCATAGAAACGCTTCGAATTCCATAGCGCGAAAACAATTCAATGGCCTTTTCAACAATTATCTTTTTCTTTTCTTCCATAATGCAAAATTATACATAAAACGCCCTCGGGAAACTTTTGTTGTGTTAAAAGTTTCTGTTAATTTTAAGAGTTCCTGTTAAATCTCTTTAAAATCGGGCACTACGAGCATTAATCAACAATATTAAACCCTTTGTAAAATAATAGGGTGATATTAAACGTTTTAATTGTTACTTAGCCAAAAACACCTGAAACCTTAATGATGAAACGAGCCATGAGAACGAGTTCTCAAAAAGGAGTATGCCAATTATGGCGAGTTCTCCCGATAAATCGGGGTGGGCAATCTGGCCATTAAAAAACAATTTATAAACAAATGAAAATTCGACTTCTTCTTTATATTTCGTTGGCCATTATTGGCATATTACCCCAACCGGCTCAAAGCCAGATTTGGCCCTTTAAAAAAAAGAGTCAGGTAGCCAAAGCCTCGCAGGATTTAAAAAGCCGACAGCAAAAAGTGGGGCAGACAAATGCCTTCAACGAACTTCAGCCCATGGGTTCGAGGCAATCATTCGAAAGGGACGATTTTTTATGGTCATCGGAAACAGCCTACTCATCACTTCATAAAACCGGAAATATAAGCCTGACCACTCCATCAAGGTTAGGTTTAAAAAATGGTTTGGAGCTATCAACCATGCTGCCGGTTAATTACTGGGTTCCCAATTTAATGGTAAAAAAGACTCATTACAACGGTAATATTTTAATTGCTACCCGTCATGGACTTTACACACCAACACCCGGATTGAAATATGCCCAGTCGCATAAATATCAAACCATTGCCGACTCAACGGTGGATGTGCCTCATATTATTTCTGTCAGAAACGAATTAATTGTGAGCAAACCATTTGGGGGAGATGGCTCCTGCTCCGGAACGAGGCCCTATCTTATTATTACAGCTGCAGTTTCGTTAGATGCCGGCATACCATTCGAGAAGAATGAACTGAGCCACATTGATGAGCATATTCTTGGCAGCAGAAGTCCGGCATTAGCCGGCAAGGGCTTGTTGGTTTCGGGCAGATTGAGAGCCGATGCCGAAATTACCAATAACATGCTTTTAGAAGGAGGCTTTAAGTTTTTCTTTGGCGACTTTAATGGAGACGTGTCTATGGAACATCATGCCGGATTGCAAAATTTCATATTCAGAAACACCTCGGTTACTTTGGGATATATTTTATCGGTAGGTGATTTTTCTACATCAAAAGTTAAGTTGTATCCTTCGTTTGATGTTACCTGGTATTTTGGTTCCAAACCGGGACGGCCAAGAGGTTTGTTCGATAAAAAAATGCGTTAACCAACATTAGCGGTTCTGATTGATTTGCCCTCTTCGTCCGGGCCCATGCCCCTCACCTCGCCTGTTACGCATTCTGCGAGGCCCGCTTTCAATTTGCTCCAAAACGCCCGAAAGTTTTACTGCCTGTTCAGGCGTACAAATCGACCGTAAATTCATGAAATGATGAATGGTTGTTCTTTTAATCTTTTCGTGCAATAAACCTGTTTCACGACTCAACGAGAGTAATTCTACTGTATCAGGAAGTTCACGGCTAAGCTCTTGAATAATTTGTTGATTTACAGATTGAATTTCTTCATTCAAGGTCGAAATTTGTTGTCGATAGTCGCTTTCAAAATCCTGAAAAAGTTTTTTTTGAGCCTCGTCCAAACCCAATTCATTAGCCAACCGATAAAACCCTCTCCCCGGGGCCCGGTTAAAATTATCTGAAGGCTGCTCTGAAACATTGGTGGGTTTATTCAGAATCTTAAATATGGTATAACCCGCACCAAGCCCAAGCAAAACCATAATAATAAATACAAGATACTTACTCTTCATAATCATCTATATTAATCCACGATTGCTCAATAAAATAACCCGAATTTAATTCTGTAAAATAATCTGTAACAATATCAGAATTCCTGGTGGAATTTTTAGTGTTGCTTATGAACCATGTACCGCTTAATCCAATAGCAAATGCAATGGTAAAAACCATAACTAGCGAAGGTTTTAAAACCAAAGTAAAACTACTTTTACTTTGCGCTTCCATTTTAGCTAAAACTCTGGTAGCCGTAAATGGCGAAACTTGGAAAGATTTTTCCACCTCAACGGCATCTAAAAAAGAAGCGCAATTTCGAGCCAACAAGCTACATTCGTGACAAACAGCCAAGTGCGCCTTCATTGCTGGCGACCATTCCTCTCCCTGATTCAGGGTTGCCAATGCTTTACTAAAATTTTTACAATTCATTTCCGATGTTTATCAATTATTTTTCAGGACTTCCTGTAATCGCAAACGCGCCCTATAAATAAGACTTTCAATAGCTCCAACAGATAAATTCATAATTTCTCCAACCTCCTTATTCGATAAATCACGGTAATAACTTA
Organism: uncultured Marinilabiliaceae bacterium; assembly: GCA_937920475.1. Taxonomy (GTDB): domain Bacteria; phylum Bacteroidota; class Bacteroidia; order Bacteroidales; family Marinilabiliaceae; genus CALEUX01. Next base: position 20,404 of record CALEUX010000123.1, read on the forward strand.
AAACAAATGCCTTTCGCTGAGTAGATGTTAATTTGCCCAATGCTTTTTGAATCATTTGTTTTTGTTCGAGCCGCATTAATCTGCCATCACTTTGTTCAGCACTACTATACGACAATACTTTAGTATTATCATCAATTGGTTTAAAGAGAGATTTAATCTTTAGCTTTCTTACCCTGTTAATAGCCATGTTAATGGTGATGCGATAAATCCAGGTTGAAAAAGCTGATTGTTCTTTAAATTGACCCAAAGAACGACAAATTTTAATTAAAACTTCCTGTGTTAAATCCTGCGCTTCGTCCTCATCGTGCAGAAAGCCAATGCAAGTCTGGAATATTTTCTGCTGGTAACGTTGAACCAGCGGTGTGCAGGCTTCCTTATCGCCACCAATAATCCGGGCTATTACTTCATTATCATCGGCCTCATGCTTCATTCAATACCTGCTTAAATTGTTGGACGACTATAACATCCTAATTCTGTTCTTAATTGCAATCAATTATTTTCTTGTTATGGTTTTCTATGCTTAGGATGTTAAAATCAGAGAATCCCTGCCATAAAATGTCATCAAATTTTTATGGCAGGGTGATGTTTAACGCTCTAATTTAGCAAAGGTGGCCTTGAAAAACAAACTCATTCAACTTTGCCCTGGTTGCATCGCGGGCCACTTCCATCGCGTAAACGCTGACCTTGACCCTGACCATCTCTCTTCCCTTTGCCACGACTTAAGCCTTTACCATCAGTTCTTCCCTGACCATTACCACTGCCCGGTCCAAGTCCCTTTCCCGGACGTTTCCCATCGTAATTGTCGCAAATGCCATCACCGTTTGCATCCACAAATCCCGGGCGCGCAGTTTGATTCTGCACCTGTTCTGTTGTAGCTTTTTTCTCCTGTTTTTGTGTTTGGGCTTCTGCTGTTCCCCAAAAAGCCATAGCTGTTAAAATAACAACTGAAATAACTAACTTCTTCATAAATGTTGATTTAAAATTAAACTTTTTCCTTTTGACACATCAAAAATTAAAACCATTCGCCAAAAACATTTTTTTTCAAAAAAAATGCCTGCATGCTGTTTTTGATTTCTAAAGAGATTTGTTCATCTTTGCAAAACAGACTTTAGTGCATGAACCCATTGATTCAAAATAATACCACTCATTATTTTTGCTTTTCCTGTAAAGCAAAAATGGCTTTTGTCATGCATATTACATCCAACACTATAATGCGCCGAATGTATATGGTCATGTAATGGTCTGGCGCATCCTGTCTGACTTTCATAAAGCATTTATCAATTGTTCATATCAGATTCCGGAGCGCCAGGCCTGAATTGTTATGTCATTGTTATTCATATTCTTAACCATACATAAAACCAAAAAATGTTACAATATGTCGAAACTTCATTTTGAAACACTACAACTTCATGCCGGACAAGAAGTTGACCCAACCACTTTATCGAGAGCAGTTCCCATCTACCAAACCTCATCGTACCTGTTTAAAGATGCGGGTCACGCTGCCAATCTGTTTGGCTTAAAAGAATTCGGTAACATCTATACCCGCATACAGAACCCTACAACCGATGTTTTTGAGAAGAGAATGGCCGCCCTCGAAGGTGGCGTGGCAGCATTGGCAACCGCATCGGGGCAGGCCGCTCAGTTTATTGCCCTTACCAATTTTTTGGAAGCCGGCGATAACTTTGTTTCCACATCGTATCTTTATGGAGGCACCTATAATCAATTTAAAGTGCAGTTTAAACGCCTTGGCATTAACGTAAAATTTGTTCAGGGAGATGACCCTTGCGATTTTGAGGCCGCTATTGACGATAATACCAAAGCCATATATGTAGAAACTATTGGAAATCCACGTTTCAATATCCCCGATTTTGAAGAACTGGCGAAAATTGCCCGCTGTAATAATATCCCACTGGTGGTAGATAATACCTTTGGTGCCGGTGGATACCTTTTCAGACCCATTGAGCATGGCGCAAACATTGTAGTTGAATCGGCCACAAAGTGGATTGGTGGTCATGGTACCAGCATTGGCGGAGTTATTGTTGATGGCGGAAATTTTAACTGGGGTAACGGTAAATTCCCTCTCTTTACCGAACCTTCCGAAGGTTATCATGGATTAAAATTCTGGGATGTGTTTGGCGATAAAAGTCCATTTGGTAACATTGCTTTTATTGTTCGCGCCAGAGTTGAAGGTCTGCGTGACTATGGGCCTGCCATAAGCCCGTTTAATGCTTTTCTGCTGCTGCAGGGATTGGAAACGCTTTCGTTACGGGTTGAGCGCCATGTGTCAAACGCTTTGGAGCTGGCTGGTTGGCTTCAAAAACTTCCGCAGGTTGAATATGTTAACTATCCCGGTCTCGAAAGCAGTGCCTACCATACCATTGCAAAAAAATATCTTAAAAAAGGATTTGGCGGCGTATTCACGTTTAAGCTCAAAGGCGATGGGCAACTGGCCGACAAGTTTATCAACAATCTTGAACTGGTAAGCCATCTGGCCAATATTGGCGATGCCAAAACCCTTATTATTCACCCTAGTTCTACTACTCACGAGCAACTGCCGGCCGAGCAGCAAAAAGCATCGGGCGTTGAGCAGGGCTTATTAAGGGTATCGGTTGGCATTGAACATATCGACGATATTAAAGCAGATTTCTTAAATGCCCTTTCTAAGATTGGCTTTTAACAAAAAAAACATGAGACAAAAAATAAATATCGGCCTCTTTGGCTTTGGAGTGGTGGGACAAGGCTTGTACGACGTTTTACAGAAAAGTCCCGCATTGGACACCTCAATATCCAAAATTTGTGTAAAACATCAGAAAAACAGATCGCTTCCCGAAAGCCTGTTTTGCTATAACCCCGACGATATTTTAAACGACCCTGCCATTAACACCATTGTTGAGTTAATTAACAACTCCGAAGAGGCCTACCAAATTGTAAAGAAGGCTTTAATAAGCGGGAAAAATGTTGTTTCGGCCAACAAAAAAATGCTGGCCGAAAACATGACCGAGATGATAGAATTACAGAAAAAACACAACGTATCCTTACTGTATGAAGCATCGGCCTGTGGTAGCATTCCTGTTATCCGGAGCCTTGAAGAATATTACGATAACGACCTGCTGCTTTCGGTAACAGGGATATTGAACGGTTCATCCAATTATATTCTTTCAAAAGTTTTTGATTGCCACCAGCCTTATTCAGAAGCGCTTAAAGAAGCACAGGATTTGGGATTTGCCGAAACTGACCCGTCGTTTGATGTGGAAGGTTTCGACTCGCTGTATAAGCTCATCATTTTAACCATGCACAGCTTCGGTGTAGCCGTAAATCCCGACGATGTTTTAAATTATGGCATTTCAAACATTTCAGAATTTGATATTAACCATGCTCGCGAAAAGGGTTGGAAAATTAAATTGGTAGGGCAGGTAGAACGCTTACGCGAGAAAAATATAACCTTGTTTGTTTTGCCTCGTTTTGTTGGTCGTGATAAGTATATTTATAGCGTAGAGGAGGAGTTTAATGGTGTTGTAATTAAAGGCTTAGCCTACGACAAACAATTTATGTTCGGAAAAGGAGCAGGTGGTTATCCTACCGGTTCGGCGGTATTATCCGATATTACAGCACTCGGGCATCATTACCGTTATGAATATAAAAAAGCCGGGTATTTTGGTGGTTTCAGATATATAAAAGATGCGGCCATCGAAATTTACCTGCGATACTCAAATCCCGACGTTCTGAAATATTTTGATTTTAAGTCGGTTTCAGAAGAATACAAGGGGCCTGAATACTCGTATAAAATTGGATTTATTCAACTAAGCTGCCTCATTGATATTAAGGAAACTTTACGGAAACTCGACATTTTTATGGCTGCAACAGGTAAATCGTTAAACTATTAACTTGTTTAAAACATAAGCAAAAAAACGGATGTGTAAACGAGATTTCATCGCTTTGCATATCCGTTATTCTTTTGGTAAAAAGACCAAATTATCCACCTTTAAGCGCTTCTGCCCCACCGGTAATTTCCATAATTTCGTTGGTAATGGCGGTTTGTCGGGCTTTGTTGTAACTCAGCTGAAGTTCTTTTATCAAATCCGTGGCATTATCGGTAGCCTTATGCATTGATGTCATACGTGCTCCGTGCTCCGACGCCTGAGATTCCAACATGACCTGGAACATCATAGTTCGTAGCATTTTTGGAATTAAGGTCTGAATGATGCTTACAGCATCGGGTTCCAGAATATAATCGGTTGTACATGATGGACCCTCAGTCATTTCAGGTACAGAAAAGGGAAGATATTGATAATGTTTAACCTCCTGAATGGCAGCATTAACAAACTCATTATAAACCATAACAACCTGTTTAAATTCTCCGTTGCCAAAATCTTCCATTAATTGGTTGGCAAATTTGGAGGCTTTCTCAAAAGTGGGGTGCTGAATCAGGTCATTAAATTCATAAGCTATAGGAATGCCCCTCATCTTAAACATCTTTTTGGCCTGCTTTCCCATCACGCCTATAACAACATGTCCATTTCGGTGTTCGCTTAAATACTCGTTATGAAGCATTTGTTGTATAGCTTTTACTACATTTATATTAAACCCACCACAAAGCCCCCGGTTTGAAGCCACGGCCAGAATCAACACTTTGTTTCCCTCGCCGGGTTGTGAAAAGCTGAAAACCTCTTTCTCGCCCAGCGAGCCTTTTAAATCATAAATTATCGATGCAAGCCGGCTGGTGTAAGGCCTAATGTGCGAAATATCATCCTGTGCCTTTTTTAATCGGGCAGCAGATACCATTTTCATGGCACTGGTTACCTGTCGGGTTGTTTTAACCGAATTAATGCGGGTGCGTATGTCTTTTAAATTTGCCACTTAAAAAACTTTAGTAGTAATTATTCCTGAGTTTTCGACCGGTACTTAAGCGTCAAATCATCGGCAACATCCTGAAGCAAAGCTGTAACATCATCATCAATTTGTCCGTTGGCAATTTGCTCAAGTACCACACTGTGCCGTAATTCAAGGTTTTCAAGAAAATCATGCTCAAACTCTGCCACTTTTTCCACCGGAACATCCCTTAACAGACCCCTGGTGCCACAGAAAATAAGTGCCACCTGTTTGGCCACGTGCATGGGCTGATATTGAGGTTGTTTAAGTAATTCCACATTTTTGCGGCCCTTATCCAAAACAGCCATGGTAGCAGCATCCAAATCGGAGCCAAATTTCGAGAATGCTTCCAATTCGCGGTATTGAGCTTGGTCGAGTTTAAGTGTTCCAGCCACTTTCTTCATCGATTTAATTTGCGCACTACCTCCTACCCTCGATACTGAAATACCAACGTTTATAGCAGGACGAATACCTGCGTTAAACAAATTGGACTCCAAAAAAATCTGACCATCGGTAATTGAAATAACGTTGGTTGGAATGTAAGCCGAAACGTCGCCAGCCTGAGTTTCAATTACGGGCAATGCTGTTAATGAGCCGCCGCCTTTAACTATGGGGCGCAAAACCTCAGGCAAGTCGTTCATTTTGGAAGCAATTTCCTGCGACTCTACAATTTTTGCTGCCCGCTCGAGTAAGCGAGAGTGCAAATAAAAGATATCACCCGGGAAGGCTTCGCGACCAGGAGGCCTTCTCAATAATAAAGAAACTTCGCGGTACGATACAGCCTGCTTGGAAAGGTCGTCATACACAATTAGGGCATGGCGGCCGGTGTCGCGGAAAAATTCACCAATGGCCGTACCTGCAAAAGGCGCATAAAACTGCATAGCGGCTGGATCCGAAGCTGTTGCCATTACCACAACAGTATAATCCATGGCGCGGTGCTGATCAAGCGTTCGAACTATTTGTGCTACGGTGCTTCCTTTTTGTCCAATGGCTACATAAATGCAATAAACCGGTTCTCCTTTTTCGTAAAAGGAGCGTTGGTTGATGATGGTATCAATGGCAATGGCTGTTTTTCCGGTTTGGCGGTCGCCGATAATGAGTTCCCTCTGCCCTCGGCCAATGGGAGTCATTGAATCGATAGCCTTAATTCCAGTTTGAAGAGGCTCCTTAACAGGCTGCCGGTAAATAACCTCAGGGGCTTTTCGCTCCAGTGGCATATCAAAAAGTTTTCCTAAAACAGGGCCTTTCCCATCAATGGGTTCGCCCAGTGAGTTGACAACCCTTCCCAACAAACCATCTCCAACACCAATGGAGGCTATACGTCCTGTACGACGCACGGTATCTCCCTCGCGAACAAGATGAGAAGGACCAAGTAACACAATACCAACATTATCTTGTTCAAGGTTGAGCACTACGCCCATACACTTGTCCATTTCAACAAGTTCGCTGGCTTTCACATTGGTCAATCCATAAACACGGGCAATACCGTCGCCTACCTGCAACACGGTACCCACTTCTTCGAGTTGGACGCCTGTTTGAAATCCTTCTATTTGCTGTCGCAAAAGATTCGATACTTCTGAAGGTTTAATTTGTTCCATTGGCGAAACCTCTATTTAATCAACAATTTCTTTTTTAATTTACGCAATTTGCCTGTTATACTGCCATCGGCTTGTTTGCCATCAACCATTACAATTAGCCCACCCATAATGTCGTCATTCACTTTAAACTCCAACTCAACTTTACCATGAAGCTGTTGTTCAATAGTTTGGCGTATTTCGTCTTTAAATGAAGCATCAACAGGCGTAGCAGTTATTAAGGTAACACTTCTCCAACCCTTTTCTTTTCTGTATAAGTCCCTGTAATCCATCAGGATATTAATAAAAAGTGCTTCCCTGTTGTTTTCAATTATAAGGTCAAGAAATCGAAGGGTTTTATCGTGTAAAACATTTTTAAACATTTGGCGTACTGAACGTTTTTTCACATCAGACCTGACTACCGGATTTTTTAAAAATGCAACCAACTCTTCAGATTCTTTTAATGAATCCAGAACGATTTGGCTGTCGAGATACAATCTTTCCTGCAAGTCGAGCTGACTTATTCCAAGCTGAAAGAGTGCTTTGGCATACCTCATTGATATTAACCCGGTATTCATAATTGGTTAAAAATGATGAACAATCAGTTAAATGTTATCTCCTTCAGATGTTGACTGATAACCTGTTTTTGGCGATCTTCTGTTGCCAGTTCTTCCTGAAGGATTTTGCCTGCAATTTCGAGGGAGATAAGGCCTATTTGCTGTTTAATGCCAAACAAAGCTTCTTTTCGTTCCCTTTCAATTTGTTCGCGTGCATGACGAATAATCATTTCTGCCTCGTTTTTTGCGGCATCTCTTGCTTCGCGAACGATTTCATTTTTAAGATCCCTGGCTTCTCTAATAAGATTTTCCCTTTCGAGACGTGCCGATTCCAACATCTGTTTTTTAGTATCGGCCATCTTTGAAACCTCTTCTCTTGCCTGGTGAGCATCGCGAATGGAAAACTCAATGTATTCTTCGCGTACTTTTAAGGCACGCAAAATGGGTTTCCAGGCATAACGCCTCAGAATAAGCAATAAAAGAATAAAGGTTAAACTGGTCCAGAAAACCAATCCGGGATCAGGAGACAATATCCCCATAGCGTTTAAAATTAGTGATTTTATCCTTTTAACCAGGCCACAACAATGGCAAACAGCGCAGCACCTTCAATAAGGGCAGCCACTACAATCATAGCAGTTTGAATTTTGGAACTGATTTCGGGTTGCCGGCTCATGGCTTCCATGGCGGCCTGGCCAATACGGCTAATGCCATATCCTGCTCCAACAATGATAATTCCTAAACCTACTACAGTTAATGATAATCCTTCCATAATACAGTTATTAAAATTAATGATGCGATTCGTTAACTGCCATTCCTATAAAGAGGGATGTTAGCAGCGTAAATATATATGCTTGTAATAAAGCTACTAAAAACTCAAGAGAAAACATTATCAGCGACAATAAAATGGTAAGCGGCGCTGCGTAGATACTTTTTAATACGAATATTATAGCCGTAAGGCTTAGAATAATGATGTGACCTGCTGTAATGTTGGCAAACAAACGAAGCATGAGTGCAAACGGCTTGGTAAACATGCCTATAATTTCAATGGGAATCAGAAACAGCTTTACATAAAAAGGAGTGCCTGGTGCCACCAGTATTTCTTTCCAGTAATGCCCGTTGGCAAATAAATTAACCGATAAAAAAGAGAAAACGGCCAGAGTAAGCGTAAAAGAAATATTGCCCGATAAATTGGTGGCTCCCGGAAAAAACGGAATAAGACCAATTAAATTATTAATCCAGATAAAAAAGAAAAGCGTTAATAAATAGGGCGTAAAAAAATCGGCCTTTCGGCCATGAATCTGAGCCCTGATTATGTCATCGCGCACATACAAAACTATTGGTTCAATAACCAATTGAATACCTTTCGGTACGGCTAATCCTCCACGCTTAGAATAAGCCCGGGCTGTTGATCCAAAAATCAATATCAATAAAAATGCACCCAAAAACATACTGGCAACATTTCGCGTGATGGATAAACTAAAAGGTGACGCATTCAGAATGTTTCCATTTTCATCTTTTTGAATGGTGCCTGAAGCATCGGTTAAATAAATGTGACCATGATAAAGGGCTACATAATCGCTGCCAAGGGGAACGATGCTTTCGCCATGATGAAATTTAGAAGATAAAAATGACCATACTTTGCCCTTATGGATAAGAATAACAGGCAGGGGAAGTGTTATTTGTATGTGTTTCCCTGAAGGCCCCGTGAAAGAGATAACATGCCATTCGTGCGAATCAGCAATGTGATGCATTATCATTTCCGTAGCGTCAAATTCTTCATTTTCAGACGCTCCAGACTGAGATCCAAATAATTGACCTAATCCGGCAAACAGGAAAAAGACAAGGATAGCAACTCTCATTTCCAAGATGGTTAAAGACCTAAGTTAATAAAAAAATGGAACTAGTTCAATTTTGTAATTTTTTTCACTATTGTCCGATAAAAAATCCATTCTTCGTTTAAGTGCTCTCCCGATGAATCGGGATTACTTTTTTTATTCATTCGTATTCTCTTTTTAAGGCATTCATGATCCGCTTCGCTCCACTACAGCAAAAAAAAGTAAGCACATTTTGCTTTGAGTGAGCGCAGTGAGCAAACTTGTTTGCATCAATGCCGAGCGTAGCAAAATTCAACGGAGTTAAAAAATGCCGCCGCTGCAGATAATTTCCTAAAAATCA
>CALEUX010000124.1 GCA_937920475.1 uncultured Marinilabiliaceae bacterium
CTTACTTTTTTTTGCTGCAGTGGAGCGAAGCGGATCATGAATGCCTTAAAAAGAAAACACGAATGAATAAAAAAAGTAATCCCGATTCATCGGGAGAGCACTTAAACGAAGAATGTATTTTTTACCGGACAATAGTGATTACTGATTAATAAAATGGGTCAATCTATCTTTTAAATCAAATGAGAAATCTTTGTTTATGACATTCTTTAACAAAGTAACATCGCACATCAAATCCATTATCTCATTTACTCTGTAATGTCTGGCTCCATAACAAACCTCCGAAGAAGATGACAAAACGCTTTTACAATGCTCTATCAATTCTTTAAGTGAAACACTTGCACCTGAAGCTACATTAATAATAAGTCCCAGACAAGATTTGTACTCCAATAATACTTGGTGTATTAAAACTGCAAAATCATCTATGTAAATAAAATCACGTTTTTGCTCACATGGTGTCACATCTAATCTCTCATTCGCCTTAAGTTTCTCAATGACATAAGGGATAAACTTATCCTTAGGCTGAAATCTCCCAAATAAATTACCCGGACGCACTACCATTGAAGGAAAATTGTCATTGCGATTAAGCATGAGTATCAGATTGGTGGTCACTTGCTTAATTAAGGCATAAGGCGACCCCGGCTCTTCCCTGCTTTTTTCATTCAGAGGAGAATCAATCGCGCCATATTCTTCAGAACTACCAAATTGAACAAACAATTTTAAACGAGAATTACCCCTAAATCGACTATAAAGGTTCGTAACAATCTTAATATTGCTTTGAACAAGTTCATGAAACAGTCCTAATTCCCTCTCAGCTGTGACTAATGAAGCTAAATTCAAAATGTAATCAGGACAGTCAAAATTATCAGGAATACGGTTCTCTACCAAGTCAATCCTTACTGTTTCGATTTGGGGATAGGCCTTAAAATAAGCTTCATCTATATACTTGTCAAAAACAGTTATCGCATAATGACTTGAGAAATAAGCAGCCAAATTTTTTCCAATAAAACCACTTCCTCCTATCAGATAAAGATGTTCCATCAGACATTCTCTAAAAATGATTCCAACTGCTCAACACACCCATTGAAACTGTCACACTCGCCCATCAAATACCATTGAATTGTTAGTTTTACGGCCATACCGACTTGTAGTTTGGGTTCCCACCCCAATTCCCATCTTGCCTTGCTCACGTCCAGCATTAACAATTTGGCCTCGTGCAAGTCATTGGGGTTCGATTTGTCAACCAATTCGCCTTTACCGTAACATTTTACTACTTCAGTGGCCACATCCCAAACCGTTGCAATGGAATCAGCATTGGGTCCAAAATTCCAACCTTCGCAGTATTTGGTGGGTTCGTGCCACATTTTCTGTGCCAAAAGCAGATATCCGCTCAACGGCTCCAACACGTGCTGCCAGGGACGTATAGCTTTGGGGCTACGAATCTCAATAGGTTTACCTACCTCAATAGCTCGGATACAGTCGGGAATAATTCGATCTTTGGCCCAATCGCCACCACCAATGACGTTGCCGGCTCTGGCACTGGCTATACTTTTACCGTGCTTTTCGTATTCTTTGGGGTTAAAGAATGATTTTCGCCATGATGCAATAGCGATTTCGGCAGCTCCTTTAGAGGAAGAATAAGGATCGTGACCACCCATGGGCTCGTTTTCACGATAGCCCCAAATCTGCTCTTTGTTTTCGTAACATTTATCGGTGGTTACCATCACACCAACTCTTGCACTTTCACAAATCCTTATAGCCTCCAGTACATGAATGGTTCCCATGACGTTTACTTCGTAAGTATCAACCGGTTGCTCATATGATAATCGGACCAACGGTTGTGCAGCCAAATGAAATACTATTTCGGGCTGGTATTGCAGCATGACCTGCTTCACCAAGTTTGCATCCCTGATGTCGCCCCGGATATCAACCATTTTCGAGGATAAACCGCAAACCATAAAATTGTCTCGCTCAGTATAAGGATTCAAGCCCAAACCAATCACTTTGGCACCCATCTCCAACAACCAAATGCAAAGCCAAGAGCCTTTGAATCCGGTGTGTCCCGTTACCAGAACCGTCTTGTCTTTGTAAAAACCGCCAAACACATCTACAGAACTGTTCATTCGCTCCAAATTTTCCAAGGTGCAACACCTTTCTCCCACATGTCGTTTAACTCAGTGTTATCGCGCAATGTATCCATTGGCTTCCAAAAGCCACGGTGTTTGTACGAGTTCATTTGCCCAATGGTTGCAAGTTGCTCCAGAGGGCCCCTCTCAAAAATAGTTTGATCCCCATCGTTGATGAAATCAAACACCTCGGGTTGGCACACAAAGAAACCCGCATTGATCCACATACCATCGCCGGCAGGTTTTTCTGTAAATGCAGTCACAGCACCATTATCGGCTATTTCCAATGAACCAAATTTCCCTTGAGGTTTATAGGCTGTTACAGTCAATATTTTTTGGCTTTTGCGGTGCTGATTGACCAACTCGGTAATATCAACATCCGAAACTCCATCGCCATAGGTGAGCATAAAAGGCTCGTTGCCTATGTACTTCCGAACACGATTAATTCTTCCTCCTGTCATGGTGTGCAACCCTGTTTCCACCAAAGTTACACGCCACGGTTCCGAACAATTGTTGTGTACCTCCAATTGGTTGTTTCGCAAATCGATGGTAATATCGCTGGTATGAACAAAATAATTAGAAAACCATTCCTTCAAAGCGTATCCTTTGTATCCAAGGCAGACCACAAAATCGTTGTATCCGTAATAAGAATAAGTTTTCATAATATGCCAAATAATTGGCATCTCCCCAATTTTAACCATAGGTTTGGGTATTGATTTTGTTTCTTCGCTTAAGCGAGTACCAAATCCACCGGCTAGTATTACAACTTTCATATTTAGCGTTTGTTTACCATTCGTCTGTATAAACATTCTCAAAACCACTAGAAATAAGACTGTTTTTGAACAATTGTGTAAAATCTTCCCCACCACAAATGTAAAAATGGGCGTTGGGTGTTGCACTGAATTTTAACACCAAATCATCGGGCACAATCCGTCCTTGCTGGTATAGAGGATTGTTTTCGCGTGTTAAATGTAAATGCAGGTTTTCTTTCGGCAACATCTCTCTCAAAGTCTGTTCGCAAAGTAATTCCTGTTTGTTTTTTGCCGAATAAAACAAATGCATCCGGTTAATGCTGCCCTCTTGGACCAGATATTCAGCAAAGGAAAGAAAAGGCGCTAATCCAGTGCCTCCAGCGATGCACACAATAGGAGAAACTTGATCGAAATAAGGCAGTAGGAAATCGCCAAAAGAATATTTCAAAAAACAAATGCTACCAAGTTCCAACTCTCTAAATATATGAGAGGTAAAGCTGCCTATCTGTCGAATAACCAATCGGATTGTTTTATCGGCATTAGAATACGATGCTATACTGAAATTACGTGATTCGGGCCATCGGTTGTTATTAGGCTCAACAAGAGCCAATTGCACAAACGTACCCGGATCAAAGTAATTATACTTATCAAGTTTCAGGATGTACTCGCGTACATTGTGACCATAAGGAGTTACCTTAACAACTGTTGCTTTACTGATGGTTGCCATTAAATGCCAATTTTACTTTTAAAGAATGATCCAAATACATCCAAAACATAATCCATTCGCTGTTGATCAATGCCCGGATAAACCCCAATAAAAATCGTGTTGCTCATTATCTTATCTGTAACCTCTAACGAACTTGCAACTCGGTAATTTACACCTTTAAATGCAGGCTGCCGTGTCATGTTACCAGCAAAAAGTTGACGAGTAAGAATTTTGTGGTCTTCTAAGAAGTTTGCCAAGTCGTTTCGCTTAAAGAATTTATTTTCCTTAACCGTAAATGGGAACCCAAACCAAGAAGGATCAGATTTTGGCGTCGCTTTAGGCAATGACAAAAACTCCTCATACTTGATTAATCCTTTGCTCAATCTCACAAAGTTATCTTTCCTAGCCTGCACAAATGAATCGAGTTTTTTTAGCTGAGCCACACCGATGGCTGCTTGCATATCCGTGACCTTCAAATTGTAACCTAAGTGGCTATAAACATACTTGTGGTCATAACCAACTGGTAAATCGCCGTATTGAGCTTTAAAGCGGCGTCCGCAAGTATTGTCACACCCTGGATCGCAATAACAATCACGTCCCCAATCGCGCAACGATACTGCTATCCGCTTCAAAATGGGATTGCTCGTCAATACGGAACCTCCTTCGCCCATGGTAATATGATGAGCTGGATAGAAACTCGTGGTTGCTATATCACCAAAAGTGCCCACCATTTTTCCATCATAAGTCGAACCCACGGCATCGCAACAATCCTCTACGAGGAAAAGATTGTGTTTCTGGCAAATACCTTTCACTGTATCCAAGTCGAACGTATTGCCTAAAGTATGTGCCAGTACAATGGCTTTGGTTTTGGGTGTGATGGCTTGTTCTATCAACGTTGCCTTCACATTATAGGTATCCAAATCAACATCTACAAACACAGGAACTGCTCCGTTTTGAACAATAGGGTTTACGGTTGTTGGGAAACCTGCAGCAACTGTTATCACCTCATCTCCTGGCTGTATCCGTTGTGATTTTAACAAAGGGGAAAATAGCGACGAAACGGCAACCAAGTTGGCCGAAGAACCCGAATTCACCAGCATACAATAGCGCTGTTGCATGAGATGAGCAAATTCGGCTTCAAACTGCTCAGCATATCGCCCTGTAGTCAACCAAAAATCAAGCGATGCATCAACAAGGTTGACAAGCTCTTCGTCATCATATATTCTTCCCGCAAAAGGTATCATGCTTTTGCCTTTTGTGAAAACCGTTTTTTCCTGGCTGTTGAAATATTCCTTTACGAGTGCCAAAATTTCAACACGAATGTTTCTTTCCATGTGTATTAAACTATTTCATATTTCACATTGATATTTTGTTTCTAAAATATAACAGCATTAACACTGTCGTAATTCCAGCAAAAAACCCAATTAAAACACTCACGACCATTATCGTCCCGCGCTTGGGAGCACTCTTCTCCATTGGCACTACAACCGGGTTTAACACTTTAAACACAGGTGTTTCTTCCTTTACTGCAATTTTAGCCTGTTCCTGCTGTTGAGCCAAACCTTTATAAATAGCCAGTGAAATATCATAAGCGTCGCTCAATCGCTGAAACTCTAAATCCATGCGTTCAGCTACAATGTTACGATGCGCATCCTTGTACGCGAAAAAAGCTTGTTGTGTTTGTTCGTAATTGTTTTTTGCTTCATTAAACCTTTCCTGAATAAATAGAAAGTTTTCCTGGCTTTGTTTTGTTTTGTAATCAATGATATGTTTCTGTAAGAGCTTTACGGCTTTGTCGGCTAGTTGAGCACTCAATAATGGCTCGCTCATTACTACCTGTACATTAACCAAACCGCTTTTTTTATCATGTGTAAGTTTAATAGCTTTTTTTAAACTACCTAAAGCAGCACTTTCCTTGCTGGTAAGTGTAATATAATCAATCTTGTGGTTAGCTAACTCCCCATTATGTAATTCATTGTTGCTTTGGCTGCCTTTTATAATGCTGTTTTTCAGTAAGCGGGGCAATCCAATGGTATATTTTTTTAATTTCCCCATAGCTGACATAATAGTATCGCTTTGTACTGCTTCAAGCATACTTAATGGTTCAGCATGTTTGCTCCAGGTAAGCTTTTCGTGCATTAACTCCATTAAAAAAGGAACGCTATTCACAACTTGAGGATATAAATCGGCCGGAATACCAGAAGGGTCAGACATAAGGCTGCCAATGTTAATACCAGCCATGCCCGCAAGCGCACTTAAATTGCCTAGGTTTCCTCCTTTTTTTTCAACTGATGGCAACAAAGTTGCAGATGCAGTATATTGCCTGGGGCTGGTAAATGCAATCACCAAACCAACTATAATACTAAGAGCTAAAGAGTATATTATAATTTTTCTACAGGCCCAGATTGTTTTCATTAAAGCCAGCAAATCTATTTCATCATCCTTAATAATCTGAATAGAGTCAATTGTTTCGTTTTTCTCCGGATTATATTTTTCCATATTGTGTTATACTTGAGTATTCAATCAACTACTACTTTGTTGAATTAACAATGGTAATGATGGTCAACGCCAGGGAAGAAATCCCACTTCCTATCCCAATCCAGGCAGTAGCTGGCAATCTTTCTCTTTCTGGCTTTTGAGGAATTACAATTTGACTGCCGGGTTTAACTGCCGGATAGGAGTTAAAAAACAACACATTACGCGTGGCTGCAGCCGTCCCGTTAGGATAAACCACATAAGCTTTATTCTTTTTAGCTCTAACTGCAAATCCGCCTCCCTGATTGATATAGTATTTTAAACCTTTCCCTTCGATGTAAGGCATGGTAATCGGATTTAATACTTCTCCTTCAACATTAACCGTTAAAAGTCTTCTTGGTATCACCAACTCGTCACCATCGCGAATAATGATGTCATCCCGACTTCCTGGATTTTTGATGGCTCTATCTAAGTCTACTCCAATAACCTCAAATCCGAGTTCACTAAAAGCCACTCCATCTGTACTTTCTTTGAGTACTTCTCTCAGTCGTCGGGCCTTTGGACTCAACTCAATTCTGCGCGTTAGCATGGCGCCGGTGGGATAAGCATCTGGCGTGAGTCCACCGGCTCTTCTGATTATTTCAGATAATCGCTCATTTTTTCTTGAAATACCATATTGCCCTGAATAAAGCACTTCTCCTGATATTGTAATATAACCTGTTTGAGTAAAACCAGGAGCTTTACGAACATAAACCTGATCGAAAGGTTTTAATTCAAATCCTGCATCCTTATTACTGAGTGCCAATGAGCGGGGAACCGAAAACTGAAACAATTTCACATTTCTTGTTTCGTAAACCGCAGCTTCTTCATAATCAAGACGTCGGGTAACTTCTATAAACGATTCTGAGGCTGATTCTTTGAAGCCACCGGCTAATTTAATCAAATCACCAAGGGCCATTCTTTCCCGAAAATCAAAAACTCCCGGGCGATTAATCTCACCAAAAATGTTCACTATTCTTTGCTCCCGCATGGAATCAAGCGGAGAAATTGTAACGGCATCTTCTCTTTTTAATTCTATATCATTTCTGCCACCAACAATATCGCTTACATTAAACGAGATATTACTTAAACTCAAATCTTCATTAAGGCGAAGAATTAACCCTCTCTCCAAAAAGGCATCTTCCCTAACGCCATCAGCTTTTTCAATCAATTGTTTTAACGTCAACCCTTTAGTCAACTCATATGCCCCGGGCCTGAAAACAGCACCATCAATTGATACCCTGTTGGCAAACCGAGATAATATTTTGCCGGCAAATAGACTATCACCCGACTGAACAGTAATTTGATTAAATGAATCCTGAAAAATGTCAACCATTTCATATTCACGACCATTATTTCGATGTAACTCTAAACGGTTTCGATAAGCATATTCTGTAAATCCACCTGTGTATTTCAGTAAATCGGCAACAGTTTCACCATTTTTGCTTTCAAAGATGCCTGTTCTAATAAAATCACCACCTACCCGAACCCGGTTTTGGTATGTTGGAATAAGAATTACATCCCCGTCGCGAAGCGGCACATTCACCTTACTATTTCCATTAATCAGATAATCGTAAACATCCAGCTCAGCAACTTCTTTCCCATTTCTAATAATTTTTATGGATCTGAAACTACCATTATAATTTGGTCCACCCGACAGGTAAAGAGCGTTAAAAGCTGAAGCTGTTCCGGGTAAAGTGTAAGTTCCGGGAGCAAATACTTCACCAATTACATTAACTTTAATAGCCTTAACAGTACTAATTTGGATGTTAGCAAAGGTACGAGGCTGAGCTGAAATTAAATCGCGGTAAATTAACGACAGCCTGTCAAAAATGCGTTTCTCAGCTGCACCAAGTTCTAATCCTCCAACATTTACCGGCCCTACGTTGGGAATGGTTATTATCCCGTTTTTATCAACGGCTAAACTGTATTGTTGTTGTGATGCCCCAAAAATGTCAATCAAAAAACCATCTCCGGGCCCTACTACATAGGCTGACGATACAGGGATATTAACACTTGGTTCAAATGTAAGATTTTCACTGTTAAACAAATGGAATCCAAAAACAGATTTCTCCCAGAGTTTAGCCGAAAACTGCTTCTTTTCGGTTAATAGCAGATTAGTCGACTCTTTAGAAAATGTATCTACCTGGTAAGAAGTTTCTTTCACCTTGTTTAAAGTAAGCATTCTTTGTCGAAGAATATTGATTTGGCTTGCGTTTAAACCATAAGCCGTTGCAAGATTAATAGCTTCCTGTTCCGACAACCCCCTTCTTTGTACTTCCGCAATAATCTTACGTATCTGAGAATCACTCAGGGTTTCAACATTTACATTTCTAGGATCAGTATTTTGCGAATGCAAAAAGGTTGTTATCTGCAAGATAACCATCAAAAGAATCAAACTTTTTTGTATCATGGGCAATTGATGATAGATTTGGATTTGCGAAATCTCATTGTAGAAACTAAAACTCTGATACGCTATCGCTTCCTGACTCCCACGTTTTTTTTGGAAACAGGTTTATGAAAATTGAGTCAGTTTATTCAACAATCTTAACATCCTCAACATGTATAAATTGAAGAAACAGCACACTTGAACGTTGTTTCTTTAGCGGCACAAAAATACCATTAATTTGATGTTAATTCAACACTAAAACGCAATTTTGCCTTTCGTGGTATATGTTAAGAAACACAACCCAACATTGATTATTCAAAATAAGCGATTAGTAATTTAGTCCTTATTATCTTCATTCCTGATGATTAAGGCTAAACATTAACTGTGATAATATAGACAAAAGGAAAATAAAACATCATTTATGCGTCCTGACTGCTGACAGCATATCGAACAATATGATAGTCAAAAAAAGAGGCTGTCTCAAAAGAGTCAGTCTCTTTTTTTATGTAGTTATTAACAGCTAACTGTTTATAACTTAACGAAAAAAGGGAGCTCATATATTTCCTTATTTCTATAAAATATCGTAGCTTATAGCTATGAATACCAATGGA
>CALEUX010000125.1 GCA_937920475.1 uncultured Marinilabiliaceae bacterium
TGTCAGACTTTCAATATTCGGAGGCGTTTCACTTATACAACCAAACATTGTAACAATAATTAAAACAATATTTATTGACAATAGTCGCATTACATTAACAAGATGTTAGCCTGAGTTTGGTTATTAATAGTCTGATTTAAAGTCTTATGTGAGAGATGTCTCATTATGAAAAACATAAGGACTGTTTAAATTTTATACTAACTTTTTTGGATAAAAAGAATTTTAGATTTAAGATGGATAGAGCAGATAAACAAGATGATAAAGAATCTTGAAATATCTAAAATTTCTATTCTATCCCTCTAAATTTCTCTTATCTATATATCAAAAACCAGAAATCTAAATTTAAATAGTTTCAATAAGCCATTTGCTTTTTAAGATTCCAATTTGCTGTGCTTACTGGGTAAATATCCAAACAAGGCTTTAAATTGCCGGCTAAAATAGCGGGCATCTGAAAACCCAACCTTAATAGCAGCCTCTGAAACATTATAACCATTTTCGATAAACCGGGCGGCAATTTTAAGTTTTAACTGGCGCACAAATTCAACGGGGCTTAAGCCGGTAAGGCCTTTAACCTTGTTGTAGAAAACCGTTCGGCTTACGCACATTTTTTCGGCTAAAGTTTCGATGGAGAATTCTTCAGAATGGTTATCCTCAATAAATGTGACGAGTTGTTTCAGAAATTCTTCATCTTTTGAACTTACCTTAAGTGTGGCCGGATCGATGGTTTTGTTGTCGCGGAACTTTGATATGATATTCCTGCGCTGTTCCATCAGATTCTGGGCCATGGCTTTGAGATAACTCGAATTAAAAGGCTTGGTTATATAGGCTTCGGCGCCTGTTTCAATGCCTGTTATCTGGTCGTTTATATCTGATTTGGAAGTTAGTAATATTACCGGAATATGCGATGTTTGGAAATTATCTTTTATTTTGGCAGTCATTTCCAGACCATCCATTACAGGCATCATAATATCCGAAATAATCAGGTCGGGGCTTTGTATATGTAGCATATTCAGGGCATCTTGGCCGTTTTCGGCAGAACAGCAGATGAATTCGGGGCTAAGCGACTGGCGTATGTATTCACGTATTTCATGATTGTCTTCAACTACCATAACCAGAGGTTTTCCACTTTCATGGGTTTCTTCCTGTTCCGGTGTAAATTCAGATTCATCATTGGCTCCTGTTTCAGACAGGGTAGGAGCTGTTTCGGTTGCACCAGGTGTGGCCCAAACAATTTTATCGGAATGTTCGAAGTGCTCTTTGCCAGTTTTTAAGCGTACTGTAAATGTACTTCCTCGCCCTGGCTCCGAATCCACATCAATTTCACCATCGTGCAGTTTCACCAATTCGTTTGCCAGCGATAGGCCGATGCCGGTTCCGGCTAGTTCTTTTCCACTTAAAATGGTGTATCTTTCAAATAATTCGGGCAGGTGTGCTTTTGGAATACCACGTCCCTGGTCGGTGACTTTTATTTCAATGGATTTGCCGGTTCCTGATGGCTCTATGTTGATGCGAATCGATTTTTCGGCATCGGTAAATTTCAAGGCATTCGAAAGCAGGTTGTAAATAACCATATCGAGCTTGGAAGGGTCGCCCCAAATGAAAAAGGAACTGTTTGCTGAATGGAATTGATAATCAATATTTTTATGTTGTGCCAACGGTGCAAAGCTTTCGAATATATTGCGCGTAAAGCCAACAATATCAAACTCACTCACTTTTAAAATCATCCGGTTGTTTTGTATTTTACGGAAATCGAGCAGTTGGTTGGTTAAATGGAGCATTCGCTTACCATTTCTTTTAATGATTTCCAGTTTTTGCTTATCGGCTTTTTCCAGAGTTGATTTTTTTATCAAATCTTCAATTGGGCCAATAATCAGTGTAAGTGGTGTTCTTATTTCGTGAGAAATATTGGTAAAAAACCGGAGTTTCATTTCATTAACCCTACGTTCAATCTTTAATTCGTTGCGGTAGTGGTTAATTTCAGAAATGGTTCGGTACACCACAAAGAAAAGAGCCACCAGTATAGCGGAGTAGCCAATAAAAGCCCAAATGGTTTTGTACCAGGGTGGCAATATGGTAATGTAGACGGTTCTTTCGTCGGTAATCCATTGCCCAGCACGGTTGGTGGCCTTTACCCTGAATACGTAATCACCCGGCGCAAGATTGGTATATGTAGCTTTTCGCTGATTGCCAACAACGTTCCAATCGGGGTCGAAATGCTCAAGCTTATAGGAATATTGAGTTTTTTCGGGATCAAGGAAATCAAGTGCCGAAAACTCAAAACTGAAACTCGACTGGTCGTATCGCAGAGTAATTTTATCGGTAAACGATATGCTTTTTTGCAAAGGTGAACTTGGTTCAATGGCAACATCCTTGTTAAATAACTGGAAACCTGTAAGCTGAACTGATTTTTGCCAGGGATTGGTTTGAAGTTTCTCAGGAGTTATAATTTCAATCCCCAGAAAACCACCAAACAGCAATCTGCCATCGGCACTTTTTAAACAGGTATTTTCCGAAAAAGCGTTGAAATTTAGCCCGTTATTGGAGTTGTAAACTTCGAATGACCCATGCTTTTTATTAAAACGGCTCAACCCGTTTTCAGAGCTGAACCAAAGCATTCCTTCATTATCTTCGAGAATGCCGTATACCATATTATGGCTGAGTCCATTTAGCTGGTTGTAGCTTTCAAATTGGTTGTGGTGGGCTGAAAGTTCTTTAAGTTTATTAATGCCGCCGCCAAAAGTGGCAATCCAAATCTCGTTGTTAGAGTCTTCAAAAAGATGGATAACGTCGTTAAGGCTGATGCCTTCACGGGTGTTCTGGGTTGAGAAAAAGTTTCTGATTTTTAGCTGTTTGATTTTTGTGTTTGCATTTTCAATCAGGTTTAGTCCATAACCGGTAGCTACCCAAAGACGGTTTTTGGAATCCATCATCAGATTTCGAACCATGTTGCTCGACAGGTTGCTGTTTTGAGTATTAATGCGCTCGAAAATTCTGGTTCCATCGGCTTTTTCAATTACCCGACTGAGGCCGTTGCCATAGGTTCCAACCCAAATTTGTCCGTAATTGTCGCATATTAAGGCATAAACATTGTTGTTGCCCAAACTTGTTGAGTCGGCTGTATTATACTGATAGTTAACAAATGAGATATTTTTGATATTGGCATAGTTTTTAAGTGGTTCGCGAGTTACCAGGATGCCTTTGCCTTTCGAGCCAATCCAAAGGTAACCCTTATTGTCAATCATTAAAGCATAAGGGTTTACACCAGTAAGAACGCCATTATTGGTATTAAAGTTGTTATAAACGGCCAGTTCCTTTCTGTCTTTATAAACATGTAATCGGCCAGCTTTGGTTCCAATCCATAAACGTTTCTCGGGGTCTTCGAATAAAGCACGTACCATATTATCTGAGATGTGATCGATCTGCTGATCGGGGAGAAGATGATCAAAGGCCGGTTCTTTTAACACAACGCGTTCTAAACTGCCCTGAAACTGCCCTGTACCAACCCAAAGTTGTCCTGAATGGTCTTCGGTAATAGCCATTACAATGTTGGATGACAGGGAGTTTGGATTAGCCGGATTGTTTTTATATTGAACAAATGATTCTTTCTGGCGATCGAAGAGGTTGAGCCCCCCTTCGTGTGTTCCAACCCAGAAGTTGTTTTTTTGATCTTCGTAAAAAATATGTCGCTCCAAATCTGGAACGATTGCTTCATTGGGCTTAAAGAAATTGAAAAATTTGGAGCTCCAGTTATTCTGGTTAATGGCTGTTAGACCAAAATTCTCGGTTGTTATCCAAACCAAACCAAAGCGGTCTTCATAAATCTGGTCAACCTGTTTTCCATTTACCTGAACAGTTTTCCATTCCTCACCAGCGTTGACCAGAACCTGAATACCCGAGTTTCTGAATGTTGCTAAAACAGCGTTCGACTCTGTTCGACGAAGTTTAGTAACATTGTTAGACATTAAGGATGGAGTGTTTTGCTTATTGATGTAAGTGTATTGTTGTCCTTGTTTTTGCGATTGT
Source organism: uncultured Marinilabiliaceae bacterium (assembly GCA_937920475.1). Taxonomy (GTDB): domain Bacteria; phylum Bacteroidota; class Bacteroidia; order Bacteroidales; family Marinilabiliaceae; genus CALEUX01. The sequence goes on from CALEUX010000125.1 coordinate 4,024, forward strand.
AATATGCCGGCATCGCTGGTGGCAAACCAAAGCTCCGATGATGTCTCCATAAAATCGGTAAAGGCATGGGTAATAAATAAATGCTGAAATTTTGGAGTAGTTAATTCAATAGCCTCTTTATCAATGAGGGTTATACCTTTATGAGTACCAATCCATATATTGCCATGTTCATCTTTTCTTACAAACGACACCTTGTCGTTGGAGATGGTGTTCACACCACGCGATGAAAAGCTGGTGATGATGTAATTATTGGTTTGCTCGCTGTATTTTAAACGTAATACGCCTTTTTCGGCCAATCCAATCCATATTTCATTTTCAGAATACTGCAAAAAGTCGGAAAAAAGAAAGTGCTTTTCTTCGGATTCGGGCAGAGTGGTGGCGAGCGAATGAAACTGTTCGGTAACGGGGTTAAAGTAATGATAGTAACCATCGTGTGTTTCGAACCAGATAAAGCCTTTGACGTCCTCCCAGAGACGGGTAATTCGGTTATGTGTAAAGTTTCGTTTACCATCTTGTTCGTTAAGGAAAATACGAAATTTATTGCCATCGTATCGGTTTAATCCATTGTTGGTGCCAATCCACAAAAAACCCTTAGAATCAGAGAGGATACAAGAAACTCCATTTTGCGATAAACCACGCTGGGTGTTAAAATGCTCAAAGCGTAAAATTTCACCGGATTTGGTAATCGACGGTGAAATGATTATCAGAATGATTAACAGGGTTTTTATTATTTGTTTTATGGGGAGGATTGTGCTCATTCGGAATTATTTTTTAACCATATTTTTCCTGATATAAGGCAGACCTGTGTGTTTTCAGAATCCATTAACATCACCTAATACGAATATACGAAATATAAATGGTTGTTCCTATTGGTTATTTGTTATGTTCTTATAATGAAAAACGCAGAACTAAAAAGACCCAAACCCGGAAAAATTTGGCAAAGGTACAGGGTGAATTTTGAGGTAATAAAACTAATTTTTTTATCGTGTCAAATTAAGGATATTTACCATTATTAAACATTGATAGTTGGGTTATTGTTCAGTATATCAGGATTTAGACAGTATGTCTACATGGTAAAAATAACAATTTGTTACACTATTTCAGGTAATTTATACAACTCAAAATAAAAGCTTGTATGGTAACTTGCACTTAAACAGTAGCGTGTATAGCCATTGTTTTTTCGCATTGTAGCAATTTAAAAACTGAACAGTATAATGAAGTTTTTGCCCGTAGTTTTAACAATTATATGTTGCTTGCCATTAATGAGCAGGGCTATAAATCAGCCTGCTGCTCATTTTGTGGTTGCAGCCGATGGCTCGGGCGATTTTATTACGATTCAGGAAGCCTTCAATGCGGTTCCTGATTATAGAGCGGTGGAAACGGTTATTTTTATAAAGCCAGGCATTTACAAAGAGAAATTGATTTTGGCAACATCCAAAACCAAAGTGACAATGGTTGGTCAATGCAGCCAATCAACCGTTATCACCGGGGATGATTATGCGCAAAAACCAAATCGGTTTGGAGAACCAATGGGAACCACCGGGTCATCGGGCTTCTATGTTTTTGGGGATGATTTTACTGCTGTTAATCTGACATTTGAGAACTCGGCCGGGCCTGTGGGTCAGGCTGTAGCCGTTCGGGTGAGTGGCGACAGAGCAATATTTAAAAATTGCCGGTTTTTAGGATTTCAGGATACATTGTATCCTCAGGCCTCGGGAAGTCGGCAATACTATTACCAATGTTACATCGAAGGTACAGTTGATTTTATTTTTGGCTGGGCTACAGCCTATTTCGACGAGTGCGAAATACACTGTAAAGATAAGGGTTACATCACAGCTGCATCTACCGATGAAGGCGTAGAATATGGTTTCGTGTTTCGCAATTGTAAGGTAACAGGAACGGCTCCTGATGGGTCGGTTTATTTAGGGCGTCCCTGGCGTAATTATGCCCGAACTGTTTTTATCAGTTGCGAGTTGGGTGCAGTTATTCATCCGCAGGGATGGCATAACTGGAACAAACCGGATGCTGAGACAACTGCTTGGTATGCCGAGTATAACTCGAAAGGAAAGGGGGCCAATCCTGAAAGCCGGGTGGCATGGTCGCATCAGTTAACCGCGGCGGAAGCCGCTTTATATACTCCGGAAATTGTTTTGGGAGGTAATGATGGTTGGAATCCGGTTCGGAAATAGAACTTTAGTCAATAGTTGAATGGTTTTATATGTTGTTAGTTATCAGGTGTTAGCTCTAAACTCTTGACAATTAACAACTATTTATAAGCAAAATTTGAACTGATAAAACAATCACCAATGACAAGAAGTGCAGTAGTATTGATTTTATTTCTAATTACAGTTGGCATTGCTGGGCAAAAAAGCGAGGTGTCGTCGGTTTGGGTGTCCGATTTGGGCAACGGTAATTATCGTAATCCGGTAATTTATGCCGATTATTCTGATCCGGATGTGGTAAGAGTTGGTGATGACTTTTTTATGACGGCCTCCAGTTTTAACTGTATTCCCGGTTTACCCATTCTTCATTCAAAAGATTTGGTTAACTGGAAACTGGTGAATTATGCTTTAGACAGGCAAATGCCTTATGACCATTTTTCTCAACCACAGCATGGGAATGGGGTATGGGCGCCATCCATCCGCTTTCATAAAGGCGAATACTATATTTATTATGGCGACCCTGATTTTGGCATATATATGTTAAAAACCAAAAATCCTTTAGGCAAATGGAGTAAACCTGTTTTGGTTAAAGAGGGAAAAGGGCTTATTGATCCGTGTCCTTTATGGGACGACGATGGTAAAGCCTTTCTGGTTCACGCCTATGCAGGAAGCCGTGCCGGAATAAAAAGCATTCTGGTAGTGGCAGAAATGAGTTCCTGTGGTACTTATTTGTTGGAAGAAGGGGTGATGGTTTTTGATGGTCATAACGGTAACGAAACCGTTGAAGGCCCTAAGTTTTACAAGAAAGATGGTTTTTATTATATTCTGGCCCCTGCCGGAGGTGTTACCTATGGATGGCAATTGGCTCTGAGGTCGAAATCGCCTTATGGGCCTTACGAACACAAAACTGTTATGCATCAGGGAGCTACCAATATTAATGGTCCGCACCAGGGGGCATGGGTCGAACTGAAATCGGGAGAGCATTGGTTTGTTCATTTTCAGGATAAGGGTGCCTATGGCCGCGTTGTTCATCTGAATCCGATGATCTGGTCAAACGGATGGCCAATAATTGGTATCGACAGGGAAGGCAAGGGAACAGGCGAGCCGGTAACCGAATATAAAAAACCAAATGTTGGCAAGGTTTATCCCATTGTTACGCCGCCTGATTCTGATGAATTTATCTCCCAATGGTTGGGACTTCAGTGGCAATGGCATGCCAATCCAAAAAACACATGGGCTTTTACCAATGTAGCTCAGCAGCGCTTAAGGTTGTTTACAGGCCTTATTCCCGATGATGCAAAAAACTATTGGGGAGTACCTAATCTGCTGATGCAAAAGTTTCCTGCTCCTGAGTTTAAGGTAACCACCCGTATGCAGTTCACTCCAAATGAACGATTGGTAAACGAACGGGCCGGCCTTATAGTGATGGGTATGGATTATGCTTTAATCGCCATTGAAAAGCGTGAAGATGGGTTGTATGTGGTTGTTTATGAATGTATCAATGCAATGGGAGGGAGCCAGGAAACTGAAGTTTACACTATTCCCTTTAAAGGCAAAACCATTGATTTTCAAGCTGAAATTTCGAAAAACGCCCAATATTGGTTTTCCTACCAGGTTGATGGTGGAGATGTTATAAAAATTGAAAGACTGTTTACAGCGAAGGAGGGTCGATGGATAGGAGCTAAAATAGGTTTGTTTGCCACCCGAAAAAGCCAAACCAACGACTCGGGTTATGCCGATTTTGAGTGGTTTAGGCTTTCCAGGTTTTAACCTGAACAAAGAATGATATTAGGTATGTAAACAGCAGGGTATTGGTAACGCAAATTAAGAGTTGAAAATATAACCACAAAGTCGCCAAAGGCACAAAAGGGAACAATTATAAAACAATCGTTCAAATAGTTGAATTTTGGCTAATTAGGCAAAAGTGAGTATAAAATAAATAACAGAATTTGACAAATAAATGAAAAACAGATAAATACTTGTATTATGAGAACTAACATGAAATGGAACAGAAAAACATCTGCCTTTTTGATATTGGCAGGCCTGGTGTTATTTTCCTGTTCACAGGTTAAAGAGAATAAGGTCGACTATTCGTGGGTTTATGACAATATTGAGTTTGACATGCCACGTGTAGCTGAACCGGTTATTCCGTCCAATAGCATCAATATTGCTGATTTAGGTGCTGTTGGTGATGGTGTTGCCTTGAATACGCAATTTTTTGCGGAGGCCATCGAAAAACTTTCTGCTAAAGGTGGCGGTTCGGTTATTGTTCCTCCGGGACTATGGCTTACAGGCCCTATTGTATTGAAAAACAATATTAATATTCATGTTGAAGATGGAGCTTTGGTGAGGTTTAGCAAGAACTTTGATGATTACCCACTCGTTGAAAGCACTTTTGAGGGGATTATGACCTACCGCTGTCAGTCGCCCATATCAGGTAGAGACCTGGAGAATGTTTCTTTTACAGGCAAAGGTGTTTTTGATGGTAACGGTCAGGCTTGGCGTCCGGTTAAACGTTTTAAAATGACCAGCAACCAATGGCGTAATTTGGTTAATTCGGGCGGTGTGCTCAACGATAAGCAAGACACATGGTGGCCATCAGAGCAGGCATTGCAGGGGTTTATTTTAGCTGAGGGAAGCAATATTCCCGCTTTGGATACTTTTGAAGAATATCTGACTATTAAAGATTTTCTGCGCCCTGTGATGGTAAGTCTAATTAATTGTAAGAAAGTTTTATTTGACGGACCTACTTTCCAAAATTCGCCTGCATGGAACCTTCATCCTTTAATGTGCGAAGATGTTACCATTCGTAACCTGGTGGTTCGCAACCAGTGGTTTTCGCAAAATGGCGATGGATTGGATTTGGAATCATGCAAGAACGTGGTGATTCATAACAATAGTTTTGATGTGGGCGACGATGCCATATGTTTTAAATCAGGTAGAGATAAAGAAGGTCGCGACAGAGGTATGCCAACCCAGAATGTGATTGTGAAAAATAATATTGTATATGCCGGTCACGGAGGCTTTGTTATTGGCAGCGAAATGTCAGGTGGTGTCAGAAATGTGCATGTTTCGGCCTGTACTTTTATGGGAACTAACATTGGTTTACGATTTAAAAGTACCCGCGGACGTGGCGGCGCTGTTGAAAATATTTACATTTCCGATATCAATATGATTGATATTCCTACTGAGCCCATTCAATTTAACTTGTTTTATGGCGGCTTTGCACCGGTTTTGGATGATGGCTCCAGCAGTTCAGGTCTTATAGCAACCGATGCCCCGGCAGTTTCTGTTACCGAAGAAACTCCTGTATTCCGTAACATCGTTGTTAAAAATGTTGTAGCTAATGGTTTTGGAAATGCAGCCCTGTTTATGGGACTTCCCGAAATGAAACTTGAAAATGTACGTTTGGAGAATGCTGTTTTAAAAGCGCCCAAAGGATTTACCTGTATTGATGTTGAAGGTGTTGAGTTTGTAAACGTTCGCATTATTCAGGAGTCCGGACCTGCCATGACGCTCTTTAACAGTCAGAATGTGTCATTGGACAACTTCTCTTTCGAAAATAATGGATTACCAGGGTTAGCCATTTCTGGAGCATCAACACAAAATATTACTGTTAGTGGCAAAGATTTCTCAAGCCCCGACTCACAAATAATGCTTGTAGGCGGAGCATCCAGAGAAACGGTTGTTGTTCGCTAATAATTTTTTAAGGGTTAAATGCAATTTTCCATTGCATTTAACCCTTTTTTTAACAAGCATTTAATATCCAATTGTGAAAAAGGGGTTTCTTTACTTACTTTCAATGGTTTTAGCATTGGTGTTGGTTGGTTTAACTTCACCGAACCATGACATAACCATTTTTTTAGCCGGCGATTCTACCGTGGCTGATAAACCTTATAAAAATGGCAATCCTGAAAAAGGGTGGGGGCAAATAATGCCATTGTATTTTAAAAAGGGGGTAAGAATAGAAAACCATGCAGTAAACGGTCGCAGCACAAAAAGCTTTATCGACGAGGGCCGATGGGATTCGATTATGAGTAAGGTAAAGCCCGGAGATTATGTGCTTATTGAATTTGGACATAACGATGCTAAGTCGGAAGATCCTAAGCGATATGCTGCTGCTGAAACAGATTATACCAATAATCTGAAGCGTTTTGTTAATGATGTTCGGCAAAAAGGAGCCATACCTGTTTTGGCAACGCCTATTGTTCGCAGGCGTTTTAACGATGAAGGTTTATTTTATGATACGCATGGCCAATATCCCGATGCGGTTAGAAAAGTTGCCGCCGAAACAAACACAGTTTTGTTCGACCTGCATCAAACAACAAGGCACTTGTTGGAGCAGTTGGGAACTGAGAAATCAAAACTACTTTATCTGCATATTGATACAACTGAATATCGGCATCTGGAAAAACCAATTGCTGATGACACGCATTTGTCGGGATATGGTGCTTTTAGAGTATGCGACATGGTGGCGGCGCAAATACGCGAAAATATCCCATCGTTGGGAGAGTATCTTAAAGATTAGTTTAAGGTATAATTAATCAGACAGAAGATAGAAAGTTCCTGGCCGTTAGTTCTTAACGCTTAACTAAAAGCTGATAGCAACCTATAAAAAAGCGCACAGATAAACCACACTTTTCAGACGAATATTTATAAACGTCAGAAAATAAGCGTAATAGTATTTTGTGGAAATTGCAAATTGTCAATTTATAGCTGTTTTTCTGATAGTTTTTCTACCACATGTATACACATGAGTTCTTAAATTGCACTTAAAAAAGTTAACCTAAGTTAAAAAGTAAAATCTGATTCTGATCCTTCCTTAATGGACATCCAAACCTGAGAATTTGAACGAAAATTCTTCTTTGTCAATCAATAAAAATACTTGTTCAAATTCATGAAATAGTCTCTTACTATTTAAATACATAATCAGTTTATGCCTTAATTCAAAAATCAACTATGAAAAAAAGAAAATTTTTACGATTGCTGATGCTTTTTGGGATTTGGGCCATTGCCTTATCAATGGTTGCCCAGGAAAGCAGATTAATTCGTGGTACTGTTGTTTCTACCAGTGGGGAAGCACTACCGGGTGTTAATATAATAGTTAAAGGAACAACCGTTGGTACTGTTACCGATATTGATGGCAATTACCAGTTACAGGTTGATAATCCTTCGCAGGCCGTGCTTGTGTTCCGGTTTATTGGTTTTACCGATCAGGAAGTTACAGTTGGTAATCAAACCAACATTAATGTTACCATGGCCGAAAGTTCTATAGGGCTGGATGAAATTGTGGCCATTGGTTACGGTGTGGTGCGCAGAAGAGACCTTACTGGGTCGGTTACTTCTGTAAGATCGGAAGAGATTGCCAAGGTAACAACCAGCAATGCCATGCAGGCTATTCAGGGTCGGGTTCCTGGTGTTAATCTTTCACAGAGTGACGGTCAGGCTGGCTCTGGTGTAAGTATTACTGTAAGGGGTACCCGTTCCATCAGGGCTTCCAATGCACCGTTAATTCTGGTTGATGGAGTAGAGTATGGCTCAACAGTAGACATAAGCCCATCCGATATTGAATCAATGGATATATTGAAAGATGCTTCTTCTACTGCTATTTATGGTACAAGGGGTGCAAACGGTGTAATTATTATTACTACAAAACGTGGGGCAGCCGGTAAAACCAGGGTAAATCTCAACTCTTACATCTCATCCAATATACCTACACATGTGCCACAGGTAATGTATGGGAAAAAAGAAGTGCAGCGCTTAATCGACAAGGCCAACTATTCTGCCGAGGCCGATGCGGCCAGATGGGGCACGGCCAATTATAATCCTCAGTGGGGTACCAGCAACATAACTCCTGAGCAGGAATTGACATTTAGTATGGCCGACTGGACTGAAATAGAAGTTTTTAGAAATGGGTCATATACCGATTGGCTGGATATTATTCTTCAAAATGGATTAACACAGAATTATGAAGCGTCGGTATCGGGTGGTTCTGATAAAACCACATTTAATATTTCATTGGGAACCATGTTTGAACAAGGATTAATGAAAAATGACCAAATGGATAGGTACAATGTTCGCGTGAACGTAGATCACAAAATTAGCTCCATGTTTAAAATTGGTGCCAATATGATGTACACCTACCGTGACCATGACAGCCGCAACTCAAGTGTATTTGGTCAGGGATTAAAATTAACCACCATTGCGCATGCCTATACAAAAGAGGGTGAAATTATTAAGACACCTAACCCTCGATATTTGGCTCATGCCAACCCACTGCTCGACGAAGTTGACGGGGCTTTCCAAAGGAATATTGAAACCACCAGGTTTTTTGGTAATAGTTACCTTGAAGTAACTCCTGTTAAAAATCTGACATTGAAAACCATGTTTGCCCTCGATCGCAGCAACATCCGAACCGGTGTGTATCAGGACTATGAAAGTGTGGCCCGTTACCAGTCGCCGGGAACCAGTTATATTTCATCCGAATATGTGAACAGAACCGGTTATACCTGGGATAATACTTTGAACTATACAGTTAATGCTGGATTTCATAATATTACGGCCTTATTGGGCAGCAGTGCAAAACAAAATGTTTATGAACAAAACATGATTCAGGGCGATGCCGGAAAGGAACATTATTATAAAAGTGCATTTTATGACGTGTCGAAAATTATTTCTCCCAATCCTATCAGTAGTGCTTATACCAAATCTGCCATGTTGTCATATTTTGGCCGTTTAAATTATACGTTCATGGACAGGTATTTACTTACCGCCTCCATGCGGGCTGATGGTGCATCAACTCTGGCTCCCGGAAACAAGTGGGGTTATTTCCCTTCAGTGGGAGCAGCATGGCGTATTAACGAAGAGGAATTTATGGCCGGCACCATTAATTGGTTATCTAACCTAAAATTAAGAGCATCGTGGGGTGTATCAGGTAATTCTGCGGTAAATCCTTACGATACTCAACCTACACTCGACGAGCGAACCACTTATTATTACCTTGGAGGAACTGATATCCCGGGTAATTTGCCAAGTAAAATGGGTAATGAAAAACTGAAATGGGAAACCACTGAAGCCTATAACCTGGGACTTGACTTTGGTTTTGTAGACAACCGGATTTCAGGTAGCGTTGACTATTATTACAGCAAAACATCCGATTTGTTATACCCCAAAAGTGCGCCAACATCATCAGTATTTCCAAGCGTGGTAACCAATATTGGTTCAACAGAAGGTCATGGGCTTGAAATCGCATTAAACACCATGGTATTTAGACAAAAGGATTTGTCGTGGGATATTAACTGGACCTACTCAACTTCAAAAGATAAAATTGTGAGTTTATCAGACGGAATTGAACGTAATATTACCGGAACAACCGGTCAAATTGTAGGGCAACCGGTTAGTATCTTCTTTAATTATGAGGCTGATGGTATATGGGGCATCGGCGAATTTGAAGAATATAAAGCAGCATGGCAGGCAAGATATCCCGACCAAAATATGGGATATGTGGCCGCTTATGGAAATCCCGGTACCATTAAAATTATTGATCGTAACGATGATGGAAAACTGGACGACGACGACAAGCGGGTTTACAATCGTGCTCCAAAGCATTTATTTGGTATGAACAACAATGTTAACTATAAAAATTTCTCATTGTCGGTTTTTGTATATGCTCGCCTTGGCGGATATATAGCCTATGATATGAATTCTCAATTGAATTTCGAGACGGCCAACTGGGGCGATTTGGATTACTGGACGCCACAGAACCCGAAAGCAAAATTCCCGAGTCCCGGTTCTCCCAGCACCACTTATGGTAGCTATGGTTCAGCATTGTTATACGAAAAAGCTGATTACATCAAAATAAAGGATGTTACTTTGGGCTACAATCTTCCAGCAAGTTTAATCAATAGAGTTGGAATTGAAAGGGTTCGGTTTTATGGCTCATTGAAGAACTTCTTCACATTTAGTAAAATTGACAATTATGATCCTGAACGTGGTGGTTCTATTAGTTTTCCATTAGCCAAACAAGTGGTTTTTGGTGTTAATCTTGAATTCTAATTCTTAAAAGTTTATTAATATGAAACGAGCATGTTTTGCTAAATACAAACACAGAAGTAATAAAATTTTACACATGCGAGTTCCATCATACAATAACGTTTAAATTTTATTATGATGAAAAAAATATTATATATCATATTGGCTGCCACAGTATTGGTGCTGGGCATGCCTGCTTGCTCCGACTTTCTGGAGGAAGACAATAAAGCGGGAGTTACTGCCGATCTTGCCTATTCAACAGCTTCGGGAATTCATGGGCTGGTAGCCTCGTGTTACAGTTTTTCACGAGCATGGTACGGTAAGGAGGCCGGACTTGGGTTATCAGAAATGGGAACTGACCTGTTTTATTATGGTTTTGATAACAAGCAGAAATCGCTTACATCATATAACCTAACTGCTGAGAGTCTTAATGATAACGTGGCAGATAATGCCTGTTTGGACCAGTATTGGGAGGCTTTCTATGCAGCTGTTGATGTTTGTAACAATGCTTTGAAATACATTCCGCTTAATAAAGTCATAACTGATAAACTCAAAACGCAATACACAGGCGAAGTATATTTTTTGAGGGCATTTTATTACCTGCACATGGTTAATATATGGGGACCTATTCCGTATAACAGTGACCCTATTACAACAGTTTCTACAAACCCAACCCGTGTATCGGAGGAGGTTGTATATGGTAATATTTTGGCAGATATTGATAAATCTATTGCAGCCTTCGAGAATTCAAACTATGTTATAAAAACCGATGGTCGTGCTCATTTATGGGCAGCCCGGGCCTTAAAAGCACGCACTTTGCTTTACGCTGCATCATGGCTTGGAAGAAATGGCATTACCTCCAATGCCGATTACAATGGAAAGGATTTGTATGCACTTGCTCAAGCCGAAGCTCAGGCTGTTATTGGCAGTGGCATCGCTTCCTTCTATGAAAAATATGCCGATACATGGTCAATGCTCAACGAAGATATTGGTAAAAACAAAGAAGCCATTTGGGGAGTAACTTATTCTTCTGATATTTCTGGTCCGGCCAACACTGTACCAAAGCGTTATCGAACAAATAACGATGGCAATGCTTTGGATTATAACGGTTTAATTACCCGTACCGGTTATGGTCGCGGTGGTAGTGCTATGTTGCTGATGTTTGTTTCTATGTGGAACAACGGGGCCCCCGATGTGAACACCACTCCGGCTACGGTTTTTGTTCGTGTTTTAGGACCTTCAACATCTTTTGTTAAACACAGGGTAACAGGAGTAGATGTGGATGTTGCTGCACATTACTCCCCATATGGCAGAGGTTTTACACGCTACCTGCCATCACTATATTTGTGGAAATTATTGGAAAATAACCGTGAAACCGATCAGCGTACCGAAGCTACATTGTTAACAGCTTATACTATTGTTCCAGGTTTGGCAGGAAGCTCTTTAAGGTATCCGTTAATGCAAGACACTGCAATATATTATTCGCCATTAAATGGTAATTCGCCTGAAGGAATAGCTAAACAAGCCTGGGCCAAAGACCGTTACCGGATACAATTTATGGCAGGTGGTGATGTACCTGTATTTACCTCGGACGATCCGGCAACAGCTTTACCTACTGAAGCTGCTAAGCCGGTTTCAAGTGTTTATGGTGATAACAGGTTTAATAATAATGCAATTGGTGGTTGGAAATCCTATCCGGGTATTAAGAAGTTTTTGGATAATGTTTACGATCCGCTTTATCCAACACACGACATTTCTAAACGCGATGCCATTGTATTCCGATTGGCTGAAATGTATCTGATTAAAGCTGAAGCCGAATTGGTAACATCCGGAAGCCCTGCCGCGTTATCAACATTAAACCAATTGCGTAGTGTGCGTGCGATTGCAGGCAAAGACAACTCTTTATCGGGTACGGTTGATATCAATACAATATTGGAAGAGCGGGCTATTGAGTTTTGTGGTGAACAGCAGCGATGGTTCGATTTAAAGCGCACCAAAACCTTAATACCAAGGGTTAGAGCATACAATGCACAGGCAGGTGGACGGATTCAAGATTATCATTTGTACCGGCCAATACCTTCAGCTCAATTAGATGCAATAACCAATTTTAGTCCAAATCCTGGAACCGGATTCTGGCAAAATCTTGGTTATTAATGTTATGCATAGAAATAAACAATCGTTAAGATTATTCAAACCTGATTAATTATTTCTGAATAAACCATTTATTAAAGAGTGCCGGCAGTTTACTACTGTTGGCACTTTCTTTTGTATAGCAACACGCTTGTTTTAAAAACACAAGTACTTATGAGCAAAAGTTTGTTCATGAGTGTACCTTCCGGCTATTGAAAAACAATTTTGTTCGGATGACAATAATTGCAAATTTTAGTTGTTAGGTATTAGCTTCTAGCCTCTAATACCTAACAACTAGCTGCTAAAAACTAACAGCTAAAACTCCGTTGTTAACATCGGTTAAAACGTTAAGTTTTATAAGATTTTTTAATGTTTTTTAAACTACCGAATTTTATAAGTCTCAGAAATACAACGTTGTGAACAATTGTGATACATTCTAAAAGTCAATTTGTAACTGTATTTCCGATAGTTCTTCTACCACCTTTTAGCCGCTGAGTTGATAAATTGCACTTAAAAAAGTTAACCATTGTTAATTTATTTTTGAGAAACGATCCCCCCATATTGGAGCGCTAAGTTCATTGAGCAATTATCTAAATGTTTAACTCAATTATAAAATTCAATTAAAGAATAAAGCTCTAAATAGTTAAAATGGTTTAATACCTAATGTCTGGAATTACTATGAAAAAAAGAGAAATTTTAAGAGTGCTGATGCTTTTTGGGCTATGGGCTGGAAGCATGCTCATGTATGCACAGGAAAGCAGATTAATCCGTGGTAAAGTTGTTTCCTCATCAGGAGAAGAAATACCAGGGGTTAATATTATGGTTAAAGGAACTACCGTTGGTACCATTACCGATATTAATGGCGATTACCAAATTCAGGTTGATAATCCTTCACAGGCTGTGTTGGTGTTCAGATTTATTGGTTTTACCGAACAGGAAAAACCTGTAGGTAACCTAAGCACCATTAATGTTACCTTGGCCGAAAGTGCCATTGCGCTGCAAGAGGTTGTTGCCATTGGTTATGGTACAGTTCAACGACGCGACATTACCGGATCGGTTGCTTCGGTTAGTGGTGATGCATTAACTGCTATTCCGGTTTCCAGTGCTGCTGAAGCTATTACCGGAAAGCTGGCCGGTGTTCAGATTTCAGCTACCGAGGGTTCTCCCGATGCCGAAATCAGAATCAGAGTGCGTGGTGGTGGTTCTATAACCGGCGATAATACGCCTTTATTTATTGTAGATGGTTTTCCGGTGGAATCAATTTCTGATATTGCTCCAGCCGATATCGAATCCATCGATGTTTTAAAAGATGCTTCTTCAACTGCCATTTACGGTTCGCGCGGTGCAAACGGTGTAATTATAGTTACCACCAAACGTGGCAAAGAAGGCAAACTTATTGTAAACTACAATGCTTATACCAGCTGGAAAAAATTGGCTAATAAATTGGATGTTCTTGCTCCATACGACTATGTAAAATGGCAATACGAGCGTGCTCAACTGGCCAATAGTCCTAATACCTATACCAATATTTTTGGTAATTACCAGGATATGGATCTTTATCAGCAGGTTCAGGCCAACGATTGGCAGGATCAGGTTTTTGGACGCACTGGTTTTACTTTCAACCACAATTTAAGTATAAACGGTGGTGGAGATAAAACAACTTATTCGTTCAGCTACAGTCATATCAACGATAAGGCAATTATGCAAATGTCAAGCTTTAAGCGCGATAACCTTTCGTTGAAGCTAACCAATAAACCCAATAAGAAAATCACACTTGATTTTTCAATGCGTTATGCCAACACTCAAATTGAGGGTGGTGGAGCCAACGAGCAAAATGAGGTGTCTTCAGCCGACTCGCGTTTAAAGTTTGCTATGATTTATCCCCCATTCCCGGTTACAGGCTTAACCGATAGTGGTGATACCGACCAGGATTTTAATCTTTACAATCCTTTGGTTGCTTTGGCCGATAACGACCGTTTCCAGAAGCGTATTACCTATAACCTGAGCGGTAGCGTAGCCTGGGAAGTTATTAAAAATATGCGTTTAAAAGCTGAAATTGGTTTGGACGACTACCGTAATTCTGACGACCGCTTTTATGGTCAAACTACTTACTATGTAAAAAACAAGCCTTCAGGTGAAAATCAGGGGCTGCCTGCCATTATTTTTACTAAAACAAATCGTGAAACCATTCGCAATACAAACACTTTATCGTACGATTTTAAGAATCTGATGCCATCTAATCATAAACTAAATGCCTTGTTGGGTCAGGAATACATTATCAGGCAACAGGAAGTTCATGAAACAACGGTGCATGGTTTCCCGTCAAGCTTTACTTTTAAAGATGCCACGAAATTATCGGCTCAGGGAGCTGCCAATTCAATTGACAACTATCTGTTTCCCGATGATATTCTATTCTCTTTCTTCGGACGTGTTAACTACGATTATTTAGGCCGATATCTGTTAAGCGGAACATTCAGGGCCGATGGTTCTTCAAAGTTTTCAGAAGGCAACCGTTGGGGATACTTCCCATCAGCAGCTCTGGCATGGCGTATTTCAGATGAGCCTTTTATGGAATTTAGCCGCCATTGGCTCGACGATATGAAAGTACGTTTCAGTTATGGTACCGCTGGGAATAACAATATTCCATCGGGTCAAATGGCTCAAACACTTGAAGTGCGTTCAACTACATGGGTTAATAACTTTGGCAGTTACTGGGCTGGTACAAAAACAATGGCTAATCCCGACTTAAAATGGGAAACTACCATTACCCGTAACATTGGTCTCGATATTACTACCCTTGGTGGACGTTTAACTACTACACTCGAAGGTTATGTTAATAATACCCAGGATTTGTTAATTCAATTCCCAACTCCAGGAACCGGATATACCGACCAATATCGCAACCTGGGAAAAACCGAGAACAAAGGTATAGAAGCATCGGTTAACTGGATTGCCATTGATAAACCAAAATACGGATTGTCTATTGCTGCCAATATTGGATTTAACCGAAACAAAATTAAATCACTTGGCGGACTAGAAGATTTCAGAGCTGAATCGGGATGGGCTTCTACAGAAATTGGGGCTGATTATATGATTGCTGTTGGTGGCTCAGTTGGCAAAATGTATGGATATAAAAATGCCGGACGCTATGAGGTAGATGATTTTGAAGGATACATTAACAACCAGTGGGTATTAAAAGAAGGTGTAGTCAACAGCCAACCTGTTGTTGGCAATATTCGACCTGGTTCTATGAAACTGGTGAACATGACTGAGGGTGATAACATTGTTAACGCATCTGACCGTGTTCTTATTGGCGATGCCAATCCTTTACACACAGGTGGTTTAACCATCAATGGTCGGGCTTATGGATTTGACCTGTCGGCAGCTTTCAACTGGAGTTATGGCAACGATATTTACAATGCTAACAAAGTTGAATATACCTCAACCAGTAAATACCATTCGCGCAACATGATTACTATGATGGCCGATGGAAAGCGCTGGACAAACCTGAGGGCTGATGGTACCATTAGCAACGATATGGAAGAATTGGCTCAAATGAATGCCAATACCACCATGTGGTCGCCCTATATGGCTCGTTTCGTTTTCTCCGATTGGGCTGTGGAAGATGGATCTTTCCTGCGCTTGAATACATTAACACTTGGTTATACACTTCCTAAAGAAATAGTTAACCGCATTAATGTTCAGAACCTGAGATTTTATGTGAGCGGATATAATGTTTACACCTGGACCAACTACAGCGGTTTCGATCCTGAAGTTTCAACACGTAGAAAAACTCCATTAACACCAGGGGTTGACTATTCTGCTTATCCCAAAAGCCGTTCCATTGTGTTTGGTATGAATTTGAGTTTTTAATGCAGTAAATAATGCAAATATGAAAAAGTTTATATTTAACCTCTTAATACTCTTATCACTTACCGGAGTGATGAGTTCCTGTGAGGATTTGTTGGACGCTCCAACTAAATCTTCACTCGATGAATCTGTTATCTTCTCTAATCCCAGTTTGGCCGAAGGTGCCATTGCCGGAATTATTCAGTCTTTTGCCGAAACCAATTCATACCGTGGACGGTATCTTGTATTCTACGGAATAAATACCGACACTGAAGTGCGTAACTCGTTAAGAAACATTAACGACGATGGCTCCAGGTTGGCAAATTACAATACCAATGTAAACAACGGGCAAATGAATACTACCAACAATGCCTGGGCTATGTTTTACGAAGGCATTGAGCGGGCTAATATTGCCATACGCGGATTGCGAAACTATGGAAATGTTTCAACCAACAGGCAGATGGCTCAAATTCTTGGCGAAGTGCTTACTTTAAGAGCTGTTGTATATAGCGACCTGGTGAAAGGCTGGGGCGATGTTCCTGCCCGTTTTGAACCGGTAAGTGCTGAAACAGTTTATCTTCCTCGTGCCGACAGAGATGAAATTTACAAGCAGCTGCTTGCCGATTTGGAAGAAGCCGCTGAACTGGTAGGCTGGCCTAACGAAAATGCCACTACACGATCAACCGAAAGGGTAAACAAAGCTTTTGTTAAAGGTTTACGTGCACGCATTGCTTTAGCAGCAGGTGGTTTTTCACAACGTGCTAATGGAATTCGCAGAAGTACCGATCCTGATTTGGCTCCCGAAAAAATGTATGCCATTGCCAAAAAAGAATGTCTGGATGTAATTAATAGCGGACATGCACGTTTGCAAACTTTTGAAGGCGTTTTCAGAGCCTTACATAAAGAGCAGTATGTGGCCGGACAGGAAATCCTTTGGGAAATTCCATTTAGCGAAGGCCGCGGACGTGTAATTTTCGATTTGGGCGTTCGACATACAAATGTTGACAAGTATACTGGACTTGCCAGAGGAGGAACCAATGGTCCAAATCCAATTATGTACTATGAATATGATAGAGACGATGTGCGGCGCGATATTACTTGTGTTCCATACGAATGGACTGATGGCAAACAAGTGCCTACCAATAACGGACGCTGGATGTTTGGAAAATATCGTTTTGAGTGGTTATTCCAGGAAGCTGGTCGCAGGGTTACTTCTACCAACGACGATGGCTTAAACTGGTTGTATATGCGTTATGCTGATGTTCTGTTAATGGCTGCCGAAGCGATTAATGAATTAGACGGACCTCAGGCTGCTGCTCCCTATTTAAAAGAAGTAAGAGCCAGAGCCTTCCCAAACAGCCCAGCCAAAGTAGATGCTTTTATGGCTCAGGCCACTGCCAGTAAACAGGCTTTCTTTAATGCCATTGTTGATGAACGCGCATTTGAATTTACCGGTGAAATGCTACGTAAAGGTGACCTTATTCGTTGGAATCTTTTAAGCACCAAATTGAATGAAGCAAAAGTTAAACTCGAACAATTGGAAAATCGTGTTGGCAAATATGCCGATTTACCACAACGCATTTACTATAAAACCGCCGATGATGGCGAATCTGTGGTAATTTACGGGTTAAACTATGGCGATACCGATGCCGAAGGTGCAGCACTGGGCTATCCTACCAATAAAACCTGGGTAATTACCTCCAGTGGCGAACAATCAACCTTCTGGAATGCATTGTTCCTGCGCGATCCAAATCTACAGCAATACTGGCCTATTTGGCAGGTTTTCATCGACTCAAGCAATGGACAGTTAAATAACGATGGTTTTAATTTCTAATTATCGGTAATCAACAAAAATTAAAACAATGAATAAGCTATTGAAAAAGTTCACATATATAGTGGGCATGGCCGCAGCAATATTTGCTGCGGGATGCTCCGATGACATCGATCCGGAAATTACCTCACTTAATGTTAACCAGTTGTTTTCTCCGGTCGGTCTGGACGCCAGGGTGGTTAATAAAACTTCTGTCAGGCTTAACTGGAATTCAGTTAAGAATGCGAAAACTTATACCATACAGTTTTTCGAAAATGGCAATCAGGATTTTTCTGGAACCCCTGTTAGGGAAATTACTGGTGTTACTTACGATGTCGTGCCCTACACTGTAACAGGCTTTGGCGGTGAAACCAGCTATTCAGTCAGAATAAAGGCCGTAGGTGAGGATATTACAGATTCAAAATGGGTAAGTGCAACATTTAAAACAGATGCTGAACAAATTTTCTATAATGTTAATCCCGAGGAAATCACTGCCTTTACGGTGGTTTTAAGATGGCCTGCCGGCGAGGTAGCTACTTCAATTACCTTGAATCCGGGTAATGTTACCCATACTGTTACATCGTCCGAAGTTGCTGCGGGTATGGCTGAAATAACAGGTTTGGCCGGTGAAACCAATTATACTGCAACTCTTTTGAATGGTACCAAAGTACGTGGAACTGTAACATTCCGCACCTTGGTAGATATTGGAGACGCCATTGCTGTTCATCCAGAGGATGATCTTAAAGCAGCTATCGATGCCGCCCAGGCTGGCGATGTTTTAGTATTATTCCCCGGGGTGTACACAGTTCTTCAGGGCGATATTGAAATCAACAAATCAATAACCATTAAAGGATTGTATCCGCACAATAAGCCAATTATTTACAATAGGTTTGTGTTCTCTGCAGGTGTTGAAAATGTAACCTTCAGGGATTTGGAAATGGTTGGTACTTATGGCAGCGATCCCGTAATTAAACTGGCTCAGGCCTTCTTCTTTAATGCAGGAACTTATAACGTTAATTCATTCCTTGTTGAAGGTTGTACCATAAGAGGTTACAATCAGGCTCTTATATATGGTGGCTCAGCAGTTATGAAGATTGAAACATTAACCTTCAATAATTGTGTAGTTTCAAATATTATTAATGATGGCGGTGATTTTATTGATTTCCGTTCGGGCCATGTGGTTAAACTGACCATAACCAACAGTACCTTTAACAAAGTTGCAGCCGCACCTCGAGATTTTATCCGCTTAGATAATTCATCAGGCAGTTTCCCGGGGTCAACAAGCGCGGTTGTAATTGATCGTTGTACATTCTATGAAGTTTCAAATGGTAGAAGGATTCTTTATGTCAGGTTTGTAAATAATACATCTACAATTTCCAATACCATTTTTGCTGGTGCAGAGGCGACCTATGGCGGATACTATTCAAACCAGGCTGCAACAACACAACCTGTTTGCTCCAAGAATAATTATTTCAATGCTGCAAGCTTTCTGTCAGGTGTTACCAATGGTAAGTTTGACATATCCGGAACGCATACATCCTACAACCCCGGATTTGTTAATGCTGCTTCTGGCAACTTTACAGTTACAAACGAGGAGTTACAAATTAATGGAATTGGCGACCCTAGGTGGTTACAATAAAAAGCTGATATAAACCTTGTTAAGGGGCTAACTCATGGTTGCCCCTTAACCAATTTTGATGGTTGGATATGAGAAAGATATGGTATTTTTTAATGGTGGTGACGATGGTGTTTGGCGCTTGTGCAAAAGATTCTGACAAACCGGATTCAGATGATAACGGATTGGCAGAATTTCCAAAGCCCGATCGTTCCAAAATACCTGCTTTCCCGGGTGCAGAAGGGGGAGGAATGTACACCAAAGGGGGGGCCGAGGGAGCTGTTTACATTGTAACGTCATTGGACGACAACCTGGCTCCTGGAACTTTTCGGTGGGCTGTGGAGCGATTGGGTGCCCGAACCATTGTTTTTCAGGTATCGGGAACCATTGAGCTTCAATACCCGCTCAATATTTCCAGCGGCAACCTTACCATTGCAGGACAAACAGCTCCGGGCGATGGTATTACCATCAGCAATTATCCCGTTTATATTGGTGCCAATAATGTAATTATACGGTTTTTACGGTTTCGTTTGGGCGATGTTAGCAATACCGAAGCCGATGCTATTTGGGGACGACGTCAAAAAGATATCATCATCGACCATTGTTCCATGAGTTGGAGTACCGATGAGTGTGCCTCTTTTTACGATAATGAGAATTTTACCATGCAATGGTGTCTCATCGCCGAAAGCCTTAATTTGTCGGTACATGGTAAGGGAGAACACGGTTATGGCGGTTTATGGGGTGGTTTTAATGCAACCTTTCACCATAATCTTTTGGCGCATCATGTGAGCCGCAATCCCAGGTTCTATGGAATTCGCGATGGCATTATCCGTGAAAAGGCCGAGTTGGTAAACAATGTGATATATAATTGGGGAAGTGACTCCAGCTATGGCGGCGAAGGTGGTCAATATAATATTGTGAATAATTACTATAAAGCCGGGCCCGGAACCAAGAAAAATCAAAGCCGGATTTTCGATGCCTATAAAGTTACTGATTATGGAAAATTCTTCATCGAAGGCAATTATGTGCATAATTATCCAAATGTAACAACCGATAACTGGCTGGGCGTTAATCTTAAAAGTGGTGGCGATAAAAATGAGTTAAAGTCTGCAACCCGGTTCGATATAACACCCATTAATGTTCAAAGTGCAGAGGATGCTTATCTTTTGGTTCTGGAACATGCCGGCGCAAGCTTATCGCGCGATGCTGTGGATGCCCGTATAATATCAGAAGTTCAGAATGGCACTGCCACTTTTGGTGGCGTCTGGGGTAGCAATCTCGGAATTATTGATACCCAGTCAACTGTTGGAGGTTGGCCGCTTTTGCAATCTTTGACTGCGCCTTTGGATACCGATAAAGACGGAATGCCCGATGCTTGGGAATTGGCAAATGGTCTCGACCCCAACGATGCTACTGATGGAAAAAAATATAATTTAAGCCCCCAGTACACAAACCTTGAAGTTTATTTAAACGCCATTGTAAGCAGTAAAATAAATTTCGGGAAATAACTTAATAACAAAACCTTAGCATAAACATCAACTAAACCCAATTTTCACCTTTTGAAACTAATAAGTATGCATAAAATAACTTTAGCTCTATTAATAGTGATGGTTCTGGCAGCCTGTGGTTCAGGCGACAGCGCATCACGCAAATCCGAAAAATGGTCGGTTCGTATGGCCAATACGGTAATTGAAAGGTACGATAGCCTCATCAACTACCTCGGTAAAAAAAATCTTAAATGGCAATACGACATAGCTTTTGTTGGTCAGGCCATTGATAAACTTGGCGATGTGGATTCAAAGTATTCCAGGTATATGGAAACTTATGTGGATTTTTTTGTGCGCGAAGATGGCACTGTAAAGAACTATCGGATAGAGGAGTATAATATCGACCGCATTAATCCGGCCAAAAATATCATAACACTCTACAAGCGTACAGGCGAGAAAAAATACCGCGATGCCATTGAGCTTCATGTTAAGCAAATGGAAGCCCATCCAAAAACCGAATCGGGAGGCTTTTGGCACAAACAAATCTATCCATACCAGATTTGGCTCGATGGTTTGTACATGGCATCTCCATTTCTGGCTCAGTATGCCAAAGAATTTAACGCTCCTCAATGGTTCGATGTTGTTGCTCACGAAATTAAATTGGTGTACGAGAAAACCCGCGACGAAAAAACCGGATTATTGTATCACGCCTGGGACGAAAGTAAGGAGCAGCGCTGGGCCGATAAGGAAACAGGACGCTCGCCTCATTTCTGGAGCCGTGCCATGGGTTGGTACATGATGGCCATTGTGGATGTTCTGGATTTTATGCCCAAAGATCATCCTGACCGTGAAGAAATAATTAAAATATTCAATCAAACGGCTGAAGCATTGGTGAATGTAAGAGACCCGCAAACGGGTTTGTGGTTTCAGGTGCTCGACCATGTAGGTGTTGAAGGTAACTACGCCGAGGGTTCAGGTTCGGCCATGTTTACCTATGCCTTTGCCAAAGGGGCCAAGCAAGGCTATCTCGACCAAAAGTATCTGGCCATTGCCAACGATGCGTTTGATTCTATTCTGAAACATCTCATTGTAGAAGATGCTGACGGCCATATTACCATGAAACATATTTGCGGTGCTTGTGGTTTGGGAGGCAATCCCTACCGCGATGGCTCATACGAATATTATATTAGTGAAACACAGGTGGATAATGATCCTAAAGGTGTAGCGCCATTTATTCTGGCTGCGTTGGAACTCGACAGGTAGGAAACGGTTATTGCCGATAAAATATAATATGATGAAGAATTTGGTGTTTTGTTTATTGTTTATTTTTTCTGGTGTGGTTGGAAGGAGTCAGGAGTGCGGGCACATAAATAATGTGCCTGCTTTCCCTGGCGCCGAAGGCGCCGGAAAATATACCGTGGGTGGACGCGGAGGCCAGGTTTATGTGGTTACCAATTTAAACGATAAAGGCGAAGGAAGTCTGCGAAAGGGAATTCAAAGAAAAGGTGCCCGTACCATTGTGTTTGTTGTGTCGGGAACCATTAGGCTTGAAACACCACTAACCATTAATAACGATAGCATTACCATTGCTGGTCAAAGTGCACCAGGCAAAGGCATTTGTCTTTCTGGCCATGGTTTAAAAGTGAGTGCCAGCGAGGTAATTATCCGGTACATCAGGATTCGACCGGGCGATGAGTTTCCAATTGAGCAGGATGCCATTACCGGCATGGGCAATAAAAACATTATTATCGACCATTGCAGCTTTAGCTGGGGAACCGACGAGGCCTGCTCGTTCTACAAAAACGAAAATTTAACCATTCAGTGGTGCATCATGAGCGAAAGCCTTAATATGAGTCACCATTTTAAAGGTGAACATGGCTATGGCGGTATTTGGGGCGGCAATAAAGCCACTTTTTATCATAACCTGCTGGCACATCATACCAGTCGTAACCCACGTTTTCAAGGTAGCAGAGGATTAACCAGCGGCGAGGAGGAACTTACCGAAATGGTTAATAATGTTATTTACAACTGGCGCTCCAAAGCCAGCTATGGAGGCGAAAATGGCAAGTATAATCTTATTGGCAATTATTATAAACCGGGCCCGGCCACCGTTTCAAAAGAGCGGATTTTATTTCTGGAACCTTATAAACCCTTAGGAAAATACTATTTGTCGGGCAACATTCTGGAAGGGGCCCCTGCTGTGAACAAGAATAACCAAAAAGGCATCAATCCCAAAAGCGGATCTTTAAAAGAGATAGTGGTTGGCAGTCCGTTTATGGTGTCCGATATTAAACCTTTCTCAGCACAGGATGCATTTAATGCAGTTATTAACAATGCCGGTGCCAGTTTGAACCGCGATGAGGTTGACCGGAGAATCCTTAATGAAGTGAGAACAGGAACTACCACATATGGTGAAAATGGAATAATTAACAGCCAAAAAGATGTTGGCGGCTGGCCCGATTTATCGGGCGGCATAGCTCCGGCTGATACCGATGGTGATGGAATGCCCGACGAATGGGAAATTGAAAATGGTTTGGATCCCAATAATTCCACAGATCACCGTGGTTATAACCTGCATCAACAATATACAAATCTTGAAATGTATTTAAACGGGATTGTCGCCAAATAATTAAACCATGAGGATTATTTATAGCCTTAAAACCATTAGCTTAGTGCTGCTCATTTTTTTCATTGGCTGCACAAACCAAAGTCATACCGATATGAATCAATTTGATTCAAAAGAGGCTATTCTGGCCCGCATTATTCCTCCTGTTTTTAATGATAAGGTTTTCTTAATAACTGCTTTTGTTGATGGAGGCGATTCTGCCACGAATTGGAAACCTGCCTTCGATAAAGCTATGGCGGCATCCAAAACATCAGGCGGAGGGCGTATTGTTGTGCCTCCGGGTGATTATTTTCTCGATGGTCCCATTCATTTTGTCAGCAATACCGAACTTCATCTGGCCGAGGGTGCAGTTTTAAAATTCAGTAGCGAGCCCTCATTTTATTTGCCTGTTGTACCCACCAGCTGGGAAGGAACGTTGCTCTATAATTACAGCCCTTTTATTTATGCCTATCAGTGCGAGAATATTGCTATTACCGGCAAGGGCGTTATTGATGGAGAAGCTTCTGAAACATGGCAAAAATGGCGCGATATTCAACGCGACGATCAGCTGTTGTCGCGTAAGATGAACAATGAGCAGGTCCCGGGCGAAGAACGTATTTTTGGCGAAGGCCATTACTTGCGTCCGCATCTGGTTCAGTTTTACGATTGCAAAAATATTCTCATTGAGGATGTAAAAATTGAAGATTCGCCATTTTGGTGCATCCACCTTTTGATGTGTCAAAATGCCACGGTTCGGGGTGTGAAATTCGATGCACAGAATAAAAACAACGATGGCATCGACCCCGAATATTCTGAAGATATTCTTATTGAGAATGTGGTATTTAATAATGCCGACGACAATGTGGCCATAAAAGCCGGACGCGACCTGGAGGGACGCACCATCGGGCGAAGCACCAAAAACATTATTGTGCGCAATTGTAAATTATTGGGCTTGCACGGCATTGTTATTGGAAGCGAAATGGCTGCCGGGGTACACAATGTGTTTGTCGAAAATTGCGAAGCCATTGGTTATCTGAAACGTGGGCTGTACATAAAATCAAATCCCGATCGGGGCGGCGAAATATCTAACATATTCTTCAGAAACGTGAAACTCGATAAGGTGGAAGATGCCTTTTTTATCACTTCCTTTTATCATAAGGAGGGCAAAGGGCATGTAACACATATACACAATGTTTTTGTGGAAGATGTCTATTGTCGCGAAGCTACAGCCGGTGGTATTGTCATTCATGGTTTCCCCGAAAAGAAGGTGCATAACATTTATTTTACCAATGTTACCATCGAAAAGGCCCAAATAGCCTTCGATTTGCAGGAAGCCCGTAACATCATTATGGAAGATGTTTCAATTGGCGGGCAAGCCGGGCCTCCATCGTGGGCGCAATAATTGTTTAGGAGATTCCGGAAAGTTAGCAAGAGGCCGTCTAAAAAGTTATCAAACTCAATCTTTTTTCTTTGTGCTCCTTTGTGTGTACTTTGTTTTCCTTTGTGATTTAATTATTAAGTTTTACCACAAAGAACTCTAAGATTATCACAAAGTCTTACTAATGGCTTTTTAGACAGCCTCTTACTAATGAAAATGTTACTTCAATAAAGCATCCAAATTATAACCAACTTTCTACCACTTTACTTCATCCAGTTTCAGTGCTGCTTTTGAGAGTTTATCTTTAAACCAGGCTTCACTCGAAAAGTTGGCATCCTGCAATTCCCAGCCTGCAAAAAAAGCGTATCGGGCGGGGATGTTATCATCCAGTTTGATGGCTGCTAAATGGGTTTGAATAATACCTTCGCCAGATGCAGGTGCTTCTTTGTATTCAACAAATTGCGAAGCAGGTACCAACAATCCCAAGCCGAGTATCTCACCATCAAAAGCCTGATTGCCATGTGTGCCCGAAATTTTCAAACCGGCGGTTTCCATTTGGAATGCCGGTAAATTGTGCATGTCAACAATACCGGTGTACAAAACTTCGTTGCCTTGTAAATTGTCAACCCAAACTTCGCTGCGGTAAAAATGGTCGCCGGCATAAATAGATATCCGGTGAACAATATTGTACAATCGGTCACCAGCCGGAACGCCGGTAAATGTGAACTCAAACATAGCTCTTACCGGACCTTCGGTAATAAAGCGATAAGTTCCCGATTCAGCCTGCCCAACCCGGTATAGTCCTTCTCCAAAACCAATGGCTATTGCTCCGGCACCCAGTGAGTTACCTACCTTTAAAATATCCATACCCCAATTATCCAAAACATGGTAATTCTGTCCGCGAATGCCAGCGCTGTCGAGGGCCATTTCGGTTGTTGTTTTACCAAAAATATCCATGCCATTGCGGGCATCGTAATAATTTCGAAAGCCTACCAGGTCGTTTTCCCAGGCGGGGCCTTCCATTTGAAATACTGCTGAAATGGTAGGACTATCGGTACTCTTTAATCTTAGTTCTGATTCAACTTCGTTATAGGGGTCATTTTTATAACCAAAGCGAATGTTGGTTCTTTTGGCAAATTCGGGCATTTCAGAGGCCGAAACAGCTTTGAACGAGAATTTTAATGTCTGGTTTTCTTCAAAATCGGCCATAAATGCAATTTCGTCCCAGGTGCCATCTCCATCCAAATCGTCGCATTGCGAAATGGCCACCTTACCGTTATTGTCGGTAACCAATATTTTCGATTCAGCCGTTAAAATACCTTGAATTAAGGGTTCAACAGTTTCGCGGTCAAGAACAAAAGCTTTGCCTTTAACAGGTTCGTTAAACGGATTTTTAGCTTCAAACCCGTGAAAACCGGGCTTTGAGCATGCAGCCAGCATAAAAACTGCTGCAGAAATAAACAATACTCTTTTTAATTGCATAGTTTATTGGTTTAGATGAAAGAATACTCAAATTAAATGGTGAACCAGAGACATTTAACAAACAAGAAGGGCGAAACATTTGAATCATAATTTATCAACAAAAAGCTTCGCCCATTGAGTTGCTATAGGTCATTTTCTCCTTTTACGTAGCCAAAGTTGGCCAGAATACCACCATCCACATAAAGTATGTGGCCATTAACAAAGTTGCTGGCCTTTGATGCCAGAAAAAGAGCAGCATTACCTACATCTTCGGGTTCGCCCCAACGACCGGCAGGTGTGCGTGTCATAACCAAATCGTTAAATGGATGATTGCCTTCGCGAATTGGTGCTGTTTGTGCCGTGGCAATGTAACCAGGGCCTATTCCATTAATCTGAAGGTTGTATTTTGCCCATTCGCAGGTCATGTTAGCTGTTAACAGCTTTAAACCGCCTTTGGCTGCAGCATAGGCTGAAACAGAATTACGTCCGTAAACACTCATCATTGAACACATGTTGATGATTTTACCGGCACGTTTTTCAATCATTTTTGGTGCTACCCGTTTGGCCACAATTAAGGGGGCAATCAGGTCAACATCAATCACTTGTTTAAAGTCGGCAAGCGGCATGTCTAAAATAGGAATACGTTTAATAATGCCGGCATTGTTGATGAGAATATCCACACTGCCAACCTCTTTCTCAATTTGAGAAATTCCCTTGTCCACATCTGCTTCGTTGGTAACATCAAACACCAATGTGTAAACATCAATTCCATCCTGAGCATACTCTGCTTTGCAGGCATCCAAACGTTCCTGCGAAAGGTCGTTGACACAAATTTTAGCACCGGCTTTGCCCAGCACTTTGCCAATGGCCATACCAATACCGTGGGTTCCACCGGTAATAAGTGCCACTTTGCCGCTTAAATCGAATAATTCATTTATTATCATAATTCCAGTATTTAATCGTTTAAAAATTCTTTTCGTAACGGTGTAAAGCAGTCAATAATTCGAACATGACTGGTTAATCGCTGAATGGAGTGCTGAACATTGGAAGGCATGGCAAACATATCTCCTTTTTTCAGGTGCACGGGCTCTTTACCTTCCGAAAACAGCAAAACCTCACCTTCTGCCATAAACGATACCTGCTCATGTACATGATGGTGTAACGGGTCTGGCTGATGGGTGGGACCATCATAAAAATCGGCTACTACCAGCATCAGATTATCAGTATAGATAATACGTCTTTCAAAACCTTCGGCAACCCGGGTAACCGGCGCTTCCTTGTATTTTTCCCAAAACCCGGTCAGCATATTATTTCAGTTCGGTTGGTTTACGTGTGTCCATATCACCATAGTCGAGGTTTTCGCCAGCCATACCCCAAATAAATGTGTAATTGGAAGTACCGGCAGCACTATGAATGCTCCACGATGGAGAAATCACTGCTTCTTCGTTTTTCATCCAGATGTGGCGGGTTTCATCAGGCTGCCCCATAAAATGACAAACCACCTGTTCTTCAGGAACTTCAAAATAGAAGTAGGCCTCCATACGCCTGTTGTGTGTATGAGGTGGCATGGTATTCCATACGCTGCCGGGTTTAAGTTCGGTCATTCCCATTTGCAGCTGACAGGTTTCTACCACGCTGTTTACCATTAATTTGTTTATTTGGCGATGGTTCGCTGTTTCCAGCGCTCCCAGCACAACAACTTCGGCATCGGCCAGAGTGATTTTTTTGTTTGGAAACTGTTTGTGAGCAGGGGCAGAGTTGATATACAACTTTGCGGGATTACTGGCATCATCAGAATACAAAACAACATCTTTGTTGCCACTGCCCAGGTACAGAGCTTCTTTATAACCAAGTTTGTATTCCATACCATCGGCTTTAATGGTTGCAGGTCCACCAACGTTGATAAAACCTATTTCGCGTCGTTGCAGAAAAAACTGAGCTTTCAGTTCTTCAAACGGTTCCAGTTTACTCCCTTCTTTGGTGGGCATAGCACCACCAACAATTAAACGGTCGTACATGGAATACACCATTTTTATCTTACCTGGTTTAAACAAACCATCAACCAGAAAATCCTTGCGAAGTCTTTCTGTGTCATAATGTTTTGCATCAGATGGATGCGCTGCATACCTTAATTCCCATTCCATATTTTTCTGTTTTATGGTTAATTATTCTAGTTTTAATTCATTTTTCAGCTGTTGGCATATCTTTAAATACCAAAAAATATTTGTCTCTCAATATTATCCTATGATTTTTCCCTATTGACTATTTACTTCAGCCTTCAGCCTACAGCCTGTTTACTATAGTCTTTCTCTGATATCTATTCTTCAAACAATTGCTTCATCTGCGATTCATTCATTTGAAGCACTTTTACCATTTGGGCATCCAATTCTTCCGGTTTTTCATCTCCTGAGCCTTGCCCTGTTTTCTGAACAAACAAGGCAAAAACGCCTTTGTGTCTCCATAGTTCAGTATCGTATGATGGCTCCCATTGGCCAACTTCCAGTTCATGTAAAACTTTTTGCTGCCAAACCATATTTTCGCCCGAAACAGCAGTAGCAACTACCACACAATTATTGGCTTCGGCATCGCGATAAACCAAAAAGAAGCGGGTATCAGCGCCCAAACTTTTTGCAAGCAATTGTGGTCTGCTTATTGGAATCCGCCTGGTTCCGCCACCTGACAAAGAAAAAGCCGTGGTTCTTGAAGAAGCTTTTGATAAGTTCCATTTTTCACCGTTATGATACACCACATAAAATTGGGTAATTGAATCGCCGACAGCCGTCCAGTAAGATGCTATGGCCGGATGTCCGGCTGCATCGGTAGTTATGGAGGTTTGGTTAATGAGGTTGCTGTTTTGTGGAATTTCCATGGCAATTTCCGATACTTCATAGGTAATGGGCATTGGCAAAGGTTTATTGTTCGATGTGGTCCAGTTTTTACCGCCATCAACCGAACGGGCATAACACAGGTTATGATTGGTGGCAACATCCCATGTGTCGCGCCATACATACGATAAATGAATGGCCCCTGTGTTATCTACAGCCATTTGCCAGTAGGCATTTCTAAGCCCATCGCCACTAACCAGATTATCCTGAATCCTTTCCCAGCGTTTTTCTTTTAAACGATAACGGTTTAAAACTATATTGCCAGCCCCCGAGGCTCCATGCCGGTAAACAAAATACATCCCACCATCAGGTAAGGCATAGAATTCAGGATAAGTAACAAGATTATCTTCAAGCGTTCCTGTCATTGGTAGTTTATCACCCAGTTCAAGGCTTTGAGGGGCAACCGATTTGGCATAGTTCAGTGGCCCGTTGTGGTGGTCCCAGCAAACATGTAAATAGCCGTCTCCATCAACCATTATGCTGATAATATTATGAGCATCCTTTACATTGCCGGTATATTGGGTTTGGTTCAGAATCCATTCCGATGAGCCATGTTTGCGTTTACCCAATATTACATGACCGGTACTGTCGTAATAGGCGATATATTGAAATTTTGCATCCGAAACCAGAGAGTTTTTCCTGAAAATGGTGGTGTTAACCGATGTTTTTGCCCATCCTAATCCCACTTCGGTAACAACCGGAGTTATTTTACATCCGGTTATAAATATAAATGCAACGATGATGATTAAACTAATTTTCATCCGTAAATAATTTGTTTGTTAATGGTCAGATGGAACTCACATGTCGAATTTTCATAAGTGTATGTGATTTTCCGCAAACATGTTCGTTTCATATTGTTGTTTAATTTATTTTACTGATGATTCCCTCACCAGAAGCCTTACCGGGACTATTTCTTCGATGCCATCTCCCGAGTTATTGTCAGCGATTACTTTAATCATTGATTTAGCAGCCCTGATGCCCATATCGTAGGCATTTTGCTCAACGGTTGATAGCTTTGGCGCAATTATTTCAGCAAAAGGCTCGTTGGCAAATCCTACCACGCCAATATCTGTGGGTACCTTCAAACCCGAATGTTGAATGGCCTGAATGGCTCCTGTTGCCGAAAAATCGCCTGCACAAAAAAACGCGTCCACTTTATTTTTGGCTATCAATTTTAAAGCTTCTTCAAAACCGGTTTCGCGGGTTATGGCATTTTCAATTACCATAGATGGTTCGAAAACCAATCCAGCCTCATCAATGGCATATTTATAACCATTCAAACGTTCCTGATAAACATTAACCGCCATTGAACCTGTTAAATGCGCGATGCGATTATATCCATTGCGTATCAGGTGTTTAACAGCCAAATGAGCCCCGGTAAAGTTGTCGTTTACTATGCGTGGGCCGGGAATTAACTTGTTTACCCTGTCGAACTGAACCACCGGCACACGTTGACGGGTTGCCTGAATGATATGTTCAAAATCGGTGGTCTCAATGGAGTGCGACATAATGATGCCTGCCACCCGATTCTTTAATAATACCTGAATGGCCTGACGTTCCTTTATCAGGCGTTCATGACTTTGGCAAATCAGCAGATTAAACCCGGCCGGATTCAGAACTTCTTCAACTGCACTGATAACATGACTGAAAAAGTTTCGGTTAATTCTTGGCACCAACATGCCAATGGTGTCACTTGTTCCTTTTCGAAGCGATGATGCCACCACATTTGGCTGGTAGCCTAACTCGGCAGCTTTATTGAGCACTTTTTGGCGGGTTGTTAGGCTTACACGCGAATTCCCGGCCAGAGCCCTTGATACCGTTGAGGGTGTAACACCCAAAGCCAATGCAATATCGATAATAGTGGCACGTCGCATAATCCGGATTAATGTTTCTGATACAAAAATACAAACGTTTGCACAAAAAACACAAATTAATTTTCGTTTTTTTTTAATTTCAGAAATAAAAGATACGGTTTAATAATTGTAATAGCTATACTTATGAATTAATTAAGATAACGTTTTGTATGATGTAAAATATTGCTATTAAGGATTATAATATATTTATTTGCATTTGTGTCATTATTTTTAAAAGAAAAAATAGTTAAAATATTTGCAAAAAATTCAAACCTGTTATATCTTCGTGTTCGTTAACGACAATTTAAAAATATGGCAAATTTCATCCATCCTGATTTTATTTTAGAAGGAAAGACAGCGCAAAAGCTTTATCACGATTATGCAGAAAAACAACCCATCGTTGATTTTCATTGTCATTTGTCGCCAAAACTGGTGGCCGACAATCATCAATTTGAAAGCCTTGGGCAAATTTGGTTAGAAGGCGACCATTACAAGTGGAGAGCAATGCGCACCAATGGTGTTGATGAATCGTTTTGTACCGGAAATCATTCGTTCCGCGACAAATTTCAGAAATGGGCTGAAACAGTGCCTTACACCATTGGCAATCCCCTGCATCACTGGACACATCTGGAGCTGGCTCGTTACTTTAATATTTTTGAGTTGCTGTCGCCGGCCAATGCCGGTAAAATTTACGACCAGGCCACAGAAATGCTGCAACAGGATGATTTCAGAACACAAAACATCCTGAAAAAAATGAACGTTGAAGTGGTTGGAACCACCGACGACCCCATTGATACCCTGGAATACCATCAGGCACTGAAAAATTTCAGTGTAAAAATAAGACCTACTTTCAGGCCCGATAATGTTTTAAAAACTGAAGATACCAACTTCTTTAACGGCTATATTCAAAAATTGGAAGTTGTTTCAGGTAAAACTATATCAAAACTTGCCGATTTAATCGCTGTTTTGGATGAGCGGCACGCCTTTTTTCATGAGGCAGGCTGTAAAGCATCAGATCATGGTCTCGACCGACTTTACTATACGCCCGATTTCAGAACAGGAGCCGATAAATCGTTTGAAAAGTTGCGTGCCGGACAACCTTTGAGCGAACAGGAAACAGAAGGTTACAGAACTTTTGTAATGTACGAGTTATGCAAAATGAACCATAAACGTGGGTGGGTTCAACAATTCCATTTGGGTGCCATGCGTAATAACAATACCAGGATGTTTAAAAAACTTGGCGCCGATGTTGGTTTCGATTCTATTGGAAACTCTCAGGATGCCAATAAAATATCGCGCTTTATGGATTTACTCGATAGCGAGGATAAACTGGCCAAAACCATCCTGTACAATCTCAATCCTGCCGATAATGAAATGTTTGTAACCATGCTGGGAAACTTCCAGGATGGACGCACTCCCGGGAAAATTCAATATGGAGCCGGTTGGTGGTTTCTCGACCAAAAAGTGGGCATGGAAAAACACCTGAGAGACTTGTCTGTGTTGGGATTAACATCGCGCTTTGTAGGAATGGTTACCGATTCAAGAAGCTTCCTGTCGTATCCGCGACATGAGTACTTCCGAAGAATTCTATGCAATTATTTAGGTAATGAAATCGACAAAGGATTGATTCCAAACGACCAGGCATTACTGAAAACGGTTGTTGAAGATATTTGCTACAATAACCCCATGAATTACTTTGGTTTCTAGGGAGATTTAATCATTTACAAAAACAAAAAATATTACCAATTAAATATTATTTAAATGACACCAAGAGTTGTTTCTTTCGGAGAAATCATGTTACGTTTATCCACTCCCGGATATCAACGGTTTACACAAGCTACATCTTTCGATGCCTGCTATGGTGGTGGCGAAGCCAATGTGGCAGTATCATTGGCAAATTATGGAATTGACTCTTCCTTTGTAACAGCCCTTCCTAAAAATGATTTGGGCAGTGCCTGCCACATGGACCTAATGAAATATGGGGTCGACACCAAAAATATTCAATTTGGCGGCGAACGATTGGGTATTTATTTTCTTGAAACCGGCGCCGTGGCGCGAGCCAGCAAGGTGGTTTACGACAGGTCCTATTCTTCCTTTTCACAGGTTAAAAAAGGACAATTCGATTGGGATAAAATACTCGAAGGTGCATCATGGTTTCACTGGACCGGCATAACACCGGCTGTTTCGCAGGGAGCTGCTGATGCTTGTCTGGAAGCCATTCAAACTGCCAATAAAAAAGGAATAACCGTATCGTGCGACCTTAACTACCGCAAGAACCTCTGGAAATATGGCAAAAAAGCCAATGATGTTATGCCCGAACTGGTGGCTGGATGCGATGTGGTACTTGGCAACGAAGAAGATGCTGAAATGGTGCTTGGTATAAAACCCGAAGGCGTGGACGTTACCGGCGGCCATGTCGATGCCGAAGCCTATCGCAGCGTATCGGAACAAATAATGAAAAGTTTCCCTCGTGTTAAAAAAGTAATTACCACTTTACGTGGTTCGGTTAATGCCAACCATAACTCATGGTCGGGCGTGCTGTTCGATGGTAAAAACCTTTATACTGCACCAACTTACCAAATTACGCATATTGTTGACAGGGTAGGTGGCGGCGACTCTTTTATGGGGGGGCTTATTTATGGTTTGCTTACTTATACAGGCAACGACGAAAAAGCACTGCGTTTTGCTACTGCAGCATCGTGCTTGAAACACACCATACTGGGCGACTTCAACCAGGTTTCTGTTGATGAAGTTGAGAAACTGATGGGCGGTGACGCTTCAGGAAGGGTTTCCAGATAAATGACGGAGATCGAAGAAGGGAGAACGAAAACCGAAAACCGAAGAACGAAGAAAGAAGATGAAGCGAAGCGGAATTCCGCGTAGCGGAACAGAAAGTGTTAATTGTTAGCTGTCAGGAGCTAAGAGCTAACATCTGATAAATTTTAAACTAAAATATTATGGCCAAATATAGTCGCAGTGAAGTGTTTTCCGCAATGAAAGCAACTGGTGTAGTACCTGTGTTTTTCGATTCGGATATTGAGGTGTGCAAAAATGTTGTTAAAGCCTGTTTCGAAGGTGGAATCAGGGTTTTTGAATTTGTAAACCGGGGCGATTTTGCACATGAAGTTTTCAGCGAGCTCAACAAATATGCATTAAAAGAACTTCCGGGAATGATACTGGGAGCCGGCTCAATTGTTGAGGGTGCTACAACAGCTTTATACATTCAAGCAGGAGCCAATTTTATTGTTTCGCCACTTTTAAATGAAGACATGGCCAAAATCTGCAACCGTCGCGGGGTCTCATGGTCGCCGGGTTGCGGAACCATTTCCGAAATAAGCAAGGCACAGGAACTGGGGGCCGAAATTGTGAAACTCTTCCCCGCATCTGAAATTGGCGGCGCCTCATTTGTTAAGGCTGTTAAAGGCCCAATGCCATGGACCAACATTATGCCCACAGGCGGCGTTGACACTACAGAGGTAAATTTAAAAACCTGGTTCGATGCCGGGGTTACCTGTGTCGGAATGGGTTCAAACCTGTTTCCAAAAGAAATAATGGCTTCAAAAAATTATGCTGCCTTAGCCGATAAGGTTAGAGAACTCATGACTACCATCGAAAAAGTGAGAGCAAAAAAGTGAAGCCCATCATCCTGAATGCTAACTATTTAAGTAAAAAATAATACTATGACTTCACCCATTGGTAAACTAAATCTGGAAGGAAAAGTTGCTGTTGTTACCGGCGGCGGCGGCGTTATATGCTCAACCATGGCCAAAGCTTTAGCTATGCACGGCGTTAAAACTGCTATTCTGGATTTAAATTTTGAAGCTGCAGATGCTGTTGCAACTGATATTAAGACTTCAACCGGAGTTGAATCAATTGGTTTGGCAGCCAATGTTCTGAGTAAAGAATCGCTCGAAGAGGCGCATAAATTAATTCATCAAAGGCTTGGGAAAGTTGATTTTCTCATTAATGGTGCCGGGGGTAATGCCGCAACAGCCACTTCTAAGGTTGAAAAAATGGAACTCACCGATAATTTGGATGATACATTTTTTGGTTTGCAGATTGAAGGTTTCGACAAAACCTTTGACCTTAACTTTAAGGGCACACTTTTGCCAACTTTAGTATTTGCAAAAGATATGGTTGAGAAACAAGCCGGAGGTATTGTTAATATCTCATCTATGAATTCGTACAGGCCACTTACACGAATCCCAGCCTATTCAGCATCCAAAGCTGCCATCAATAATTTTACTCAATGGTTGGCGGTTCATTTCGCTAAAACCGGAGTTCGCGTAAATGCCATTGCGCCAGGTTTTTTACTCACCAATCAGAACCGTTTTCTGTTGATTGATGAAAAAACCGGTGAATCAACGCCTCGCGGTCGAAAAATCATCAATGGTACGCCAATGGAACGTTATGGAACTCCTGATGAGTTAAGCGGTACATTGGTTTATCTTTTGTCCGACTGGTCGAAATTTATTACAGGAATTGTTATACCTATAGATGGTGGATTTAGCGCCTATAGCGGTGTTTAGACAGGTAATTAGGAACTGTTTAAATTTAGTTTCCCGAATTTATTATAGACTCTTAGAAGTTTAGATACTAGACAGAAAGAAAAGACTTAATAGAAATAACAGACAAACAAAACGGTTGAGTTATTTTACTTATTTTAAGTATATTACTTTTTAAATCTTTTGTCTAAATAATTATTTTAAACAGTTTCTAAGCCTTTTCCTAATTTATCAAAAATGAACCCTTAAATTGAACCAAGATGAGCATTGAACTAAAAAAAGAATATAAATGGTCGTTGGTAGTACCTACCAGTATGGGGGTACGCATCACACCTGTTAACGGACAGCCTGTGCACAGTAGTGATACGTTTATAATGCAGGCAACCAGCGCCGAAACAAATGTAGCCAGCATTGCAAGTTACCTTGGACTCCCGGTGAAAGTGCTCACTACTTTTGTTAAGGACAGCCCCATTGCGCAGTTTATTAAAAGCAATCTGAAAAACCGCCATATGGATTACGAAGGTGTTGAAGTGGAACAAGGCGACCCCTGGGGTTACCGTCACCAATTCAATATTGCCGACAGCGGATTTGGTGCTCGTGGCCCCCGCGTTCAAAACGACCGCGCCGGTGAAGTGGGAAGAACGCTCAATGTTAAGGATTTTGATTTAGACCGGATTTTTGGAAAAGAAGGGGTGCAGATTGTACATCTCTCAGGCCTTATTGGTGCCTTATCCCCCGAAACCAGCAACTTCTGTCTGGAACTTGCCCGTGCAGCAAAAAAACATGGCACACGTATTTCATTCGATTTAAATCACAGAGCTTCCTTCTGGAAAGGCCGTGAAAAAGAACTGAGAGAAATTTTTACAGAAATAGCTTCTGTTTCAGATATTCTCATTGGTAATGAAGAAGACTTTCAACTTTGTCTGGGCATTGAAGGTCCTGAGGAAGGAGGGA
Source organism: uncultured Marinilabiliaceae bacterium (assembly GCA_937920475.1). Lineage (GTDB taxonomy): Bacteria > Bacteroidota > Bacteroidia > Bacteroidales > Marinilabiliaceae > CALEUX01. The sequence goes on from CALEUX010000125.1 coordinate 40,749, forward strand.
AAGCCATTGCCGATAAAATCGACAGCTTTAAGGAGATGATTATGCGGGTAAAAAAAGCTTTTCCCAATGCTTCTGTATTTGCCACAACTTTGCGTCAGGTAATCAATGCCAACGAACACCTTTGGGGTGGCATTATGCTCGAAGGCAGCAACTGGCATGTAGTTGAACCGCGCGAAATTCGTGTGCTCGACCGTATAGGCGGCGGCGACGGATTTGTAGGTGGCATGCTCTATGGCATACTAAAAGGCTGGCAACCAGAAAAATGGATTCAGTTTGGATGGGCTACCGGTGCATTGGCTACCACTTTCCTTACCGATTATGCCCAACCGGCCGACGAAGAAATGGTCTGGAGCATTTGGGGCGGAAATGCAAGGGTAAGAAGGTAACAAGGAGAGAAAGAAAACCGGATTCCGAAAACCGAAAGGGTAACGCAATGGAATTCTGTTTAGTGGATTAAATTTATAATTAACAAATACTATCATGGTTTTATATCAACGTGGCTCGGAAAAGGATGTGCTCACTTCTGATGATTTGAAGAACGCCCTTTATGCTGCTTTAGATAAGCTGGGAACCAAAAACAGGGTGCTTGCAATTCCGCCCGACTACACCCGTTACCATTCGCGTTCAGGTGAGCTAACGGTTTATGCCTGGCAATATTATAAAGATAAACTGGTAGATGTACTTCCGGCACTTGGAACTCACTCGGCTATGCCCGACCATGAAATTGAACATATGTTTCCCGGTGTTCCCAAATCTTTGTTCAGAGTACACGACTGGCGTAACGATGTAGTAACGTTAGGCGTTGTTCCGGGCTCATTTATTTCGGAAATTACCGATGGCAGAGTTACCTACGATTGGCCTGCCCAGGTTAACAAATTACTTACAGAAGGCAATCACGACCTGATTCTTTCCATCGGACAGGTTGTTCCCCACGAAGTTATTGGCATGGCCAACTACAATAAAAATATTTTTGTAGGTACCGGTGGCTCCGAAGGCATTAATAAGAGTCACTTTATTGGTGCTGTTTATGGTATGGAGCGTATAATGGGAAGGGCCAACAATCCTGTTCGCAAAGTATTGAACTATGCCTCGGAAAAATTTGCCAAACATTTGCCTATTCTTTATGTGCAAACGGTGGTTGGGAGAAATGCTGATGGCAATTTGGTAACTCGAGGCATATTTATTGGCGACGATGAGGAAGTTTTTGAACTGGCAGCTAATCTGTCCATCAAGGTAAACTTCGAAATGGTGCCTGAGCCTTTGAAAAAGGTTGTGGTTTATCTGGATCCTACCGAGTTTAAAAGCACCTGGCTGGGCAATAAAAGTATCTACCGCACACGTATGGCCCTGGCCGACAATGCCGAACTCATTGTGCTTGCCCCGGCGCTTAAAGAATTTGGTGAAGATAAAACCATCGATAAACTCATCAGGAAATACGGTTATTGTGGTACCCCAAAAACTTTAGAGTACGTTGAAAACAACGACGATATGAAAAACAACCTGGGGGCAGCGGCACACCTTATTCATGGCAGCTCCGAAGGACGTTTCTCAGTAACATACTGTCCCGGCCATCTTACCAAAGCAGAAATTGAATCGGTTTTTTTTAAATACGCCGATTTAAAAGAGATGATGGCACGATATAATCCTGAGAAACTGAAAGACGGCATGAACGTTATGCCCGATGGCGAAGAAATATTCTATATTTCCAATCCCGCAGTTGGATTGTGGGCACACAAGGATAGGTTTAAAGACTAGTGTTTAGTCAAAAGTGAACAGTCAGAAGTTATATAAGACTAGGTAGCTGTTTATGATTATTTTTTAGACTAAAGACAAAAGACTATTAAAAAATAGACCAAAACTTAATAATCTCAAGAAGAATGAAATCATAAAGGAGTGCTTATTCCTGCCAACGAGGACAGGTCTGTTTAATCTAATAAGTCTTGTCTATCTGTCTTTTGTCTAAGTTTCTTTCAGTCTTTATTAAAGCCAGAAAACTAAATATAAACAGTTTCAAAAAATACAACCCTTAAAATTAAATAATAATAAAACGAGCATGATTCGTTAAGCATATACAAGGATGAAAATTCATCATGCGAGTTCCATCCAACCATATTTAAAAATTATATACGGATGAAAGCATTATCAGACATTGGCTTGATTGGCCTTGCAGTAATGGGTGAAAACCTGGTACTGAATATGGAAAGTAAAGGTTTTCAGGTTTCGGTTTTTAACCGCTCAATCGATAAGGTTGATAACTTTATTGCCGGCCGTGCTAAAGGGAAAAATATTAAAGGCACACACTCATTAAAAGAACTGGTTCAATCGCTTGAGCGTCCCCGCAAAGTGATGCTGATGATTAAAGCCGGTAAAGCACTTGATGATAACATCGAAAGCCTGATTCCATTACTGGAGCCTGGCGACATTATCATTGATGGCGGTAACACTCATTTCCCCGATACCGACCGCAGAACCGCATATGTTGAAAGCAAGGGTCTGCTTTATATTGGTACCGGTGTATCGGGTGGGGAAGAAGGCGCCTTGTTAGGTCCTTCCATTATGCCCGGTGGCTCAACTAAAGCATGGCCCATTGTAAAACCCATTTTCCAGGCAATTGCCGCTAAGGTTGAAGATGGCACACCCTGCTGCGACTGGGTTGGCGAAAACGGAGCCGGCCACTTTGTTAAAATGGTGCACAATGGCATTGAATATGGCGACATGCAATTGATTAATGAAGCATACCACATTATGAAAGATGTTTTAGGTATGAATGCCGATGAAATGCACCAGGTGTTTAAGGAGTGGAACGAAGGTCCGCTCGATTCATACCTTATCGAAATTACCCGTGATATTTTGGCTTATAAAGATGAGGATGGCTCTCCATTGGTAGAGAAAATTCTCGACACTGCCGGTCAAAAGGGAACCGGAAAATGGACAGCCGTTTCAGCACTCGATTTGGGTATTCCGCTTACTCTAATTGGTGAAGCTGTATTTTCACGTTGTTTATCGGCCATTAAAGATGAGCGTGTTATCGCTTCAAAAGCAATTAAAGGCCCCAAACCATCGTTCAACGGTGATAAAAAAGCATTCCTGAAAGATTTACATGATGCTTTATTTGCATCTAAAGTGGTGAGTTATGCACAGGGTTATGCCCTGATGGCTGCTGCTGCAAAGGAATATGGATGGAACCTTAATTATGGTGGCATTGCTCTGATGTGGCGTGGTGGTTGTATTATTCGTTCGGTATTTTTAGGAAAGATTAAAGAAGCTTTCGATAAAAATACCAATTTAACCAACCTGTTGCTCGACCCATTCTTTAAAGAAATTGTGGAGAAGGCCCAGGCCGGCTGGAGAAATGTAGTGGCTACTTCCATCATGAATGGTATTCCAACTCCGGCATTTGCTACTGCCCTGAATTATTTCGATGGTTACAGGAGCGAAAGACTACCGGCAAATCTGCTGCAGGCTCAACGCGACTATTTTGGTGCACATACCTACGAACGTATCGATAAGCCACGTGGCGAGTTCTTCCATACCAACTGGACCGGTCGTGGTGGAACAACTGCATCATCAACCTACAACGTATAAAACATGGAGGAAGATTGTCTGTGAATGTTACGTGGCAGACAATCTTCCCTTTTAAACCATAGCTGGCTTACAAAATAAAAGTTATAATATTTAATCACGCCCCTTACCTTGAACCACCAATTAAAACATATTTTTTAATGTTCCTAATATGAAGAAATTAATTGTCTTGTCGTCTGTTTTAATGATGCTACTTTCAGGATGCGGATTAAGACAGGATGTGAAAGTTCTTAAACTCGGCCATACCCTCGATACAAAGCACTCGGTGCATATTGCCATGGAGTATATGGCCAAACGTACTGCCGAGTTATCGGATGGTAAACTGGAGATTCAGATTTACCCCGGAGGCGTTTTGGGCTCTGAAAAAGAAAGTCTGGAGCTGCTTCAACTGGGTAGTCTCGACCTTACCAAAGTATCTGCCGCTGCCATGGAAGGCTTTGTTGAAGAGTACAAAGTTTTCGGATTGCCCTATATTTTTCGCGATAAGGAACATAGTTTTGCTGTGCTCGATGGCCCTATTGGCGATGCCATGTTGGCTAAAGGTGATAAATTCTGGTTGAGGGGTTTATGCTTTTACGATGCCGGAGCCAGAAGCTTTTATACATCAACACGCATTAACTCACCCGACGATTTAAGAGGCAAAAAAATTCGGGTAATGCAAAGTATTACTGCGGTTGAAATGATTCGAGCCATGGGTGGCTCAGCAACACCAATTGCCTGGGGTGAATTATATACTGCTCTTCAGGGTGGTGTGGTAGATGGTGCCGAAAATAACCCACCTAGTTTTTACTTATCCCGGCATTACGAAGTTTGCAAATACTATTTGCTCAACGAACACACCATGATTCCGGATGTGATGATTGTAAGCACACATGCCTGGAAGAAACTTACCGAACAGGAAAGATTATGGCTTCAACAGGCGGCCGATGAGTCGGTTATTGTTCAGCGCGAAGAATGGAAAAAATCTGAAGAGGAGTCGCTTGCAGCTGTTAAAGAAGCCGGAGTTGAAGTTATTTACCCCGATAAAGCTCCTTTTATGGCACGTGTGGAAGGGGTGTTTGATTTGTATAAATCGAATCCAAAAGTTTACGACCTTATTCAGCAAATCAGAGCTGTTCAGCCAGCCAAACAGGAAAATGATTCTATAGCTGCCGACTCTGTTATTAGTAATAAAATTAGCGAATAGCCAAATAATCAACACCTGATTATCAGGTTTACTAAAAATCTTAATTATGAACTTAAGAGCACATATTGACAGAATACTTGAAGTTTTTCTGGTAATAATAATGAGCCTTCTGGTTGTAGATGTGGTTTGGCAGGTTGCAAGCCGTTATGTTTTTTCCAATCCAAGCTCCTTTACCGACGAGTTGGCCGGATTCCTTCTGATTTGGGTTGGAATGGCCGGCGCAGCTTATGTAAAAAGTAAAAACGAACATCTCGCCATTGATATTTTGCATATCAAACTATCGCCGGTTAAACGGACCAGATTATTAATATTCATCAACTACCTAATAGTGGTATTTTGCCTTACCATTATGGTACTAGGCGGAATTTGGCTGGTTTACACCCGGTTTGTGCTGGGGCAGATTTCAGCTGCTATGCAGATTCCCATTGGTTATGTTTATATGATTGTTCCCATCAGCGGCCTTCTTATGAGCTATTATGCCATTGACGATATAAGACTGTTAAACAAAGAATTAAAAACATTAAAACAATAATATCATGGAACTCGACATTTTAGGGATTGTTGTTCTTATAGGCTCTTTTCTTTTCTTTCTGGTTATTGGGGTTCCGGTGGCATACAGTATTGGCTTAGCGGCAGTGGCAACCATGTTGGTGAGTTTCGATGCCATGCCGGCTTTTTCTACGCTGGCTCAACGCATGGCCACCAGTCTCGATAGTTTTTCCCTGCTGGCCATACCCTTTTTTATTCTGGCGGGGCAATTAATGAATTCCGGAGGCATAGCCATACGATTAATTGACTTTGCAAAAGTAATGGTAGGTCGCCTTCCCGGTGGACTAGCCTTTGTAAACGTAACAGCCAATATGTTGTTCGGCGCAATTTCTGGCTCGGCAGCTGCTTCTGCATCTGCCATAGGTTCCATTATGGGACCCCAAATGAAAAAAGCCGGGTATGAAGAAAATTTTTCGGCAGCTATTAATGTTACCTCTGCTACCACTGGTTTGGCCATTCCGCCCAGTAATATTCTCATTGTTTACTCATTGGCAAGTGGTGGTGTTTCTATTGCCGCATTGTTTCTGGCTGGGTACATCCCCGGTATTTTAACCGGTATAGCACTGATGATAGTTGGCGGTGCTTATGCTTATCGTAAAAAATATCCCGTAGGCGACGTTGTTCCCTTTAAATTAGCCGTTAGAAAATTCTTTGATGCTACTCCCAGCTTATTACTACTTTTAATTGTTATTGGTGGTATTGTCGCCGGATTTTTTACTGCAACCGAAGCTTCAGCTATAGCTGTAGTTTACTGTCTGGTGCTGGCATTTCTATACAAGGAAGTGAGAATTCATCACCTTCCTAAGATAATTGTTAACACAGTAAAAACCACTGGTATAGTGATGTTGCTGATTGCAACCTCCATGGGTTTGTCGTGGGTGATGTCGTTCGAAAACATTCCTCAAACCGTTAGCGATGGTTTATTATCAGTATCATCCAATCCATTTGTAATTCTATTGATGATAAACCTGATACTTCTTTTTGTGGGAATATTTATGGATATGACTCCGGCAGTTTTAATTTTTACCCCCATCTTTTTACCCATTGTAACATCGCAATTGGGACTCGACCCCATTCATTTTGGTATCATAATGATTCTGAACCTCAATATTGGGTTGTGTACACCGCCGGTTGGTTCAGTATTGTTTATTGGTTGCAGCGTTGCAAAACTTAAAATTCAGGATGTAATTAAGCCTATAATCCCATTCTTTATTGCAATGATTGTGGTATTGCTTTTGGTTACCTACATTCCTTCAATCAGCCTAATCATTCCAAAATTATTTGGTTTCTAATGTCTTAGACATGACATTTTAGAAAAGTTCTGACGATAGACTGATATTTAAGATGAAGCAGATAAGAATAAAAGATATAGCAATAAAGGCCGGTGTTTCAATTGGAACGGTCGACAGGGTGTTGCATAACCGTGGCGAAGTGGCAGCCGATACAAAGGAAAAAGTGCTGACCATTGCCCGCGAAATGCATTATCAGCCAAACATTGTAGCACAAGCGCTTACCGCAAAAAAACAATACAATCTGGCAGCTTTGCTTCCCCGTGGAGGCGACGATAATGTTTACTGGATGTTACACCCGCAGGGCATAGAATTGGCCATTAAAGAATTGCAGCCATTTCAGGTAGATGTGCGTTTCTTCTTTTTTGAATTGCACAACGAGAGTGATTTTCTTGAGAAAACCAGAGAAATTATCGATTACAACCCAGAAGGAGTAATTTTTGCGCCCATTTTGAAAAAGGAATCATTAAAGTTTTGTTCCGAACTCGACCAGCTAAATATTCCTTACATCTTTATTGATACCAATATAGATAACACCAATTGTCTTACATTTATTGGTGAGGATGCTTATCAGGGTGGAAGAGTAGCTGCAAGCCTTATAGATTACGGTCTCGAAGTTTCACGCGATATTCTGATTGTGAACATTGCAAAGGATTTGGAAAACACCCAACATCTTAATGCCCGCAATCAGGGGTTTATGAGTTTTTTTCTGGATGCCGGCAAAAATAAGGGAATGAAAATTACCGTTGAAATACCTTCGGCCGAAAGCAAAGATGTTGAAAGCCGCATGGATTTAATTCTTAATACCAACCCTAATATTGGCGCCATCCTGGTTTCAAGTGCCAAAACACATGTGATAGCAAAGTACATCGAGAAACGAAAACTTAAAGACCTTATTTTAATTGGTTATGAAATTACTCGAAAAAATACAGATTATCTAAAAAAAGGGATAATTCATTTTCTGATTGGCCAACGTCCAATGGAGCAGTCGGGAAAAGCCGTTAAAAAAATGTTCGATTTTTTAACGGTGAAGCAAGTACCTGCAAAGCGCGACTACCAGCCAGTTGAAATCATTAATGTGGAGAATGTAGATTTGTTTTAGGTGAGTTACAGGGTTTGGAGTTCAGAGTTTAAATTGTTTGAGCGCTGCAATCGTAAAGCTAATATTGTAAAAATCAGAACTCTGAATCCCGAACCCTCAGCGCTGAACTTAATACTGGTTACTATAAAAAATGAATAAAACGTCAGACTATGAAGAAATTATCTAAATACTCAATCGGCATGGGCGACAGGTTCGCACACCAGGCCGAAGCTCAGCTAAGAGCTGTTATTGAAGCCGAAAAGAAAGGTTTCAGCATAACTCCGGTATGGAACAAGTCGAACCGCGAGCATACTTTTATTGGAAGCAAACCTGAAGAAACCCGTGAGGCTGTTGATAAGGCCATTTCATCTCTGGGTTGGAATAAGCCTTATTTTGTTGATGCAGATCATATTAATCTGGATACTGTTGACAAATTTATGACTGCTTCCGATTTTTTTACCATCGATGTGGCTTCTTATATAGGTAAACAGGGCGATTGTGCTGAGGCAGAAGCGTTCGTTGGCAAAATGAAACCGTACGTTGGCACATTTAACATTTCAGGTATTGCTAAACCTGTTGTAGTTACTGAATCGCAACTGAAAGATATTACATCCCAGTTTCTGTATGCTGCCTGCATGGCTGGCGAAACCTATAAAAAAATTGTGGCTGCCAAAGGCGAAGGCAACTTTATTACCGAGGTTTCCATGGACGAAGTGCCCAATCCACAAACACCGGTTGAAATGTTCTTTATTTTGGCTATGCTGGCACATTATAACGTGCCTGTGCAAACCATCGCTCCCAAATTTACCGGACGGTTTAATAAAGGTGTTGACTACGTGGGTAATACCAAACAATTTGCCGAGGAGTTTGAAGCCGACCTGATGGTAATTGATTTTGCCATAGAGCAGTTTGGACTTCCCGCGGAGTTAAAGATGAGCATCCACTCGGGTAGCGATAAGTTCAGCATTTATGAGCCCATTCGGGATTTTACCCAAAAGCATGGTAAAGGTTTCCACCTTAAAACGGCTGGAACCACCTGGCTCGAAGAAGTAATCGGACTCGCACTGGCTGGTGGTGAAGCGCTCGAATTTGCCAAAGAAATTTATGCCAAAGCGCTTCAGAACGTGGAGAAACTTTGCGCACCCTATGCTGATGTGATTGATATTGACCCGGCGCAATTGCCATCTGCTGAAACGGTAAAAGCTTGGAGCAACGAAGATTTGGCCAATGCACTTCGCCATATTCCCGGTCATCAGCAATATAATCCAAATATGCGCCAGTTGGTTCATGTGGCTTTTAAACTGGCCGCCGAACAAATCGACAAGTACAACTCACTGCTCGAAAAACATGCCGATGTGGTTGGACAATGTGTTTACGATAATATTTATGACAGGCACTTAAAACGACTTCTGAATCTTTAATTCTTAAGGTTGGTTAGTCGCTCAATTCTAAAAGGGTTTCACTTATAAGGATTTACTTTAGTGAAATCCTTTTCTTTTTATAAATGTAGATTTCTTGGGAAGTTTAAAAATTGACTTCTCATAAAGTCATTGCAAAGGGAATCATTAATACTATTAACCAGAATAAATACATGATAAATAAACATTAATACAGGATTCTTGTTCCAAACACTAAAGGTTGTAAGCATTGCTTCAACATAAAAACCAAATGCCAATTTTAGGTAATCTTTATTAATAATGCACACGCATCATCATAGTGAGGGCAATAACACCCGCAAACGCCTGAAAGTTGCTTTTTTGCTCAACTTTTCTTTTACCATAATTGAATTGATTGGTGGCTTCATTACCAATTCAGTAGCCATATTGTCTGATGCGGTGCACGATATGGGCGACACCATTGCCATTGGAAGTGCATTATGGCTCGAGAAAGTTGCTGAGCGTGGTCGCGATAATCAATACTCCTATGGATATAAACGGTTCTCTACTTTAGGGGCACTCATTACAAGTATTATTTTAGTTGCCGGAAGTGTTATTATTTTATACGAAGCCATTCCACGTTTTTTTGCTCCCCAGGAAGTTAAAGCAACAGGAATGATGTGGATGGCAATTTTGGGGATCGCATTCAATGGGCTTGCGGTTCTTCGGTTAAAGGGAGGCGATGAGTCGCTAAATAATAAAGCTGTAATGCTTCATTTGCTGGAGGATGTTTTGGGATGGGTGGCTGTTTTAATTGGTAGCATCATTATCCGTTACACGGCCTGGTATTGGATTGACCCGCTTCTCTCATTATTGGTGGCAGGATTTATTCTTTATAATGTTTTTGGCAATCTGAAGAATGTTTTGCTTGTTTTTCTGCAATCAACACCAAAAGGTTTTAATACTGAAAGTTTGGAAAACAGTTTGTTAGATATTGAGGGAGTAGTTGCAGTGCATGATATTCACTCGTGGAGCATGGATGGCGTTTACCATATTTTGAGTCTCCATTTGGTGGTTAAGGAACAAACCGTGCATGAACATCTGATTCGCGTAAGGAAAGAGGCTTCAGAAATTATAAAAAAATCTGGCATTAATCATTCCACTATAGCGCTCGAATTTGAAAATGAGGAATGCGAGAAATGCTAAAAAAAAACAGGACAATCTGTTTGGATTGTCCTGCTGATGAGAGCTATCGAATGATATTCAGATATTCTTAGGAACTGGCAAATTAAACACCTTATTAGTATTCTCTTCTATTGCCACCTTTGTTATAACCGCCATCATTTCTTCGGTTGCCGTCTCTGCTGCCGTAGCCGCCTTTGCTTCCGTAACCGCCACTGCGACCACCGCCACTACCACCGCCACCAAAAGAGCGTTTTCTGTCAGAGTCTTTTCTTTCCTCTGATTTGTTAACAACAATCGAACGACCACCTACTTCTGTGCTGTTCAAACCATCAATGGCTCTTTGAGCCTCTTCATCGTTGGGCATTTCTACAAAACCGAAACCCTTGCTTCTGCCTGAGAATTTGTCGGTGATAATTTTAGCTGAAGCCACTTCACCATACTCTTCAAACAGTTCCCTTAATTCCGTTTCTTCTAAACGAAAGGGTAAACTTCCTACAAAAATGTTCATTTTAAGGCATTTAATTTATTAGAAAATATGTCTAAAGATAGTTTTTTTTTATTCAAAGTATTTATTTCGACATAAATTTTTAATATAAGTTATAAAATATTGTTATTCAGATGCTTTTTCTTGTTTCGGTAAGCAAACCACCAGATAAAAAAGCCACTTATGAGTAACATTAACAGCATAATTCCCATCAGAGGAATGAATAAAATGTAAAAAGGCCCAAGTAAATGTTCGTAAATTCTTCCGGTATGCACCTCTAATCCAACGTTCCATAACGACATAGGCGTGGCATCTTTTATGCCCATTGGCATTATTGGTAATAACTGTCTGTCTTTCAAACTGCTCATGCCATTATTGTAGTCAATAATAAATTCGGCTGATGAGGTTTTAATATAACCCGATACCATATTGGCCGATATGGGTGAACCTCGCCTTTTAAGGTCCTGATGAGGGTGTTGACTAATAGCATTGGTGATGGTTCCTGTTTCAAAATTCCATTCAAATAAGCCGGAGAAGGAGCCAACAAGCAGTGTGTTATTTTTATCAGGAATCCATTCCAGAACGGTACAACCCATCACACTTACCGGTGGTTGTGGTTGAACTACCTGAGCAGGCTTTTCAAATTGCTTGTCGTCAAAAACTACAAATCCATCGGAGGTGGAAACCAGATATTTCTGTTGCTCGTCAATATATATAATTCTTCGGAGTTTATCATTCCAGGCATTGGCATTATCGAGCACTGAAAAAGGCACTTTCCCAACTTTTGAATTTGCAATGGCAATTAACAGAGGAGGCCGCAGGAAAATCCCTGTTACTGCCGTAATAACCAGGAATCCAGCTAAAATATAGCCAACTTTATTGTGCCATTTAAGATTAAATGGCATGGCTTTTTTATGCTTATCAATTGTATTTCCTTTACTTTTGCGCCGTTTAATCCATTTTGGGAACAGCCAATGTAAAACGCCTGTTATACTCAGGAATATTAACCCCAAACCAAGAAAATCAACAATAATTTTGCCCCAATGTCCAAAAAGTTCACCGCTGTGCAGTGTCCATAATGTACGAAACAGTGTAACTTTATTGTCATAATTCTTGGTAGCCGGTAAGGTAATGGTTTTAAATTCAGAGAAGTTAGTGGTGGTTATCAGGTGCGACCGGGTCAAAATCAACACTTCATTGTCGGCCTCGGCCAGGTCTGTAATTCTAATATTAGGTTCGGGGAGATTAATTTTTATCCAGTTGTTCCCATCATAACGATACAATCCAAAAAGAGTACCTGCCAGAAGTTCGCCATTTGTTGTATAAAGCATGGCTTCAATTTTCCGGTTATCCACACCTTTAGGAAACCCCTGGTTTAAATCGATAAATTGGTTTAAAGAATCGTTTGTTAGCCATGCACCAATATTCCCGTATACTACATAATCGTTTGGGGTTAACTCTTCAGCACCTTTTACGGCGGCCAAATTCCAGTTGTCGAATTGATACCCTGGCGGTAACAAATTTCTTGAAACATCAACCGCCGAAAACCAGTTTCGATGGTTTAAAACAATTCCCGAAACAGAAAATAGTATCAGAAAAACGGCCACTAAAATGCCAGGCCATTTGTGCAGTTTTCTTAATCGTTTCAGCCATTTGACTTTGGCTGATAGCACAGGTTTATTTTGATTCATCTTTATATTGATCTTTCTGCAAAAATAGAAAATTATAAATAGTGGACAAGTGTGTCCATTGATTAATTTGAATTATGATATTTTTTATTAAATTTATTCCGTTGATATAATACTGATAGATATGGAATGGTTTGTGCGGGCCAGGCATTGGCATATTTTTTTACCGGTTTTTCTAATCCCTTTTATTATGATTATGGCCGGAGTATTTCTGCTAAAAGTTTATTTTAATCCTGCTTTGTTGTTTTTCCTGTTTCCTTTATCCATTGCCATAGGGCAAATTGTACTTTATTTATGGATGTGGAGTGTGGTTAAGATGCTGGCTGATAAATTGTTGGATTATAATATTGGTGGATTGTTTTATTTTCGTTTGGCCATTATTATCCCGTTGGTTTTAACAGGTTTATTGTTACTTTTCTGGATGTACGGGGCTACTCTATTTAGTTTAGGAGCTTATTCAATGGCTGGAATTCTGTATACATCACTGTTTTTTATCTTGCCTATAAAGGTTTTGGTTATTATTTCAATGTTCTATTGCTATTTATTTGTAGCAAAAATGCTTAAAACCGCTGAGTTACAAAGGCCTGTTAGCTTCGAAGATTTCTTTACCGAATTTATACTCATTGCCTTGCTTCCTATTGGAATATGGTTCCTGCAGCCAAGGATAAATAATCTGGTTAAAAAAAATAGTTAGAATCTGTTTAAATTTAATTTATTGGTTTTATTAAAAGACTATTAGAAGTTTAGACAATAGACAGATAGAATAGACTTAATAGATTTTACAGACTTACCATTGCTGCCAGACTGGCAAAGATAATCTTTGGAACAACTGGTTGAATTGGTTGACAATTTAGTTTTTTTCTTATTCCGTTTCCCGGATACCGATTCTCGCCATTCCGCGATGTTCCAACTCCGTTACACTTTAAGTCTTTTAGTCTTGTGTCTATTCCCGATGCTCGGGACTTCGCGTCTACATTTTAAAGTTATCAATTTTAAACAGCTACTAATTTCCAAAATCAATCGATTGAATTTTTCTGATTGTTTTTTTACGGATTTCTAAAAAACTGCTTACCTTGGTTGTGGAATATAGCGGTTTGTTTATTCTATTTGTTTGGAAAATAACAGTTTGTTTAATTAAAACTAATACAATTATGCTTTTTCTTGCCGATAGTGCCAATTTGGATGAGTTAAGGAAACTTTTCGATTATTTCCCAATTGAGGGTGTTACAACCAACCCTTCTATACTTTCAACCGAAGGGCGTCCATTGTCTAAGCTTTTACCTCAGTTGGTGGAGCTTGTTGGTGAAAAAATGCTGCACGTACAGTTAATTAGTCTTAAGGCTGAAAAAATGGTTGAAGAGGCTGTGAAGTATCAATCATATTTTGGTGAAGGTGGTAATTTTTACGCCAAGGTGCCGGTTACCGAAGAAGGTTACAGAGCTATCCCCTTATTAAAGAAAAAAGGGATAAAGGTTACAGCCACAGCTGTTTATACGCATATGCAAGCTTTGGTTGCTGCCCGTGCCGGAGCCAATTATGTTGCACCCTATGTTAGTCGCCTCGATAATATTTCGTCGCATGGCATTGAGGTGGTAAGAGATATTGTTAAGAGTTTTAACGATTATAAAATGCCAACCAAAGTTCTTGCTGCCAGCTTTAAAACAGTTGACCAGGTACACCGCGCCATTTTATCGGGTTGTTATGCTGTTACTGTAAACTTTGAAATTCTGGAGCGATTGCGCAGTCACCCGCTCACCGACATGAGCGTAGAATGGTTCCAGCGCGACGGCAAAGACTTGTACGATATTAAGTTTTAAATATTAGGTTTTAGTAGCTGCTAGATGACAATTTTAGCAGCTACTATAACCATCTCATTAATGCAAGGTATTTATTATTGTGTCATCCATTAAACCTAAAGTTGAAATTCGTTTATCTGCCGACGGATCAACTACGCTTTATCGGCCCGATTTGGATGAACACTACCACTCTGTTCATGGGGCTATTCAGGAATCGATGCACGTTTTTATTCAGGCCGGATTACAGAGAATAGAATGCCAAAATATTAATATTCTTGAGGTTGGGTTTGGTACGGGGTTAAATGCGTTTTTAACGCTCCTTAATAAAAAGGAAGGTCAAATTAACTATCATGCCATTGAGAAATATCCCATTTCTAACCAAATTGTAGAAACCATCAACTATCCTCAACAGTTCAATCTTCAAAATGGTAATGATTTATTTCGGGCATTACATCAGGCGCCCTGGGGTAAAGAAGTTCTGATTACCGATGATTTTACGCTTCGGAAACTTGAAATCGATTTATTGAATTTTGCTTCTGAAATACGCTACCATTTGGTTTATTTTGATGCGTTTGCCCCCGAAAAGCAACCCGAGCTTTGGACCGACCAGGTATTTGAAACCATATTCAAACACATGCAAACAGGTGGCATTTTAACCACTTATTGTGCCAAAGGCGCTGTAAGGCGTTCCATGTTGGCTGCCGGGTTTAAAGTTGAGCGTTTGCCTGGCCCTCCCGGGAAACGACAGATGATAAGGGCTATAAAAGAAAGCTGACCATTATTCACTTTGAGCGAAATTACGCCACCATTCCTCAATTGTTGGGCTATTGGGTTTTGTATCGAACGTTATTATTCTGTATTTTAAGGTGTACGATTGGTCCTTCTCCATTTTCCAGCTTTGATTTCTGATGGGGCAAAAGTTTATAAAAATATTTGAGATTCCGTTGTTGCCCTCGTTGTTCCATGTTCGAAGAGGCTCCGGATGATTATGATTTTGTGGATGCGACATCAATAAAATGCCAGCCTGGTTACTTTGCTTTTCACTGACCATACACCATCTGGCTCTTTCGCCATCCGAATTTGATTGGTCTTTCCCCTCCGACGTAATTAAATCAACGGTGTTTGGATTCCAATTCTCCGCCCCTCTAAAAACAAAACCGCCATACCGGTATTCTTCCAGAAGCAGACCGCCTTCATCAGGACAATTAAACGTTGAAGTGTAATCTATTATAAAGTATTGGTCATTAGTTTTATAGTTCTTAATTTCGAGTGTTTCAACTAAAGCAACTATTTTATTAAGTTCGTTTTCTAAAGCGTAATGATGGTGCAATACTGTAATCGAACTATATGCTGTGTCTTCCTCAATATCAATAACCTTTATAAAGTCAACCCTGCCGGTTTTTTGGCCAAGGTTCCAGAAATCAACCGGTTTATTCTGAAAAATGGTTTTTGTCCATGCATTCCATAATCCGTAATGGTGCAGGTGGTCGGGCGGTTGAATACGTGTCAGGTTTTTACCCGATGGTGTAAATAAGGGATGAATGTATCCACTTCTTGAGAAAGCCGGGTCGGTATTTTCGGGCAGTGATGCCGGAACAAAATTATACTTCAAAACAGTTTTCCCGTGCGATTTAAATATATAGGCCGAATCTGCGGCTACAATTCCATTAATGGAATCGCTTATTAAATTTTGTTTGGCCTTTGGCAATTGACTGGTTTCATTTCTGCTTCTGCATTGACCAAGAATAGCTAAACTCATTATCAACAGAGGTATAATAAAATAGGGTTTATGCATAACTCTCAGAATTTCAATTAAAAATTTAAACAAAGGGAGGTTTTAACGAAAATAGCAACAAAGTTGAACTAATTCAACAGATAACAGAAAATATTGTACCTTTCGCCACTTAAACAAAGCAAATTTATAATGGATAAGGTAAGTTATGCACTTGGAATGAATGTGGCACAAAATTTAATCTCCTCAGGATTTAATCAGATAGATGCCGAATCGTTTCAGAAGGGTATGGAAGTAATTCTTCGTGGTGAAAAACCATTAATTTCGATGCAGGAGGCTAACGAGGCGCTGCAAAATCATTTCTCAAAACTTGAGGCTGATAAAAGCGAATCGACCATTAAAGAGGGTGAAGCCTTTTTGTTAGAAAACGGGAAGCGGAAAACAGTTGTAACGCTTGAAAGCGGCCTTCAATACGAGGTGCTGAATGAGGGCGCCGGGGTAAGTCCTAAAGCTACCGACAGGGTTAAATGTCATTACCATGGAACACTGATTAACGGAACCGTATTCGATAGTTCTTTGGAAAGAGGTGAACCGGCAGTTTTTCCGGTTAATGGAGTCATACAAGGCTGGGTTGAAGCGTTGCAATTAATGCAGATAGGTTCAAAATGGCGATTGTTTATTCCGCCACACTTAGCATATGGTTCGCGTGGTGCAGGAGGTGTTATCGGCCCTCATACTACACTTATTTTTGATGTGGAACTAATCGGGATTGAATGAGTTTCTCAACATGATTAAAAAATCATTAAATTCGGCCTACTTTTGAGCAGTTTAATATTCAATTTTAACAATAAGATACGAGCATGATTCGTTAAACACAAACACGAATGAAAATTCATCATGCGAGTTACATTCGGCCATATTTCTAAAATTATTTACGAATGAAACAATCGTCAATTTTTGTTTTGATTTCGGGGTTACTTATTTTAAGTGCTGGTTGCGGTAAAGTCCCCAAATCAGGTAAAGCAACTTTGAAAAATAATGCTGACAGTATCAGTTACGCCCTTGGATACCTTGAGGCAAATGGATGGGTAATGAGGTTTAAAGAAGCCCCATTCGATTCTGTTGATTTAAAAACAATGGCTCGCGGTTTTGCCAATTCTTTAATGAGCAAAACTTATGTTGAAAGACGTATCGACCAATTCGGAGGATTTAACGAAGAGGTTTTTGTTACAGCATTTATTAATAAGCTGGCTTACGACAAATCGTATTTCGATGAGTTTTCGGCCGATATGCTCCTGAGAACATCCTTTGAGCGCGAAAGAGCTAAAAAAGATGTTGCCAATAAAGTAAAATGGGAAGAAAACCTTGAAAGAGGTAGAGCCTTTTTAGCTGAAAACGCCAAGCGTCCTGAAGTTATAACGCTCGAAAGCGGTTTACAATACGAGATTTTGGTTGCCGGAAATGGCCCAAAGCCAGAACTTGCCAGCAATGTAAAAATTCATTACCATGGAACTTTAATCGACGGAAAGGTTTTTGATAGTTCAGTTGAGCGTGGTGAGCCTATTGTTCATCCGGCTAACGGCTTTATTCCCGGATGGCAGGAAGCATTGCAATTAATGCCTGTAGGTTCAAAATGGAAGCTTTTTATCCCTTCTAATCTGGCTTATGGCGAAAATGGCGCAGGTGGTGAAATTGGTCCAAACGAAACCTTAATTTTTGAGGTTGAATTACTTGGTATAGAGTAATTGTGTGTTAAATAGCAAAACACAAATGTAGTTAATGATTTAATTTAGCGATGTAGCCTTTAATTTTCCTGAATTTTATTATTGACACACTACCACATAAACCTTAAATAAAGAAGGCGATGAAACTTTTATGGTTTCATCGCCTTTTTTGATAATATACTAAGTAACTGTTTAAATTTAGTATTCTGATTTTATTAAAGACTATTGGAAGTTAAGACTAAAGACAGAGAGATTTGACGAAATAGAAATTATAGACAAACAAGATGATTACGTTATTTTGTTTATTTTAAGTATGTTAATTTTTAATTCTTTTTCCGATAAACCGGATCACGTGTCTAAAAGTCTTTTATCTAGTATCTAAGAAATAATTTTAAACAGACACTAAAATATAGTTGAATGGTTTTGATTAGCCAAATCTGATGGTTATTAATTATTTGCCAATACGAATTGTCTAAATCTCTATTAATCTATTAACGGCAAACAACCGAAATCTTCTTCCATCAGCATTTCGTTAACAATATCCACGTTAAACGATTCAGGGTTCCAATCCTCATCGAGCCATTCCATAATTTCCAACCTGTCAGGATGGGTAGGAGAATTAAAAACTCTTACCATTTCCATATAAGCCCAAGGGCCTCCACTGTCTTCAGGAGGGCAGTTTCTTTCGCCATCAACACAAAATGGATAATAATCGTTTAATGATGGTTTTAGTTGCTTTTCAAGTGTAATTTCATGAATCCAGGTATCCCCAAAATCGTAAATATACCTGATGGTCTCCTTTTCTTTATTAAGAATATCGATAAGCCGGATAGAGGTGTAATCCATAAAACGGTCCGATACTTCAAACTCATCATCGGCTATTCCAAAGGTGCGGCCATTTTTCACAAATTGGTGCAGATGAGAATTTTCCCAGCCCATAGCTGTTTGAATTACCTTATGAAAATCGTGTAAAAACAAATCAGAAGGAACCTGTAACCTACGCCAAATGGGAGGTGTTACACCAATTAAGGTAATCTTAATTTGAAAAATAACCGGCGGTTGCAACATTTGAAAACATTTCTTCAAAGTTAATAAAAAAAGAGACTGTTGGCTTGTTTACATAGTATTTAATTGGTTGATAAAAACAAACAGGATGAAGACATGAAATCTTCATCCTGTTTTATTCTATTTTTTAGCTGTGGATTATTTTTTCAGCAAATCACGAATTTC
>CALEUX010000126.1 GCA_937920475.1 uncultured Marinilabiliaceae bacterium
TATAAAAATAGAGGAAAGGGTTTAATTGTTCAAGTAGTTAACGCAATGCTTGTGTTAATTTTTCATCAACAGTCCATGTTTTTCACTTCTTAATTGGCTACAACCCCTATAAATAAAGCGCCACAGAAGCTGACAAAACTATTTAAATAATTATCTGTTATAAAGCATAAGTCAGGGGAAACAGAAAACGAAGACCGGAGGCTGAAGGCTGGAAACCGGAGGCGTAACGTAGTGAAGTTCTGCGAAGCGGAAAGGGAGACGGGAAAAGGAATGAAGGGATTTCTAGTGTAGCAATAACTGAACAAGAGATTTTTACTGAGTATTTTTAATCAGTTCACTAACACAGAGAATGCCTTAAGAAGCATTCAAGCATCCCAAATATAGAAAACCCAACCTGATATGTCTTATATTCTACTTTTATGTCTTATATGTTTAGTTTATAATACTTTATATTCATTCAAATTTTAAAACGAGTGACAAAATTTTGATGAACCATCAAATTATATACACATGAAAAATTTACTTTATTTACTAATTGGTTTAGTGGTGGGCGTTGGTGCCACAATGCTTTTCACTCCAAAAACACCACAACCACTAAAATTTGAAGAAAAAGTGAGCCGGTACAGTTTCGATGAAACCGTTCAACGGCTTGAAGAATCGGCTAAACAGCACCAATGGCGTTTACCCGCCGTGCACGACATGCAAAAAACCATGGCCAGCATTGGTAAAGAGGTAAAAAGTGCCAGAATTTATGAGCTTTGCAAACCCGAGTTTGCCTACGAAGTGGTAGGCTTCGACCAGAATCGCCTATTAACCTCCATGTTACCCTGTCGGGTTGCCGTTTATGAAAAAAACGATGGCGTAACCTATATTTCGTTTATGGATTTGGAATACATCAGCCAGTCAATGACTGGTAACATTCCCGAGACAATGAAAACGGTTCAGACTGAAATTAATACGTTGGTTGAGGGAGTGGTTGAGTAAAACGGAGACAGGAGAAGGGAAACCGAAAACCGGAGAAGGGAGTCTGGAGGCCGGAGACAGAAGAAGTAACGCATTGGGTTTCGAGTAGCATAGGGTAGAGAGCTTGCTTAATGCTTTCGGTTTCCAGTTTCCGGTATTCGTTTTCCTTTTTTCAGTTTCCGGGCTCCGGTTTCCTTTCTCCTGTCTCCAGTTTTCAGTTTCCCTTCTTCGGTTTTCAGTTTTCTTTCTGCACTCCTTTGCGCATCTGGCTTTAACAAAGGCTTCGCCGACTTTTACCCTGGAAGTGCTCAGCGCCACTCAGCAACGCCTCCAAAATGGTGGCTACACAGTTTCACAAACGCCATTTGGATATTTCCTCGATTTAAAAATGGAAGCTCCCGGATTTTCAATGGCACGTATTTGGGCCGAATTATAAACCGCAACAGGTTGTCATCCTAATAAATATTTGTTTACATCAAAATAGTTCAGCTGTTGACCAACTTAGCTGAACACTTAATTGATATTTTAGTTACTTTGGTAGGGTAAATGTTTTTGGAAGCTGTTTAAAATTAGATGTAAGATGTTTAGACGCGAAGCATTGCGTTTCCGACAAACCGGAACTGCGCCTGTGGCTTGAGGTCCCGAGAATCGGGATAAGAAGGATAGATTAGATTAATAAGTTTAAGAAGATATCTAAACATCTTACCAGTCTAATCTATCAGTCTAAAAATCTTAATTCTAATTATCTAAATAAAATATCATGATATAAATAAACAGTGACATGATTACAAAAACAATTGCGCTATAATTCTTAATTTAAATATGATATGAAAGTGCTGTTCCCCGGTTTTCTGGTATGGTTTTTACTATGGTGGGGAAATGCGCTGGCATCTTCTGAGAAATACAACGTACTTTATATAAACTCTTATCACACGGGATATTCGTGGACCGATGAAGTGACACGCGGTGTTGTATCCTACTTCAATCAAAACGATTCTGTTTTGGTTTTTACCGAATTTCTGGATGCTCTCAGACACACACCAGAACAAACCGAAGCCTGGTTTCTGCCGTACCTTCAACAAAAATATCAAAATACCCGTTTCGATGTTATTATTGCTTCAGATAACTCGGCGCTCGATTTGGTTTTAAAACACCGCAACAACCCAATATTTTCAGGGATTCCAATTGTGTTTGGCGGCATCTCCAATCCGGAAGATTATCCTTTAGAAGAGCAGGATTTATACGGCGTTATTGAAACCGACATGTTTGTGGCATCGTTTGATGTAATGCGACGTTTGGTACCAGAATTCAAAACCATTTATTTGCTTATTGACCGTACTGTTACCGGCAATGTGTACCGCATCAATGCCGAGGAAACCATACGTCAGCACCCGCAATACCAGTTGGTTGTAATTGATTCAGTTTATTACAGCAACATTACTTCCATTATGGAACAAATTGATGGCCAGTCGATTGTTTTTTATCAGGGCATTAGTGTGGATGGAGCTGGCAATCCTGTTGACCACCTTGCCATGGCCCGTATGGTTTTTGAACCAGCCGGAGTTCCGGTTTTTTCAAGCTATGCCATTGATGTGGAAGGTGCGCTGGGAGGAATGTTTATGGGAGGTGTTGACCACGGAAAACTGTGTGCCCAATTAGCCGAAAAACGAATTAAAGGTCTGCCAATCGAAAACCGCATTAACACAACCTCAATCCAAGGTATTTACGATTATTCCAAACTGGTAAAATTCAACATTAATCCAGAATTAATTCCACCCGGCTCACAAATCATTCATAAACCTGAATCGATCTGGAACAGATACAAAAAACTCATCATAGCTAACATTTTAGTAATTACCGTTCTATTGTTTCTAATCTTTATGTTGTTTCACTATAATGCTGCTCAGACAAAATCGAAACAAATGCTCGAAAAAGCCATGGAAAAAGCGTATGAATCGGACCGGTTAAAAGGTGCTTTTCTGGCTAATGTATCGCACGAACTACGCACGCCGTTAAATGCCATATGCGGCTTTTCCGAATTGGTAAAATACGAACTGGGCAATGGCCAATTGGGCGAATATGTAGATGTGATTTATAAAAATTCAGAATTATTGGCCCGTCTGGTTAACGATTTGCTTGATATATCGCTCATCGATGCCAATGCCATGGTGGTGAACAAAAACAGTATCGATTTGGAAGAACTCTTTAAAACGTTGGAACAACAGGCCAAAACATCTCTTACAATTAAGAACAAAACCCATATTGCGGTGCAATTAAAAACCAATCCGGCATACAGAAAGGTGATTACCGACGATTTCAGAGTGTCGCAAATTCTAATGAATTTCATTAATAATGCGGCTAAATACACCGAAAAAGGCGAGATTGTTTTAGGATATGACCATATTACCACACTTGCTAAAAAGTTTGATTTAACAGATTACCCACCAACATACCTTGTGCTGTATGTTAAAGATAGCGGCATTGGCATAGATACCGAAAAAATCCCATTGGTTTTTGAACGATTCCGGTCGGTTGATTCAAAATTTATGAGTCACCACGAAGGATTTGGACTAGGGCTCAATATTTCCAAATCGCTTGCCGGGCTTTTGGGTGGAGCCATTTTTGTTAAAAGCAGCAAAGGCAAAGGTTCGGTTTTTGGTTTGTTACTGCCCGTGTAGGAAATGAGGAGTTGTTTAAAATTGGTAACTTAAAAATTTTAAGACAATAGACAGAAGACTAAAAGACTTAAAACAAAAAATAAACAACAAAAAAATCAAACAATTATCGTTGGTTATTTAAGTAACTCCTAGCAGATAAAAAAGTTGACGGCTTATGGTGCCGTCA
>CALEUX010000127.1 GCA_937920475.1 uncultured Marinilabiliaceae bacterium
AACCGGGAAAATTAACAAGATACTCTTCCAACACATTCAATGTTTGTATGTCCAGGTCGTTGGTTGGCTCATCAAGAATCAAAAAATTGGGATTTTTCATTAATACAGTCATCAGGTAAAGCCGTTTTTTTTCACCTCCGCTGAGTTTGTTCACATAAACATAATGCATCTCATTGGGGAACAAAAAATAGCGCAAAAACTGAGCGGCATTCATGCTTTTACCATTACCAGTATCAATCACTTCAGCTATTTCTGAAATAACATCAATAACCCGTTTGGATTCGTCCAAAGCCATACCTTCCTGGCGATAGTAACCAAAAGTCACTGTTTCTCCGGTTTCAACCCATCCTGAATTGGGAGTAATGGTTCCGGTAATTATATTGAGTAAAGTACTTTTACCGGTACCATTGTTTCCAACAATTCCGATTTTATCTCCCTTCAGAAACCGATATGAGAAGTTGGTTATCAGTGTTTTGTTTTCGTAGGCTTTGGATATGTTTTCAAGGTTCACCACTTTTTGTCCCAAACGGGTGGCTTTAAGGTCGAGTACCAAATCGTTTTGAGTTGTTTTTTGGCTGGCAACTTCTTTCAGGTCGTAAAAAGCATCAATTCTGTATTTGGCTTTGGTAGCTCTGGCCTGCGGCATCCGATTCATCCATTCCTGTTCCTTGCGCAGAAGGTTGCGTGCCCGCTCAATTTCCTGGTTTTTTTGAAATTGTCGCTCTTCTCTTTTTTCAAGAAAGTATGAATAATTGCCTTGGTATTGATAGAGTGCTTCATTATCCAGTTCAAAAATTGTATTGCATACCCGGTCGAGGAAAAAGCGGTCGTGGGTTACCATCAGCAAGGTTGCTTTGCTGCGGCTCAGATAATCTTCAAGCCAGTCAATCATTTCCAAATCAAGATGGTTTGTAGGCTCATCAAGGATGAGAAAATCGGGTTCGGAAATAAGTGCAGCGGCTAATGCAATGCGTTTTTTTTGTCCTCCCGACAGTTGGGAAATAGGTTGATCAAGATGTGTAATTTTTAACTGAGAGAGAATTTGTTTTACCCTATTTTCGTAATCCCAGGCATTAAACTGATCCATTTTTTCAACCAATTGCTCAATGGCTTTCTGATTATTCTGGTCAATTGCTTTTTCGTAATCCCTAACAAGTTTAACCATTTCATTCTCGGTTGAAAAAAGCGACTCAATGACAGTAAGTTCTGAATCAAAAACCGGATCCTGCGTCAGGTAGGTGGTTTTAATATGATTGCGTATGGTTACGGAGCCTGAGTCGGCTATTAGCTTGTGGGCTATGATATTAAGTAAAGTGGTTTTACCTGTACCATTGCGGGCAATAAGTGCTGCTTTGTCGCCCTCGTTAAGGCCGAAAGAGATTTCATGAAACAAACGGATGTCACCCCAATGGTGTGTAAGGTTTTCAACGGAGAGTATATTGGCCATTATTAACTGCTTTGTTGTGCAAAGATATGTTTTTTGGAGCGCTTTTACTGCTCCAAAAAACATTAATGTCCAACAACAGATATCAAGCGACAAGTCAATAGTAGAAAGGCAGAAGGACTTAGTTCTTACTTCCTAGCTCCTAGTCGCTAATGCCTAGCACCTAATAAATAGGAACTTACGCCTTATTTTGATTGATATGACACTTGGTAAGTATGATAATTATGCCAGTTTTACAGGAATAGAAGTCTCATCAATGAGTTTAAGTTCTTCTTCCGAGAAATGAATATTGCTTAACGCCTGAAGGTTGTCTTTAATTTGATTAACTGAACTGGCGCCTATTAAAACGGAAGTTACACGTGGATCTTTTAACAGCCATGCAACCGACATCTGGGCCAACGATTGTCCGCGATTTGATGCTATTTCGTTTAACCTGATTAGTGCATTTTGCCGTTGTTCTGTAAGTGTTTCTTTTTTCAGGAATCCATGGGGTTTGGCAATACGCGAATCGTCGGGTATGTTATTGAGATAGCGGTTGGTTAACAAGCCTTGTGCAAGTGGAGAGAACGGAATACATCCGATACCTCTTTTACCGAGTACATCCAGCAATCCATTTTCCACCCACCTGTCGAGCATATTGTATCTTGGCTGATGAATGAGGCAGGGCGTTCCCAATTCACGCAGTATGGATTCTGCTTTTTGAGTTTGCTCCGCAGAGTAATTAGATATTCCAACGTACAAAGCCTTTCCCTGGCGAACAATTAAATCGAGCGCACTCATGGTTTCTTCCAGAGGGGTGTCGGGGTCGGGGCGGTGGCTGTAAAATATATCAACATAATCGAGCCTCATTCTTTTAAGGCTTTGATTTAAACTGGCTATCAGGTATTTTTTTGAACCCCATTCGCCATAAGGCCCTGGCCACATAAGATAACCGGCTTTGGTTGAAATGACCATTTCATCGCGGTATGGCTTAAATTCATTGGCCAGAATGCGTCCAAAGTTTTCTTCGGCTGACCCTGGTATGGGCCCATAGTTATTGGCCAGATCGAAATGAGTAATGCCATTGTCGAATGAAAACAGCAGCATTTCGCGAATAGTTTCCAATTTATCAACAGAGCCAAAGTTATGCCACAGACCTAACGAGAGTGCGGGTAAGAGGAGGCCGCTATGGCCACAACGGCGATAAATCATATTGTTGTAACGGTTTTCGTCTGCTTTATAAATCATACTTTTAAGGTTTTATTGTGTGTAGAATTTGGTTACTTTAGTAATTGACAAACTGCAAACTTCGCAAAAAATTGGTGCATCCAGATTGTGCATAATACAATTTACGGCAGGACGGTAAACTTTTTTTGCCACATAGCCACCGCCTTCAAATACACCTGTTTCCTTTAAATAAGTTAATTTAACAGGGGTTGGAACTGGTGTGGAGGGTTTAACCAGATGTTTCCATTTCCTGTTAAAATCCACTAATGTGGTCAGATTTGGCTGCCAGGGTTCTATGCTTAGATTGATATAATCGGTATAGGCAACATCTGAATCATAATATTCGTCTCCCAAACCGCCATATCCGTGACCAATTTCATGAAGCAATAACTCGCCCGAAAGTTTATTGCCCGAAGTTAGTATGGAAAAGTGGTTATAAATGCCTCCGCCTCCATATTTTTTGCTGTTTACCAGAATGATGATATGATCATATGGGGCTATGGCTGCTGTTTCGAAAACTCTCCAGGTTTCCATGGTTTGTAAATAACGGTCGATATCAAAAGTATTGAACCGGCTTTTGAGGTAAGTGTCTTTCCAGTTTCCTGTTATTGGATCAGTAACCCCCGATTCGGGTGAAGGAATGGCCAGGGTTCTGACAGTAAAATCTTTTTTAAGAGATTTATAAGGCTCTGTATTAAAAAGTTTTTTTGTTAATTCCCTGGCCTCGTCCATGAAGATATCCAGTTCACTAAAACTGTAACCTTCCGATATGATCAATAAGTCGGCTTTGTGTGCAGGCTGATGTTCGCCATGGATTATTTTAACAACCCGGTTGGTTTTGGCAGGTTGATGAATATCAATATATTCAGGTTCAATAACCTCTTCCATCATTTTGGAAAATGAACCATCCCGGTTGCGCCCTTCAACAACAAGCCTGCTGTCTTTTTTTGGAAATGGCATTACAATGGTTTGCTGAAATGCTTTCGACTTATATTTGGCTTCGCTGGTAGTTCTCCATTCTTCAAACAAAGTGGAAAATCCTCGTGCAAAAAGCGTATCGCTGGTTTGGGCATCGATTAAAAAGTAACGGTATTCACCAAAATTAAACGGCGAAATTAGTTGATTGGCGCTGCCACTCCAAATCTGATCACGATTTAACCGGAAAAGCGTGGCCTCTTGTTCATAATGGTTGCCCGAAAGTATAAAGTCGACCCTTAGGGCTTGATTTAAATCGAGTTGATGCGGCTTTTGCAGAACAAGATTTTGAAACGATACAGTTAAAAGTACCGACAATACTAAAAGTAAAATAGCAGTTTTTCCCATTTACTTAGGTTTAAACTATCTTTGCAAGATAATAAAAACCTTAAAAACAGTTGTAATAATGCGTAATTATATGGTACAATTATCTGAGATGATTAGAGACTGGTTGTTTCTGTATTTAGAAAGTTCGGGTATGCCCGACTGGACTTTTGTGGCGGTTGATTTTTTAGTACGTTCAATGGTTTTATTGGTTTTAAGTGTTATACTCTATTTTATTTTTAAAAAGGTACTACTTTTTTCTATTGTCAGAATTATTAAAAAATCCAAATCGACTTACGACGACTTCTTTGTGTCGCGAAAAGTATTTCATCGTTTGGCGCATTTAGCACCGGCTTTGGTAATTTATTTTTTCGATAACAGTTTTTATGAACCTTTTCCGCTTTTCTTTGGATTTATTGTAAAGGCCTCTATAATTTATATCATTGTTGTTTTGTTTTGGACGTTTCAGGCCTTTCTCAGGGCACTTGAAGATATTTACAATACACTTCCTTTTGCAGCTGAGCGTCCCATCAGGGGGTATATGCAATTGGTTCAATTATTATTTATTATAATTGGAATTCTGTGGGGGATTTCCATTGTTTTTGATGTTCAGGTAACCAGAATTTTTGCTGGTCTGGGAGCCTTAGCGGCAGTATTGTTACTGGTTTTTAAAGATACCATTCTGGGCTTTGTAGCCGGCATTCAATTATCGGCTAATAAAATGGTTAAAGTGGGCGATTGGATAGAGATGCCCACCCACAACGCTGATGGTACTGTATTGGAAATTACACTGAACACTGTAAAAGTTCAAAACTGGGACAGAACCATTACCACCATACCAACTTATGCCTTGGTGTCGAGTCCCTTTATGAACTGGCGTGGCATGGAAGAATCGGGCGGGAGACGAATTAAACGCTCTATCAATATTGATATGCAGAGTGTAACATTTTGCACTCCGGAAATGATTGAAAAGTTTAAGAAAATTCATCACCTAAAGGAGTACATTGAAAGTCGCCAAAAAGAGATAAATGAATACAATAGGGAGCACAATGTGGACGAATCGGTGTTGGTAAATGGCCGGCGTATGACCAATCTTGGTGTATTCAGAAAGTATGTTGAGAACTATTTATTACGAAATCCTAAAATTAATAAGAATATGACTTTTTTGGTTCGATACCTTCAACCAACCGAAAAAGGAATACCGCTGGAAGTATATGTGTTTAGCGCCGATCAACGCTGGGCTTTTTATGAAGGGATTCAGGCCGATATTTTTGATCATATTTTAGCTGTAATTCCCGAATTCGGACTCAAAGTCTTTCAGTTGCCATCTGGTAATGATTTACGTGAAATGGGGATTAAGTCTTTATCTGATAAGCGACAACCAGATTGATAATTAAAAGTTGCTTTAACGATTTGTTAAGTAGTTTTTCCATCATTGTGATAAATTAAAACCACGTGGTAATAGCAGAAAAATTAATATCAGTTTTTTTCTTATAATTTGTTGTTTTTTTTAGGGAATTGTTTTAGATTCGTATATAAAACCAAGAAAAAAAGTTGTTAAAAGTTACAATTTCTAACATTTGTCATTGAAAGTATGGAAACCAATTTACAAATTGATAGCCTGGATAAAAAAATCCTGTCATTAATTACCAGAAATGCCCGAATCCCTTTTCTGGAAGTAGCCCGCGAGTGTAAAGTTTCAGGAGCAGCCATCCATCAGCGCATTCAGCGGCTTTTAAATATCGGGGTCATAAAAGGTTCTGAGTTTATTATTAACCCGGCCAAAATTGGTTATCACACCTGCGCATTTATGGGCATTTTTCTTAAGAAAGCCAGTTTGTTCGATAAGGTTTCACAAATGCTGGAGCAGATTCCTCAAATTGTTGAATGTCATTACACTACCGGTCAGTATGCTGTGTTTATTAAAATTTATGCACAGAGTAATGAGCATTTAAAGCGGATTTTGCACGATAAACTTCAGGCTATTCCGGGTATTTCATCCACCGAAACTATCATTTCTTTGGATGAGGTATTTAAGCGTCAGTTGCCAATTGAGTAAATCATTTAACATCATACTGTTTAGAGGCTGATTTGATCTCTTCTTTATCGAAGAGGAGATCAATTCGCCCCAAACGAACGCCACTCTGCCCCGACTGATGAATAATTACAGGCTTTCCTGCTGCATTGGTTTCAATAACGGGCTCATTCATAAAAGTATGGGTGTGACCACCCAGAATTACATCAATATATTGAGTGGAGGCTGCCACCTGTAAATCGTCAATTCTACCGAAGTCCATTTTAAATCCAAGGTGTGATAAAGCAATTACAATATCACATTTCTCCTTTTCTTTAAGCATTTTGGCTGTTGAGTCGCCAGCTTTTACAGGATCATTATATCTGATTCCGGTAAAATTCGATTGAGCAATAAGACCAGCTGGATCTATTCCCAATCCAATGATCCCAATTTTTACATTTCCTTTTCTGAAGATTTTATACGGCGCAATTTTTCCTTCCAATAAAGTACCTGTAAAGTCGTAATTGCAGTTAATAAATGGGAATTTAGCATGAATTAACTGACGGTTCAGACTCTCAATGCCATTATCGAATTCATGATTACCCAATGTAGCAGCATCGTAACCTATTTTCGACATGAGTTTAAATTCAAGGCTCCCTTCATAATAGTTAAAATAGGGCGTTCCCTGAAATATATCGCCCGAATCGAGCAATAACACATGCTCGTTTTCCGATCTGATTTTATTAACCAATGCAGCTCGTTGTGCAAATCCGCCCAATTCGGCAAAACGGCCATGATTTTTAGGGAAAGGATCAATTTGGCTGTGAACATCATTGGTATGTAAAAGGGTAATTCTGGTGGATGAATTTTTAAAGAATGCACCAGCTCTCATTGGCAGAACTAAAAAGGCCGAACCGGTTATGACAGTTTTAAGAAAATTTCTTCTGTTTTGCATTTGTAATAGGTTTTTGCTATTTAAATAACATCTGCACGACCATTTAGTTTGAAATTGTGGTAATTCGTGGAGTTTTATCAGGCTCAACAGCACGATTTTGGCTTGTTAATTCTTTAATATGTTCAATTATAAGCTCTCTTACCTTTTTATCGGACACCAAATGTGTATCAGATTTTTTAAATACGTTGTAACTATCGCCACCATCGGCCAGATAATCAGAAGTTATAACCCAATATGTTTTGTTTTCATCGATGGGTTTACCGCCAATGTGGATGTCGTAAGCCTCTTCGTTCTTAAGTGTAAATGATGCACCCGACAATCCATCGCCATCCGATTTGGCAATATGTTCAAAAAGCAGATGGAGATTTTCGGCATTCATTTTAACTGCCACAAGCTGGTTTTCAAATGGCATTATTTCGAAAATGCTACGGGTTGTAATTTCACCCTGAGGCATTGGTGCTCTTAAGCCTCTGATGTTTATAATACAAAACACATCTCCATCGGTTATGTTTTGTTCTTTTAAAAATTGTTTCCCTGCCTCGAAAACCAGATCGGCCACAAAGTTTGATAATTCACTTTCGGGCTTTTTCGCGATAAGCGGTTTTGGACTTGTGCCAATTACATCAGCCATAATTCCTTCTATTGAATCGCGGAAAGGTTTTATATAATTCATTAATGCAGAGTCCACACCAACAGTAGAATCGACCCTTATCATATAATGATTTTCTATCCTATGTACTAGTTTTTGATTGCATGAAAATAGAATAAGAAATAATGCCAGTGCGGCAAACCTAATAATTTGCATATACAGTTATTTATCAGTAAATAATTGTTTTAAAGTAACTTTGAAGAGCATGGATGTCAACTCTTTATTGTACGATTAACTAAGTTTAAAAATATTTCTTAGACATAAGACAAAAGACACAAAAAGTAACATGCTTAAAATAAGCAAAATAACTTAACTGCTTATTTGTCTGTAATTTCTATTAAGTCTTTTCCCGAAAAACCGGGACACGTCTTTCTGTCTAATATCTAAACTTCTAAGATTCTTTAATAAAACCAGAAAACTAAATTTAAACAGATACTAATAATTACAAAGTTTGGCATACTATTTAAATTATGCCATCATACCTGCTCGTTTCAAAGATAAATAAATCTGCATAATTTAAAGGGATCAATTATAACGGTGAGTTAAAATAATTAATTGTTAACTTTGAATTTGTGCCAAATGGGAAGAGTGCTAAAGGAATTATGGTGGTAATTTATTGTTTAAGCTAACATTGTGTTGATGTTGAAATCTATTGTTATAAGTAAGGTAAATAAGGTGTTGTTGGTACGTTATAAAGTACTTTTTTTATTGGTCTGGTTATATCATATATCTTTATTTGGACAGTCGTCGGCCAATTTTGAACGATTTTCAACTTTAAATGGGTTGCCACAAAACTCAATTTTCAGTATTAATCAGGATTCAAAAGGATTCATTTGGGTTGCCACTTATGATGGATTATCGCGGTTTGATGGTTATCAATTTATTGCATTTAAGCCGGACCCCGGAAATTTGAGAGGAATCAGTTCAAATATAACAGTAACTCTAGCTTCGGGAGCCGATGATAAACTGTGGGTAGGCACTACCGGTAGCGGTTTTTCGGTTTTTGATACTAAACGTCTAATTTTTAAGAATTACCTGTCCGATGGAAATTCCTCCAATTCTTTGTCGGACAACGATATTACGAGTATCAGGTTATCAGGCAATTATGTTTTCATTGGAACCACAAATGGTTTAAATGTTTTTATTGTAAATGAAGATCGAATTCTATCATTCTCAACCCGGCATGGGTTAGCTGCCAACTATATTCATTCTGTTTTTAGTTTTAGCCATCAGGATGGAGAGGTGTGGCTCTCTACATCTGAAGGGCTTCAATTGGTTACCATAGAAAACAATCAGTTGGCCGTAAAACATAGCTGGCCATTGCCGTTAACCGGTGGAGTGGTGCGTCAAATTACAGGAGATGCAGAGGGCAGGTTGTGGATGGTAAGCGACAGTCACATCACTTGTTTTAACATCGATAATAATAGCCATTTAAAAGAAATTTACAAATTAAGTAACAACAGCTTTCCCAATGAATTGCCCAATAACATTCAATATAATACGATTTGTCAGAGGGAAAAGGGTGAATTTTGGGTTGGTACTCAATCGGGACTTATAAAAATAAACGAAAAGGATGGCACTTTAAATATATCAGATTTTTTTGTCAATAATGTGAACGACGAAAGCAGCATTCCCGGAAACCAGATTATTTCATTGTACACCGATAACGAAGGTGTTTTATGGATAGGAACCCGATTTAGCGGGCTAGCAAAGTACGTTCCCTATAAACAGCATATTTTCAGGTATATGAACAATCCGTCAGTTGCAAATACCATTCACAGCAACGATGTTAGGGCCATAAGTGAAGATTCCCATGGCAATATTTGGATTGGATTCAGAAATCAGGGCCTGAATTATATTAATGCTGTTACAGGCAATGTCAAACATTTTGATTCGGGCAATATTGGTAACGATCATTTGCAGAACAACTCCATCAGGGCTCTTTTTTTAGATAAATCAGGTAAACTTTGGGTTGGTTATTATGGGGGATTTGCTAAAGTAGAAATTGACAGACGTGATAACGTAAGATTTATAGCTGCCAAAGACGATACCGGTTCAATTATTCGGTTCAATGGAACCACCTATGCTTTTTATGAAGACAGCAATCAAAACTTCTGGATAGGCACTTCTTTCGGGCTTTTACTTTACAACAGACAATTGGGTAAGGCCGAGTGGGTGCGCAACAGCCATTCCCACATACCATGGGGACGGAGTAATTTTATAAGATCGGTTTGTGAAGATTTTGATGGTAATTTGTGGCTGGCTACCGATGGAAATGGCGTTTACCGGTATAATCATAAAACCGGTCAATTCAGAAATTACAGCCAGATTTTAGGTAACCCTGCAACCATTTCTCATAATAAAGTTTATTCCATAGTATGCGATTACGAGGGGAAAATATGGATTGGAACACACAGTGGCTTAAACTTATTTGATGCCAAAACTGAAACTTTTTCACATT
>CALEUX010000128.1 GCA_937920475.1 uncultured Marinilabiliaceae bacterium
GGAGCGAAGCGGATCATGAATGCCTTAAAAAGAAAACACGAATGAATAAAAAAAGTAATCCCGATTCATCGGGAGAGCACTTAAACGAAGAATGTATTTTTTACCGGACAATAGTGATTTTTTATAAGTAGTATGTTGCAGTTTTAAAGAAAGCCGTTAAATTTGCGTTCACCTATAGTTATCGTAACTGAAGTTTTATAGAATACAAGCGGAAGTAGCTCAGTTGGTAGAGCATCAGCTTCCCAAGCTGAGGGTCGCGGGTTCGAGTCCCGTTTTCCGCTCGAGAAAGAGGGTGTCTCAAAAGTCAGAGACACCCTCTTTTTATTCGTACTCCTACCCGAGTAGTTTTTCAAATACTCAATTTTCAGAGCCTTAAAAAAACTTATGAGACAGCCTCTTTTATCTTTAAAATATTATGCAATTAAGAATTTGGGAAGCATACCTATTTACCAGTTTAGAAACTTTCTAAAATCAGGATAGTTGGATAGAATAAGTTATAAATATCTAAACATCAAATCATCAACACCCATCATTTCCCCTTCATAGGTCCAATGTACCTGGTGGCAATTACAATATTATCCACGTACCGTTTCATGGTATGAGGGAAATTAGGTGTTGTGCGGTGTAAATTCAGATGTACGGTTTGCGGTTTTAAATCTTCAATATCTCTGAATCGCAGGTTGGTGGCGTGCGATTGTAAAACCCCGTTTATCCAAAATTTGGCTTCACCATCGCTTTTTCCCGGGTTATTTAAATATAGTCCAACCTCATAACAATACCATTGGTCGAATTTGATATAGAAATACGGATTGCTGTAAATTGAGAATCTATAAGATGGTATGCCATCGCCAAAGTTCGTCAGTTTTATTTCACCTTTTGCAGCTTTTGCATTAGCAGCTTGTGGACTATAACTATACATATGCCCAAACCAGAGGTACTTATTATTGGCATCGCTTTTAGCCGAAGGTCCCCAACCAGTAAACTGACAGGCTACTGAATACCAGTTTTTGCCATTACAGGGCTCGCTGGTTGAAGCGGATTCATTGTATATGCCAAATCCTTTCACACCGATTGGCTCCATGCCATCTCCGGGATGGAAACTGCTATCGAATCGGAAATACATACGCACAAAATAGGTAGGTTTTTCACCAACGTGCGCTTTTGCCGGAATGGTGAACCGACAAGTGGGGCCCTCAACTCCACTGGCCCACGAATGCTCTCCCGAATACTTACCATTTAAAGCCGGAGACATAACTACTTTAACATTTTTCTTATATCGGTCTTCTTGGGTTGGAATGGTTACCTGACCCGTTTCAAAATTTTCTACCGCTAATACAAATGGATTGTTTTCAATGCCTGCATCGTTTACATAATTGGAGGCAATGCCCAAAGCTCCCCCCGATAAAAAAGATTCATCCAAATTATCGTTTTGATTTTCTTCCTGGTCGAAAGCGACATTCTCCTTAGAGCAAGAAATCAATAAAACCAGCCCTAAAATCAACGCACCAAATAATTTCATACTCAAAAATATTTAATTAATAACCATAATACGCACATTCGTCAATTTTAGTTTGTTTTATTATATTTTTTTATTATTAATCAATACCACTTGGACATCAAAATACACATACTAATCTATAATTGACTTCAAAAAATTGTAAACTTCATTCACAACTTTTGAGATGGTTAATATTTAAACTTACTTAAAAATCACCAAACAATACCTTTATGGTACTCCTGAAGCGATTTTACTTTGTAGTTTCCATTCAAACGCTCTTTAATGCCTGCTGTGGCTGCACGCGCTGCTGCAGTGGTGGTTATGTACAAAATATTGTGTTTAATGGCGCTTTTCCGGATGTAAGAATCGTCGAACTCGCTTTGCTTGCCGGCAGGCGTGTTAATAACCAGTGTTATTTCGCCATTTTTAAGCAAATCAACAATATTGGGACGCCCTTCGTGCACTTTAAGCACTTCTTCGGCTTCGATGCCATGACTGGCCAGAAACTTTTTGGTTCCGGAAGTTGAAACAATGTCAAAGCCTAGGTTTACGAAATTCTTTGCCACATCAATAATTTTATCCTTGTCACGGTCGGCAATGGTAATCAAAACTTTGCCTTGAATCGGAAGCTTCAGTTTTGTTGCTTCCTGCGATTTAAAGAATGCCAAACCAAACGAATCAGCCATCCCTAAAACTTCTCCTGTTGAGCGCATTTCAGGGCCCAGAACCGGATCTACATCGGGGAACATATTAAATGGAAACACCGCTTCTTTAACCCCGAAGTGCGAAAATTCGGGCTTTTTAAGTTTAAAATCGGCCAGTTTCTTACCCAACATTATTTCCGTAGCTATTTTGGCCATGGGAATGTTACATATTTTCGATACCAATGGTACTGTGCGTGAGGCTCGTGGGTTGGCCTCCAAAATATACACAACACCTTCGTAAATAGCATATTGAATATTCATCAACCCCACCACTTTCATCTCAATGGCAATACGTCGGGTATATTCTTCAATGGTTTTAATCTGCTCATCGGTAATAATAACCGGAGGAATAACGCAAGCCGAATCGCCCGAATGAATACCTGCATACTCAATATGTTGCATAACTGCAGGAACAAAAGCATCTTTACCATCAGAAATGGCATCGGCTTCAGCTTCAATGGCATCTTCCAAAAACTTATCAATCAGTAAAGGCCTGTCGGGTGAAACCTCAGCAGACGCGGCTTTTACATATTGTCGCAACATGGCTTCATCGAGTACTATTTTCATACCGCGGCCACCCAATACATACGATGGGCGAACCATTAAAGGATAACCAATGCGACTGGCAATATCAATGGCTTCGTCTTCGATACTGGCCATTCCTGATTCAGGCTGGGGAATATTAAGCTTTTCCATTATTTTCCTGAACTGGTCGCGGTCTTCGGCCAGATCGATGGTTTCAGGTGATGTACCAATAATTTTTACGCCGTTTTGCTGCAATTCAGACGCAATATTCAAAGGTGTTTGTCCGCCAAACTGACAAATCACCCCATCGGGCTTTTCTTTATGGTAAATGCTTAAAACATCTTCAACAGTTAGCGGCTCAAAATAAAGCTTTCCTGATGTATCGTAATCGGTTGAAACCGTTTCGGGGTTGCAGTTTACCATAATGGATTCAAAACCGGCATCGCGAATGGCAAAGGCTGCATGTACGCAGCAATAATCGAACTCAATGCCTTGTCCAATACGGTTTGGACCTCCACCAAGTACCATGATTTTCTTTTCATCATCAACCTTAACCTGGTTGAGCGCATTATATGTTGAATAATAATAAGCTGCATTCTCCACGCCACTCACGGGAACAGCTTCCCAGGCCTCGTCTAATCCAAGCGCCAAACGGCGGTTTCTGATTTCCAGTTCGGGAATATCTAATAATTTGGCCAGATATTTATCGGCAAAACCATCTTTCTTGGCTTCAATAAACAACTGATCGGGGACATGCAAACCTTTAAACGATAGGATTTTCTCCTCAAGGTCAACCAACTCTTTCATTTGCTCAATAAACCAGGCTTTTATATAAGTTTTAGCAGCTAATTGTTCAACCGTAGCACCTTTACGCAACGCCTCGTACATTATAAATTGCCTTTCGCTGCTGGCAAAAGTAAGTTTCAGCATCAATTCGTCGAGCGGAAGCTGGTTAAAGTTTTTGGCAAAACCCAATCCGTACCGACCTGTTTCGAGCGAGCGGATGGCTTTCTGGAAGGCTTCTTTATAATTCTTACCAATGCTCATCACCTCACCTACTGCCTGCATTTGGGTTCCCAGTTTATCCTGAAGTCCTTCAAATTTTTCGAAAGCCCATTTAGCAAATTTTACTACCACATAATCGCCCCAGGGCGTGTATTTATCAAGAGAACCCTCTCTCCAATAGGGTAACTCATCAAGTGTAAGACCACAAGCCAGCATGGCCGAAATCAGAGCAATTGGGAATCCGGTTGCTTTAGATGCCAATGCCGATGAGCGTGATGTACGCGGGTTTATTTCGATAACAACCACACGTCCGGTTTTGGGGTCGTGTGCAAACTGAACATTGGTACCACCAATAACACCAATGCTTTCAACAATGCGGTAGGCATAATCCTGCAACCTTTCCTGTAATTGGGTCGATATGGTTAACATGGGGGCAGTACAAAACGAATCGCCGGTATGCACACCAATGGCATCGACATTTTCGATAAAACAAACGGTTATCATCTTGTTTTTCTGGTCGCGTACCACTTCCAGTTCCAGCTCCTCCCAACCCAAAACCGACTCTTCCACCAAAATCTGGTTAATCATACTGGCAGCAATGCCACGGGCAGCTATGGTTCTAAGCTCCTCAACATTGTAAACCAATCCGCCACCTGTGCCTCCCATTGTGTATGCCGGACGAATTACCACCGGATACCCCAATTCCTCAGCAACTTTTTCAGCATCTTCAACAGTGAAAACCGCTTTGCTGCGCGCCATTTCTATACCCAGAGCCTCCATCGATTTTTTAAACTCCGTACGGTCTTCCCCTTTTTCAATGGCTTTAAGGTTTACACCAATAACTTTTACATTGTATTTATCAAGGATTCCCTTATTAGCCAAATCAAGTGACAGGTTCAAAGCTGTTTGGCCTCCAAGGTTGGGCAACAACGCATCGGGACGCTCTTTTTTAATAATCTCGGTTAGTGCATATTCATTTAATGGTTCGATATAAGTATTATCGGCCATTTCAGGATCTGTCATAATGGTTGCAGGGTTCGAATTAACCAATACAATTTCGTAACCAAGCGACCGCAATGCTTTGCAAGCCTGTGTTCCTGAATAATCGAACTCGCAGGCTTGTCCAATAACAATAGGCCCTGAGCCAATGATAAGAATCTTGTGAATGTCGTCCCGTTTAGGCATAAAATTAGGGGATTAGAAGAGTTAAATATTTAGTTTTCTGAGCATTGGGCATTATAGCTTACCGGAAGATAATACTGCAAACCATCCACTTCCTGAAAAATCAGAAAGGTATTCAACAACTGTAATAACCTGGTGGATTACTATATTGCTAATCGGAAGGGGTTTAAAGAATTACATTCTGAAATAAAACACGCCCCAAAACGGGTACAATGTTAATAAAAATCTATCATTTTTTACAAAATAAAACCAGCGAAGCATTAAAGTAGCTGTATAAAATTTTATAACTTAAAATGTTAAAACATAAGACACAAGACTTAAAGACTCGAAGAGAAAAGGAGTTGGAACATCGTGGAATGGCGAGAATCGGAATTGGAAAACAAAAGAGGTTAATAAATTCAAGCCGTGATTATTGTGTCAACTATGCCTTCTTGCTGGCAAAGACAAGTTTGTTTTATCTTTTAAATCTTATCTGTCTGTCTGAAGTAGACAGGCCTACCTGTCGGCAGACAGGTCTAAACTCCTTATAGTCTTTAATTAAATCAGTAAACTATATTAAATCAGCTACTTCAGGAATATTATAAAAGCCACTATAATGCAAGCTCCCCCAACATATATAATCTTGCTTTACCACTGATTTCTATTCTTTCGCCCAAATTGGTACATTTAATAAATCCGCCCCGAGCCGATAGTTGTTGGGCAGTAAGTGCATTCTTCCCAAGCCGCCTGCTCCAATATGGGGTTAATGTTGTATGCGCCGAACCGGTTACCGGGTCTTCGGGTATTCCCGATTGGGGTGCAAAAAATCTGGAAACAAAATCAACCTCTTTGCCCGGGGCTGTAACAATGATTCCACGAGTTTTCACTTTTTCAACCTTTGTTAAATCTGGTTGTAACTTTAAAATTTGATTCTCAGCTTCATACACCAGCATATAATCGGTACTGCCTCTGAATACTTTGAGAGGTTGCTCATTAAAACCTGCAGCCAGCGCATCAAAATCTTCAATTTCATGGATTTTATCGACAGAAAAATTCAATGTTAAAAAATCATTTTCTTTTTTAACTGATAAAGCACCGCTTCGTGGCGATAAAAAATCAATATTATTACCTTTAAACCCTTCATAATTAAACAAAACAAAAGCTGCTGCCAATGTAGCATGACCACATAAATCAACCTCAACCGCTGGAGTAAACCACCTGATTTCGTATTGCTTCCCTTTTTTAACATAGAAAGCTGTTTCAGCCAGATTGCAGGGCAAACGCATTAAAATTACACTAAAGAAAAGTGCTTTAATTCACTTAAAACCAGACATTTATCCTTGTTTTTCTGCGTTGAAATACAGTATGTTTATCTAATAATCAGATAGATATATTTTGGATGGAGAATAAATT
>CALEUX010000129.1 GCA_937920475.1 uncultured Marinilabiliaceae bacterium
GCTGTCCAAATTTTGGGGGTAACTATAGTTGAGATTCCGTTTAATTTTCTCGCAGATATTCGCCGATTAAAACGCTGATTTACGCTGAGCTATAGCGGTTTTGCATAATGTTTCTGCAAAAATATGCTTTAAATCTAAATATCTGCAAAACTTTACGATATCGCAGATATATATTGAAAAAGCAGAAGATTAATTTAGGCAATTTCTTGCATTGATTCGATTTAAAATTAACAGAATCCCTTGTATTGAGGCAGCATTTGAACATCTTACTTCTAAATTTAAACAGATTCTATATCTTTGTATGTTTTATTAAAATAAAGAACAATAAGCAATGGCCATCGAAAATCAGATTAAAGAAGCAGCCATACAGGCAATAAAAGAATTATACAAACACGATATTAATCCTGATATTATTCAGGTTCAATTAACCCGTAAAGACCAAAATGGAGATTTTACATTGGTAGTATTTCCTTTGTTGAAAGTTTCGGGTAAAAAGCCCGAGGATACTGGCAATGATATTGGAAACTTTATACTAGAAAAACTTCCGGCCATCGACTCTTTTGAAGTGATAAAGGGTTTCTTAAACCTCACACTTTCACACGATTACTGGATTTCAAAATTAAATGCTATTAATACCGATACTGATTTTGGGTTTATGTCGGTAAATCAGCATTCGCCACAAATGATGATTGAATATTCATCGCCTAATACCAACAAACCATTGCATTTAGGGCATATCCGAAACAATTTGCTGGGCTACTCATTATCGCGCATTGCTCATGCCAACGGGTATAGGGTTGTTAAAACCAATATTGTAAACGATAGGGGTATTCACATCTGCAAATCGATGCTGGCATGGAAAAAGTGGGGTAATGGAGAAACGCCGGAATCGACCGGTAAAAAGGGCGACCATTTGGTTGGCGACTATTACGTTAAATTTGACCAGGAGCTGAAATCGGAAATTAATACCTTGGTTAATCAGGGAGTTTCGAAAGAAGAGGCAGAAAAGCAATCGGTTCTGATGGCTGAGGCCCGCGAGATGTTGCGTCAATGGGAAGCTGGCAATGCCGAAGTGGTTGGCTTATGGGAAATGATGAATGAGTGGGTATATGCCGGTTTTAACGAAACTTACAAAGCCCTGGGGGTTGATTTTGATAAAATTTACTACGAATCGCAAACATACTCCACCGGCAGAGAAATGGTGCTGGCCGGACTTGAAAAGGGCTTCTTTTATAAGAAAGACGATGGCAGTGTGTGGGTCGATTTAACAGATAAAGGACTTGATGAGAAACTGCTGCTGAGAAGCGATGGAACATCGGTGTATATGACTCAGGATATTGGTACAGCCAAATTGCGTTTCGATGATTACCAGATTGACAAAATGGTTTATGTTGTTGGTAACGAGCAGGATTATCATTTTAAGGTGTTGTCGCTGGTGTTGGATAAATTGGGTTTTGAATGGGGAAAAGATTTGGTGCATTTTAGCTATGGCATGGTGGAACTTCCCGAAGGTAAAATGAAATCGAGGGAAGGAACCGTGGTTGATGCCGACGACCTGATGCGTGAAATGGTGAACACCGCCCGCGAGATGTCGCGCGAATTAGGCAAACTGGATGGCTATACCAACGAAGAGGCCGAAAATGTTTACCGTATTATTGCACTGGGTGCGCTTAAATATTTTATGCTGAAGGTTGACCCGCGAAAAAACATGACCTTTAATCCACGCGAATCTATTGATTTTAATGGCAATACAGGCCCGTTTATTCAATATACCTACGCCCGGATTCAATCAATTTTCCGTAAAGCAACTGAAAAAGGAATTGCATGGAGTGGAACTGCGCCTGTTAATGTGTCGCTCAACGATAAAGAGAATAACTTAGTCCGAACCATTTCGAATTTTTCCAATGTAGTGATGGAAGCCGGTAATTCGTTTAGTCCGGCACTTATAGCCAATTATGTGTACGATTTGGCCAAAGAGTACAACCAATTTTACCACGAAAGCCCAATTTTGTTTGAAGAAAATGAAGATTTACGCAATGTAAGACTTTCGTTGTGTATGGCCGTTGGTAATACCATTCGAAAAGCCATGTGGTTGCTTGGTGTTGATGTTCCTGAAAGGATGTAACAAGCTACCGGAGTTTTTCGTTATGAGGGTGACTCTGACTTTTTAGACACCCTCAATCTATTCAACAAATTCAGGCTTTAATGTTTGTTTCTGATTGTTTTAGCTAACCCTTTTTGCTATATTTGATTTATAAATTCAATTTTTTGTAGTATGATTATCATTTTAACGAAAATCCCCAATGGCGGACAAACACCACTAAATTGAAAATCGGCGGAACCAATTCATCATGCGAGTTCTCCCGATAAGTCGGGACAGCCTGTTCCGCAGCGTGGAAAGGCTATCTGACCATAAAAAACAAATTATAAACAGATGAAAACAAAAGATAAGATATTACACCTTCCAATTCTTGTTGAACAAGACGAAGATAATGTTTACATCGTAAGTTGCCCTGTTTTTAAGGGCTGTCACTCTTATGGCAAAACTATTGATGAAGCATTGGCCAATATCAGAGAAGTAATTGATATGTGTATTGAAGAAGAAAAAGAGAAGGTTTCCGAGATAAACCGTTTCGTTGGGTTTAGGGAAATGCAGGTTTCGGTTAAATCGGCTGCTGTTTAAAATATGAGCTATGCCCCAACTACCTGTTATTTCTGGTAAAGATTTCATTAATTTCCTGAAAACGATTGGTTTTATTGTTGTACGGGTTAATGGCTCGCACCACAGGTTAAAACATTCTGATGGCCGGGTAACTACTATTCCGGTTCACAAAAACCAGGATTTGCCCAAAGGTCTCATACGTAAGATTATTCGTGAAGATTTAGACCTGGAACTGGGTGACTTCCTGAACCTTTATAAAAAATACAAGTAAAAAAGCCGCTGCCGCACGAGTCCTCTCGTGTGGTTTTGCGGTTCGTTTCAAATCATTCCACCGCAGCTATAGTTACCCCCAAAATTTGGACAGCAATTTAAGATTTATTTAAACCTTAAATTTGTTGTTATGAAATCAAAAAGAAAGTTCACCCCGGAGTTTAAAACCAAAGTTGTTTTAGACGCACTTCAGGAAAGAGAAAGCGTT
>CALEUX010000130.1 GCA_937920475.1 uncultured Marinilabiliaceae bacterium
TGAAAACAAAGGTTCGGGCCTTAGGATACCCATTTAAATCAATTCCGGAAGACTTAATCCCATTTACCGACCTGTCTTGATTTACTTCCGGGTCAAAACCTGAATAGTTTGTGATTACAAACAGATTCTGACCTGTTACAGATAATCGTAAATCTTTAACAACTTTTAGAGATTGAACGTTAAAGCGATATCCTAACGTAGCATTATTGAGTCTAAGAAATGAACCATTTTCTAAGTACCGAGTCGATACAGAGGATGAGTTGGCAATGCTCTCT
The DNA here is from genome assembly GCA_937920475.1 of uncultured Marinilabiliaceae bacterium. Taxonomy (GTDB): domain Bacteria; phylum Bacteroidota; class Bacteroidia; order Bacteroidales; family Marinilabiliaceae; genus CALEUX01. The sequence continues at coordinate 276 of CALEUX010000130.1, forward strand.
TCCGGATATTCAAGAGCTTTATCGGTAGTGTTTCGGGAGTTGGCAAGTAGAGCTTTATAAAATTTATTCATTGCCGTATTATTGTATATTTTATTTCCTGAAACACCATTGAAATTCATGGAAAGTGAAAACCTTTTATAATCGAGATTCAGATAAAAACTATATAGCACATCCGGTAAGGAACTACCAACCACCATACGACCGCTATCATCTGATTCAGCAAATACAGAAAGCCCATCAGATCCAATTCCCAAAAATTTCCTCATATAAAATGTGCCAACTGGGTATCCGTTTACTATTCCATTTATGGTAGCTCCTGTAAGCCCGGATCCGGAGGCAGAACCGGTAGTTAGTACTGTAAAAGGTGAACCTTTCACCATATTGTCAAGCAAGGTTAGGCTACCCCCCACTGAATAGGATATTCCAAAAGGTTTTTTACGTTGATAATCAACAGCTATTTCCCAACCTTTATTGGTTATTTTCATGTCCTTAACATTTGTCCAGTAAGTGGTTGCTGGTTGTATTGGATCTGAGGGCACCACTTCAAGTAGGATATTGTCTGAGACTTTATGAAAATAATCAACAGTTCCCGAAATGACTCCATCAAATAAACCGAAGTCTAAACCTAAATTTGTTTGAGTTGATACTTCCCATTGAATGTCCGGATTAGCTAAACGCACAAAGGTGGTTCCTGCCGGATAGGCTCCGGAATCGTATAAAGGATAGCTCGTTGTTCCAGATACACGAGTTGAATACAATGCCTGTGTAATTTTTGAGGGGATTTCCTGATTACCGGTTTTTCCCCATCCAGCTCTAACTTTTAGATTACTAACAATTGAGCTTTGCAGGAAGGATTCTTCAGAAAGCCGCCAGGCACCTGCGAAAGATGGGAAAACACCATATTTATTGTTATCACCAAATTTTGAAGACCCATCTGCCCTCACAGTTGCTGTAAACATGTATTTTCCGGCATAACTATAATTTATTCGTCCAAAAAATGATTGTAATTCATTAATGATGGCCCAACCTTGAGGTTGATTGTTTACAAGATCTATAACCTGGCCTAACCCCGGATTGTAGCGTGGGTCAACCCCATTAACCGGAAACTGATCAATACTCCAGCTTCTCCACCTGTCAAAAGTCTCCTGATACGAATGTCCGGCTAAAATAGAAGACTGATGACTACTGCTTTTAAAAGAATAGGTTAGATAGTTTTCAACCAACATGTTGGTTCCATTTGAAAAACTTTGCACAAGACGCCCTTTTTCATATGGGTCAACGCTTGGTGTGGATTGATCATCTATATCGCTTGAGCGATTCTCATAACCAAAATTTACTTTATAGGTAAGGCCCTTAATTATTTCAAGCGATGGAGCAACATTGAATAACATTCGGCGACTTTCCCCGTAAGTACGGTATAAATTGGCCGCAATAAGCGGATTCATAAGATCAGGATACTTCATCGGATCTCCATTCTCATCACGAGCCGAATATGTTGGGTTAAAATCTAACATCTGCGAAACCAGGGATGAAGATCGGGCATCTTCACTTTTCTCTACTGTTGAATTCAAGTTAAACTCAATATTTAACTTTCCATCAATTAGTTTCTGATTGGCATTTACGCGACCACTATAGCGTTTTAACCCGGTATTAATAACAATTCCTTCCTGATCAAGATACCCAAATGATGCTCTGTAACTGAATTTATCGGTTCCGCCGCTTACTACTAAATTTTGATCGATGGTCCAGGCCTGGCGTGTTAATTCGTCCTGCCAATCTGTATTTCCTCCACGATCTTCAAGCTTGCCACCGATTTCTATTATTTTCTCACGGAATTTATCAGCACTGAAAACCGGAATCTTCTTTGAAAGATTAGAAATGCCAACGTTAGATACAATACTAACCGAAGTATCGCCGGCTTTCCCCTTTTTTGTGGTAATAATAATTACACCATTGGCACCTCTGGACCCATAAATTGCTGTGGCGGACGCATCTTTCAATACGTCAATGGACTCAATATCGCCAGGGTTTAAAAAATTTAACGGACTGGTATCGGCACCAGTACCGGCAAGTCCTACAGGGAATCCATCAATAACAAATAATGGCCCTGTTCCTTGTCTTATGCTGCCTTGTCCTCTTATTATAATTTGCTGATCGCTACCCGGCGCTCCACTGGAGGTTGTAATATTTACCCCGGAAACCCTCCCTTGAAGTAATTGTCCGGGCGAGTTAATAATACCTTTATTAAAACCATCACTTTTTACCGATGAGACTGCCCCTGTTATATCTGCCTTTTGTTGGTTTCCATAGCCAACGGCAATTACTTCTGATAAGAGTGTCGTTGACTCAATCATAGTTATATTGATTACCGACTGGTCCATAATCTCTACTTCTTTGGTCTCTAAACCAATAAAGGAAAACACTAAAACTTTGTCCTTTTCAGTTTTAATTATCTGGTATGTTCCATCAACTGAGGTAACGGTTCCACCTACAGATCCTTTAAAAGAAACTGATACTCCCGGTATGGGGAAACCTTCTTCATCGGTTACTTTACCAGTAATAACAATCTGACTTTGATTGTCAACATTATTCTCAGGGTTAATGGATATTGCTTCAACTGCACCACTTATTTGTACAATAAAACATTGTAACAATCCAATAAATACCCATCTTCTAATGCCTATCGGCAATAGTTTTTTTAACAACTTGTTTCTCGTCATCATTTGTTGAATTAACAATTAATAAATATTTGTTTGATGATGGGATAATCTAAAACCTATTGAACAGACAAACGACCTGTTTCAAACGTTTTAACTGAGGGCGATACATTTCCTGTGATTAAGTTGATTGACATTAGTTTGCCTTACTTTTTCAGATATATTTAAGGAACTACTGTCAGATTTTGAAGTAATCGCTTTGTAAATGAACTGCCGTTAAGCGAAGTTTAATTATAGATTACTTCTAAATCTATTCTGAAGTATGCTTACTGTTTGGATATATTATTCAAGGAAAAGATGACTTCTGATCGGAACTTGTAAGATGGACGATTACTTTTTTTAAATCAAACTGTAGAATACGTCTAAAATTTAGTCTAATGAGAATAAAGTTATTGCCACAGAAAGCCTATGGCAACTGATAAATCTATTTTATTTTGCGTCGTCCGGATAGATATTAATATTTGCCGCAAATCCATTCCCGGCTTACTCGTATCCTGTTTGCCTAAGGTTATCTGAATTTCAATTATTTCGAATATCTTATGTTTTCATTATGGAGAATTAAAAATTTCCTTTAGTGCTCCGCATAAATCTGGAAGTGCCGCACTACTTTTTTTGAGTCGGGATTATTGTCTGTTCAATTGGCAACCTGCCTATCACAAATTGTTGTTCGAATCTTTTCTCGTAATCGTATCCGGTTAAAATAACTGTCTGAAATAGACGAATCTAAAGCCGTTAACGACTTAATAATCTGTGTTATAATCGAGAAGGGGAAGTGAAAACCATAAAGAATTCGAACTATGCATCAATGGTATATTGCTGAAATATAGTATGATGCGAGTCTTTGCACAGGCACTGGTAAAGCTCTTTGTTTAGCCTCTGATATAATTATCTATCTGTTTAAATTTAATGAAAACTCAACTGGTAACTTCGCAATAACAAAAGCGCTATCAATATTAAAAGCACTGAAATGATTTTTAATTGTTTGGCATTAAGGTGCTTCAACTCATTAAACATCATGGCAAACGCACCGGTAATGGCGCCATTGGCAAATTTGCCGCCACCCAGTTCGGCCACGGTACCCGAGAGCACGGCGTTGGTTAATTGACTATTATACGCCGGCTATTTTTACAAATTCTCTAAAATTACTTCTGTCAATCGAATGTGTTTTGGCATTATAAGTTGTTATAAACTTTTCCGGAAACTTTATCTTTTTCTTATTCCATTTGAATTCATAAGCATTAATCTCACCCTCTTTTTCTTCAATAAAATCAATTTCTTGTTGCTGTTGGTTTCTCCAAAAATACATTTTGGAGTAACTTTCTTTGTATTTATTTTGTTTCAATCTTTCAGAAACCAAGAAGTTCTCCCAAAGTGCCCCCTTATCAACCCTTAATTCTAATGGGTTAAAGTTCCCAATAATCATGTTCCGTATTCCATTATCAAGGAAATAAATCTTGCGGGTTTGCTTAATTTCATTTCTGAGATTTCTGCTAAAGCTGTTTAATCTAAACACAATGTATCCTTTTTCCAGAATGTTAATATAATTTTGAACAGTGGTTTTATTTATTCCAACAGTTTGAGAAAGTTCATTATAGTTGACTTCGCTACCCATTTGAAGGGCTAATGCCTGTAGTAATTTCTCAAGAACTTCGGGTTTCCTTATATCAGAAAATGCTAATATATCTCTGTACAAGTAGCTATTTACAAGATTTTTCAGTGTTTCCTTTTCATTCCCTTGATTGTTAATAACTTCTGGGTAAAAACCATAGAGCAATCTATTTTCAAGCTGTTGTTCCGATTTTAAAAATCCAATACTATCTTCATATTCTTCCCAGGATATAGGAAAAAGTTCGTATTCCCATTTTCTTCCTGTTAAAGGCTCATTCAATTCATTGCCTAAGTCGAATGATGATGACCCACTTACAAGAAGTTGAACCTCCTTAAATTGGTCTGTAATAATTTTTAGAGTTAATCCAATCCCCTGTATTCTTTGAGCTTCGTCGAGAAAAATGAGCTTATTATCGCCTATTATAGTTCTAATCTGTTCTGTATTCGGGTTTGAGAGCAGGTTTCTTACGGTGGGGTCATCTCCATCTAAGAATAAATAATCTAAATAGTTAAGAATGTTTTTTAGCAAAGTGGTTTTTCCAACTTGTCGGGCACCAACTAGCACAATCGCTTTTCCGGTATTAATTTTGTTTCTGATAGTTGGTTCTAAATGTCTTTTAATCATTTTTTTATTTCAAATATACTAAATTTAGATAACATGATGACTAAAAATACTAATAAATGGTCATTACGATGACGTGTTCTCTGTTTTTTGCTTGTGTGCAATTATTAAATATAAATCTTTTTACTGCACTTTAAGTTTATACCACTAATTTAGCAAAAAATAGTACTTTAATATCGCAATATCGAGATTATTAAAATTGCATGGAATTAATAACCAACCAAAAGCTTCACGAATCCTTTATGCATCGCTGCCTTGAGCTAGCGAGGCAGGCCGAAGGCTTAACCTGGCCAAACCCCATGGTTGGTGCGGTGGTAGTGCATCAGGGCAAAATTATTGGCGAGGGGTACCATCGTAAAGCCGGTGGTCCGCACGCCGAAGTTTGGGCCATACAATCGGTTAAAAATCACGAGCTTCTTAAAGAATCAACCTTATATGTTAATTTGGAGCCATGTGCCCATTTTGGCAAAACGCCACCATGTGCGTTGCTTATTCAGCAGAAAAAAATTCCACGGGTGGTCGTTGGCTGTACAGATACCTTTTCGGAAGTTTCGGGGCGTGGCATAGCTATGCTCAAAGCTTCGGGGGCAGAAGTTGTGGTAGGCATTTTGGAGAAAGAGAGCCGCGAACTCAATAAGCGTTTTTTTACTTTTCATGAACAAAAGCGACCTTACATTATTCTTAAATGGGCCGAAACGCTTGATGGCTTTTTGGATATCGACCGCGAAGACTTGCCCAGCAATCGCCCTACGTGGATAACCAACGAGTATGCCCGCCGTATGGTACATTTGTGGAGAAGCAGGGAGCCTGCTATATTGGTTGGTTCTATTACGGCACTAAAGGATAACCCATCGCTAACCGTGCGCGATTGGTCGGGAAGCCATCCGTTACGTATGGTGCTCGACCGGAAAGGGACATTGCCACAAGATTTGGCGTTGTTTAACGGTGAAGCCCCAACGCTGGTGTTTACAAGCAGTGAAGAGCGGATTTACGAAAATGCCGAAAAAGTAATGATGAGTGCTGCTGCCAATCCTGTTGACGTAATTCTTGAAACGCTTTATAAAAGGCAAATTCAGTCGGTAATAGTGGAGGGTGGCGCCCAATTGCTCAGCGCATTTATTGATATGAATTTATGGGACGAAGCCCGCGTTTTTAAAGGACAGCAGTTTTTTGTAAAGGGCGTTAAGGCCCCCCAAATAAACAGCGTACCCGTACAGGTTGAAAATTTTGGCAACAGCAACCTGTTTGTATATCGTAATAATTTGTAAATTAGAGAAGCGCCAAACCTTTACAAATATTAATGGACATTTTCCACAACATAACCCAAATTGTCAGCCCGGTACTTCTGGGTATTTACATCATCAGTATTTTGGTGGTGGTGGTTTATACCGTACTCGAAAACAGGAATCCCGTAAAAACCATTTCGTGGGTATTGGTTCTCATTTTACTTCCGGTAATTGGGTTTGTGTTTTTTATTTTCTTTGGGCAAAATTTCCGCAAAGAAAAAATCATTGCCCGCAAGGGACTTCGTAACCACGATGCATTATCAAATCTGGCGCACGAACAAATAACCCGGTTGTCGGAAAGCGAAATATTCGAAAACCCGCTTATCGATGAGAAACGCAGTCTTATAACTCTATTGCTCAACAACAGCAGTGCCGTGGTTACCATTGGTAACAATGTTGAAGTTCTTCAGAACGGAAAAACTACTTTCGAGGCCATCATCAAAGCGCTGGAGTCGGCCACATCGTTTATTCATTTGGAATACTATATTTTTGCTGAGGATGAAATTGGGGGCATCATTAAAGATATTATTAAGCGAAAAGCTGCCGAGGGGGTGGAAGTGCGACTTATTGTTGATGATGTGGGAAGCTGGGAACTTAAAAAGCCTTTTTTTAAGGAGATGTGGGATGCCGGCATTCAGGCTTATTCCTTTCTCCAGGTTCGGTTCCCAAACCTTACCAGCAAGGTAAACTATCGCAACCACCGGAAAATTATTGTAATTGATGGCCATATCGGCTTTCTGGGTGGCATTAACATTGCCGATCGTTACATGAATGGCAGCGCCGAATATGGTATTTGGCGCGATACCCATTTAAAAATTGAAGGCGATGCCGTTAATACACTTCAAACAGTTTTTCTAACCGATTGGTTTTTTGTGAGCCAGACAGAAATTCACGACCGTAAATATTTTCCGGTAAAAAGTCCGGTAGGCCATAAAATGGTGCAAATTGTAGCCAGTGGCCCCGATAGCGATTGGCCGGCCATTATGATGGGGATTTTTCAGGCCATAGGAGCTGCCAAAAAGTATGTTTATATTGCCACACCTTATTTTATGCCCAGCGAAAGTGTTTTGTTGGCATTAAAAACGGCCGCATTGGGAGGCGTAGATGTGCGCATTATTATTCCTGAGCGCAGCGATGCTTTTGTAACCCTGCTTTCGTCGCGCTCCTTTATTCGCGAGATGCTCGAGGCTGATGTTAAATTTTACTTTTATCAAAAAGGTTTTCTGCACTCAAAAGTGATGATTGTGGATGATGTAGTGTCGGTTATTGGCTCTGCCAATATGGATTTCAGAAGCTTTGAACAGAATTTTGAAGTGACTGCATTTATTTTTGACGATGAAACATCGCTCAACTTAAAAGGCGATTTTATGGACGACCTTAACCATAGCCGACCCATTTACCTTGAAGAATGGAGCAAACGCCCTGTAATTGAAAAAACCAAAGAATCGTTTGCACGATTGGTGAGTCCGTTATTGTAAACTGAATAGAAATACAAACATTTTGAACACTTCTAATGGCAGAGCCTTTTTCCAATAATAGCATTTAATTTTAAATGAAGCAACGTGCACTTCTTTTGGTAAACGTGGGTACACCCGATAAGCCTGAAAAAAGGATGGTTCGCCGCTACCTTACTGAGTTTTTAAACGATAAACGGGTTATTGATATTCCCTGGCTTTTTAGGAGAATATTGGTTAACCTTATCATAATTCCCTTCCGAGTGGATAAATCTACCGGCTTATACCGGCGCTTATGGACTGAAAACGGCTCTCCACTTTTATATTACTTAAACAGTTTGGTTGTTAAATTACAAGGCAGGATTGGCTCCGGAGTTAAAGTTTATGGCGCCATGCGCTATGGCAACCCATCGCTCCAAACGGTTTTAATGCAGATTAAAAATGATGGGGCAGAGGAGATAATTGTTTTCCCCATGTATCCTCAATATGCTTCCTCCACAACGGGTTCGGTGGTTGATAAGCTGTTTCAGATTATTTCCCGATGGGAAGTAATTCCTGCCATTCGCATTGTTGGACAGTTTTATAATCATCCTGCATTTATAAATGTATTGGCTCAAAAAATTAGGGTGTTTAACCCCGATGCTTTCGACCATATTATTTTTTCGTACCATGGACTACCCATGCGGCAGATAAATAAAGCACATCCGCAAATGCCTGGCAATAAGTGTGTATGTGAAAACGAAATGCCTTCACACGGTACTTTTTGCTACAAGGCAACCTGCTACGAAACTTCCCGTTTGTTATTAAAAAAGCTATGCGTATCTTCAGAAAAATCGACTGTTAGTTTTCAGTCGCGATTGTCGGAAAACTGGCTGGATCCATTTACCGATGAGGTTGTTGTGCAATTAGCAAAAAATGGAGCAAAGCGTGTCTTGGTGGTTGCACCGGCCTTTGTGGCCGATTGTTTGGAAACTATTGTAGAAATTGAAGATTACAATCACCTGTTTAAACAACATGGCGGCCATGAACTTATTTTGGTTCCGGGCTTAAACGATGATGAGGAATGGGTTGATGCTGTTTTAGAAATTGTAAGCGGAGAGTAAAAAAAGTGGCTGTCTGAAAAGTTATAAAATTCAATCTTCTTTCCTTGTGCTCCTTTGTGTTTACTTTGTTTTCCTTTGTGGTTCAATTATTTAAGTTTTACCACAAAGAACTCAAAGGTTATCACAAAGTCGCACTAAGGTCTTTTTAAACAGCCTCTTTGGTTTATTGTTATTGAATTATTACCTGGTTAAAACTTTCTCCACTTCAACTGTGCCGTTTTCATAGGTTTTATGAACAATAATGATGCCTTTGTAGTATTTGTCGACAGGTTGGCCAGTAATTGAGTAATACTTAACTGATATAACTCTTCCTTCAGCAACTGGCAGTTTGTCGAATACCGATGAAGAAACATCCTTGTATTCGAAGGGGCCAATATCGGGGGCGTTGCCATAAAAAGCCAACCCAACATTGGTGCCTGCATCAATAAGGTCGCTGGTTGATACTAACTTCCAAAACGCCACCTCGGGTAAGCTGCCATCGCTTTTTCGGGAGGCAGTCATCTGGTCGTAATAATTGGTAAAATTCTCATAATCCGACGAATTGGCTGTTACGCCGCTATCCCAGCTATTGTGAGAAATATTGGAAGTAGCAGCAAACAAATTACCCGTTGCGCCTACCACCACACTATTTTTAATGGTTAACAGATTTACCCGGTTGGTACTACCAAAACCCATATTGGTACCATTGGCTGTCGCTGCACAATTGTAAAGGGTTACATCGCCACGGTTACTGTTGTGGTCGAAACCTTTTACACGGTTCCCAATAGCTATGCACCTGGTTAAAATGGCATTGTGCTTTAGTAATTTATCGTCGGAGCCTCCGGTTTTAAAACCGTTCCCATCGCCGGTGCCAGCTACACCCTCTTTATTAAAGCCATTTTGAATTACCCAGCACTCTTCGTAATAGGTTGTAATGTTATCGGCGCCTCGCAGGTAGCCATCAAAACCATCATCCAGATTTCGCCAGGCGCGGCACCCCTGAAATTTATTAAAATTTCCAACTCCAAGTTTGGGGGCAAAGCCATCGGCATTTTCGTTGGTTATATCGGCATTAAAGTATGAATCACAATTAAGAATGAAATTGTTCGATGAGCCATTGTCAATTTGCAGGCCGGTGTCGTTGCACTCGTAAAAGCGACAATGTTCAATAGTGTTGTAGTGACCGTTCGATATTATCATTCCATTATCACCGGCAGCATAAAAATCGATGCCTTTAATATGCCAGTAACTGGCTTTTAATTCCAGGCCTCGTGCTGATGAACTGTTTCTTGTTTGGCCCGAGAAATCAAAAACCGGCCTTGTTCCTTCTACCGCAAACAATTTAATGGGGTTGGCACTTGTGCCGGAGCGGGTAACATTAATTCCGGGAGATGTTGAAATAATGTAACTGCCCCCCGAAACCCATATAATATCCCCGGCATTGGCTGCGCTAATTGCATTTTTTAATTCGGTAACTGTGGTAACAGTTGTTTCTTTGGCCAATAAGTTGCCTGCCAAAAATAAGAATATAAAAATGGTGTAGAATTGTTTCATGCTCATATGGTTTTATCGCTTCGTATTAACTCAGTTAAAGTTTGAAGCAAAGATAGTTGTAAAAGCGGGGGTGAGTCGGTATTTATTACTGGTTAATAGGGGACAATCTGACGTTTTTAGGGTGAGAAATTATGGCCAGATATACTAAAAAAGCCCACAGTATAAACCGTGGGCTAATGTTTTTGCTCAAATAAATGCCAGAGAGCAGGGAATCTATAAATTATAATTCTGTCACCGTGAGTACTGCATTGTTTTTACCAGCTGTTATATCCACCATAAAAACATATTTTTTACCTGGTGTCAGACTTTCTCCTGAAACAATTCCAAGGTTACCGGGGTCGCGACCATTGGTACCATTACCTACAAAAATAAGAGAACTGGTTGTGGTTAATGCATTGTGGGTATATTCACCGCCCCAACCTTTCTGATGGAAAAATTTGAAGTTGATGCTGGTTGATTTTATTGACTCATCGGCTACCACTGTAACCTGATATTTTTTAGCTTCTACCTGAGCCATGCAAAGGGCTTTATCCGGATTCCATCCTACTTCGTTGGCGAGGGTAGGTTTGCCAATATCGGTTCCTATAATCCAAAGTGCCCCTGAACCATCGTCCTGAAGAGATGCCAGATTACTGCCGTTCATTGCTTCAAAAATAAAATACCTGCGATTGAAATTGGCGGTTACTCTGTATTTCCCAGTCACCGGGCGAAAGGAGAAGGTTCCATCCTGATTTTTAGTGAGGTAATCTTCGTCAATCCACCATTCGTTTATATCTGCAATGCCGGTTACTTCAATGGTTTGATTTTTAGTTAAATTGATTTCAACTTTGTAGTTATCGTCATTTATCATGCTCATTTCTGTGCCAGCAAACTTAAGGGTAATAAACGGCGCGGCGCTATAATTCAAAGAGTTAAATGAAATGGAATAATTGCCGGCTGTTGCATTTGAAAACGGGATGGTGGCTATTGATCCCTCTTTTATGGCTCCGTTCATCCAGCCAAAAGTAATTTCATTTCCCTGACTGCTGATTACAGGAGTTTTAATGTATCCTTTAACTTTTTGCGGAAAATCGGATGTAGCAGCATATTGGTACAGTCCGGTTCGCTCCATATTGTAGTTACCGTTCTCGGTAACAAGTGTTAAGTAAGGATAATCTGGCCTTGTAAGTGGCAGGTTAAAGCTTTCTTCTTTGGTAGCAAAACGAATATTTTGAAGCACAAACTTCAGAGTGGCCGTTCCGTTTGGGATGTTTTGTAAGTAGGGAACAAATATTTTGCCATTGTACTGGCCAAAGGTTTTTGTACGGATAATGGTTTCTGAAACTTTTTCATCGCCAAAAAAGAGTTGAGCTTTTAGGGTTGATAAAGGTACTTCCTTGTCAGCCACGGTGGCAGTAAAGGCAATGCTGTCGCCAAAATGCGATGCACTTACATCGCTGTTGATGGTTAATATTGGTTGACCTGCCGATTCTTTTTCGTCTTCGCAGGCGGTAAACCCAATTAACGCGATGATTATTCCAAGGTATAAGAAATATCGTGTCATGTGTTTAATTTTTTAGTTAGTTTTTATTCCAACGGTACGAAACAACCGATTTTGCCGGAATCTGGTATGAAAAGTGATGACTGCCATCGCTAATAGTAATGGATTTGCCTTCGTTTGAATCGTTTTGCAGAACAAAGGCATAGGTTCCGTCGGTGTTTTCAAAAGCTGAGTAGGTTAGACCTGTTGCGCTGTATCCGGTGGCTCTGATACGTGTAGCTCCGGGTTTAACCACCGATGACAGGTGCCCGATGATGTAATAATGTGAATTACGCACAATGGTTTTGTAATTGCCTGCATTAATATCAACCGCTCCGTAACAGGTTTGACAACCACCGTGGCGATTGGGGCCACGGTTTGAATCAAGCATGAGGTTCCAAACAATAACTGCTTTACACCAATTGTTAACTGTTCCCAAAGCCACTTCGGTCATGTCGTCCATCAAACGGGTGGTTAAGTTTTGGCCATCGTTCCAGGTGCCAATAGAGGTTTCGGTAAAAATCAACTCTTTATCGGGTGCCTGATTGCGAATGTTAACCAGTTCCATTTTATTACCGCCATAATTGTGATACGCTGCGCCTGTAATGTATTGGCTGGCAACGGCATCTTCATAAATTTTTATGGGATAATTAAACTGATCGCTCATGTTATCGTAATTGTAGTTATGGTCGAACACATAAATTTTAGTGTCCAATCCTGCTTCAGCCAGTTTGGGGCCAAGTACTTTAACAAAATCGCGTTGTTCGTTCCATCCCATAAATAATGAGGCTGAATTTCCCCGGTTGAGTGGCTCGTTCTGCGGAGTTATAGCCGTAATATGAATTCCAAATTCTGCAAATGCCTGTATCCATTTCACAAAATAAGTGGCATAATCGCTGTAATAAGCCGGATTTAAATGTCCGCTGGTCCATGAATTGTATGGCTGAAGGTCGATTAAATTGTTAACCTTCATCCAACGTGGGCTGGTCCAGGGAGATCCCAGAATTTTAATAGTTGGGTTAATCTCAAGTATTTCCTTCAAAATGGGAATTACATAGTTGAGTTCTTCGTCCTGAAGGCTGAAATTCTCAATCCCTTTGGTGTCGCAGCAGGTATATTCGCTTAATGAGAAATCTGAACAACCAATTGAGATGCGAATATAACTGTAGCCCATTCCCTTTTCGTGCGAAAAGGTTTCGGTCAGGAATTTGGTTCTGTCGGCCGGAGCCATTTTTAAGAGATTGTAACAACTTGAACCGGTAATAGCTGCACCAAAACCATCCATTTCCTGATACCTTGTGGTTGGATCGAGCGTAATGGTATTGGGCGACATGTTGGAGGTGGTGCTGAAATTAACCGCCTGCTTTTTGAAATCGTAAGCCCGGTTGGCCGTTGTAATATAAAGTGTTACATCTCCTGAAACCTCACCAGGTATCTCTGTCTCTTTCTTGTCGTTGTTGTCTTTGCATGAACCGCACGAGAAGAAAACCAGGGCAAGCGTAATAATTGATATATACTTCTGAATCATTTTATTTTTTTTAATCAACCAGCCATTACTGTTGGTTGTAGTGTAACTTCTTTTACTGTTCAAACTTCCATCATAAAAGAATGTTATTGTTTATGATAAAAGTTTGTGTTTTGTCAAGGGTAAAATTGGGCCATTTAATCTTATGGTTTAGCCTTTTTACCCCTGACTTAACAACAGGTGGAATTGTGCAAATCTAATATCCCGGGTTTTGTACCAGGTTGGTATTTTCATCAAGAACGGTTTGCGGAATTGGCAAAAGTTCTGAATTCACGGTGTATGATCTTAATTGCTTTAGTCGGCCACTGTCGCGCAAATTAACGGTGTTCATCACATCCTGAAGTTTCCCGTTTCTGATAAGGTCGAACAAACGCTGCCCCTCAAAAGCAAGTTCTAAACGACGTTCTTTGAAAACAGCCTCAACCATCAAATCCTGAGATGATCTCACAGATGCGGGCAATACCGGCAGATTAACCCGTTGCCTTATTTGGTCAACAATATCGGCAGCCGCGCCAAGGTTTGATGCTCCGCCTTTCCAGGCCAGGGCTTCGGCTTTTAGGAGCAGTATGTCGGCTAAACGAAGCCGGATAATGCTGCTATTGGCCGAACGACATTTGTACATAAACGGATAATTGTCGGCCGGATAATAGTTGCTCCATCCTGCCTGATAGTAAACAATGGATTGGTTGTAGCGAATGTTATCATTTTCCGACTGGAATGCCTGAATTAAATCGCGCGATGGAGTTACCCATTTAGCCCATGAGAACTGTGAGTTCCAATTTAGCAGGTCGCGGCCAAACATCCAGGTTACCCAGTTTCCTCCTCCGGTAAAGAAGTGTGCCTCAAGAATTGACTCGGAGGTATTTCTGGCTTTAATGTCGGTGCCGGCATCGTTCATCCCAAACAACATTGAATAATCGCTTACCAATGTAAAACCATCGGCTATAACCGAGTCGCAATAGGCAATTACTTTGTCGTAGTCGCGATTTGCTTTTTCGGCAAAGGCTTTGGCCAACAAGGCGCGTGCAACTGCTTTCGACAATTTGGTTTTATCACTGCTGGCAGCCGGGGCATGAGGAACTGCTGTGGTTAAGTCGAGCACAATTTGCTTGTAGGCCTCTTCGGGTGTGTTTTGTTTTGGGAAATAAAGCGGATAAACTTCAGCAATGTTTTCGGCGGTAATGTCACCGGCCTCTTTGGTGATTACCGGGAAATTACCCCAAAATCTAACCATTTCAAGCATTACCATAGCGCGGAATATTTTAGCTTCGGCTTTCCATTGCGCTCTTTCTGAGGTTGAGAAGGTAGCATCGGGAACCATGTCAATGTTCTCGATGATGGTATTGGCTTTGGCGATATCGGCCAGATAACGGTTCCAGTCGCGGGTAATAACACTGTTGCCACCATCCAGCGAGTTATTTTCTACCGGAACGACTTCGGCTCCTGTTGTACCTGCATAAGCGTTGTCTGAACGTACTTCGGTAAGCATAAGATAGTCGAGATACCAGTGCTCCTGATTTTTAAAAGCATTGTACATGCTTTCGTATTGGGTGAGCATTTCCCCGCGAGTCTTAAACTTTATCCGGTCGCCCGAACCTTCGTTTGATCCAAGAATAACTTCAGAAAATTCTGAAATGGGGTCTTTATCCAGCGAGCAGGATACGGTAGCAAAAAGTATTAAGACCCCGAGCGTTTTGGTTATATAATTTAACTTCATAATCCAATCAATTAAAATTCAACATTTAAGCCAAATACAAAAGAGCGGGTCTGAGGATAAGTTCCCCAATCAATGCCCTGAATGGCTCCACTGTTACCCCATTGGTTAACTTCAGGGTCCATCCCCGAATAGTTG
The DNA here is from genome assembly GCA_937920475.1 of uncultured Marinilabiliaceae bacterium. GTDB lineage: Bacteria > Bacteroidota > Bacteroidia > Bacteroidales > Marinilabiliaceae > CALEUX01. The sequence goes on from CALEUX010000130.1 coordinate 15,495, forward strand.
GTCCAAGTTACCAGGTTGGATGCAGTTACATAAGGCTGAAACCTTGATATACCCCACTTATCGAGCAGTCTTCCTTTAACACTGTACGACAAAGAAATGTCTTTAATTCTCAGGTAACTACCATCTTCAACATAATAGGACGATGTTTTCATATCGAATCCGGCTTTGGGAACATTGGTTATTTGCCCGGGAATCCTCCAGCGCTTTAATACTTTTGTCGACTGGTTTTTGGCGTCGTACATACCTTCTGTTTCAATTCTGGACGCGTTAAATATGTCGTTCCCGTAGCTCCCCTGAAGCAGGATGTTTAATGAAAAGCCTTTGTAGTTCAAAGTGTTGGTTAGTCCAAAGGTGAAATCAGGATTTGGGTCACCAATATAGGTTCTGTCTGAGCTCGAAACAATTCCATCTTTGTTCACATCGCGGTAAATCAATTCGCCTGTTTCAGGATCCACGCCATCACTTATGTAGCCATAGAAACCTCCCAATGGGCGGCCAGGTTCGTTGCGCACCACAAATTCATTCAGGAAATCGCTGGTACGTGCCCCGTAATAAATTTTTGTGAGTTCCAGTTTGGTTAACTTATTACGGTTGAACGAGATGTTGAAATCAGTGCTCCAGTTTAATTGTTTTCCTGTAACATTACGCGAGTTAACCATAAATTCAAAGCCTTTGTTGGTCATCTCACCTTCGTTTCTGCTGATGGAATTAGCAGCAGCAGCTCCTGAAGGCAATGTAACAAACATCAACATATCGGCTGTTTTTTTGTAATACCAGTCGGCACCAAAAGTAATCCGGTTATTAAAAGCAATCAGGTCAATTCCAATATTGGTTTGTGAAGTGGTTTCCCATGTTAAATCGGTATTGCGCAAAGTATTTTGTCCCAGAATAACTGTTGCATTCTCTTTTCCGGCTTCCCACCAGTTCTGGCGGGTAATGCTGTATCTTTCAAGATAGGAGTAGTCGCCAAGTCCCGATTGATTACCTGTTTGTCCCCAGCCACCACGTATTTTAAGGTCGTTAATCCAGGTTGCATCTTCCATAAACGACTCTGACGATAAGCGCCAGGCAGCTGATACAGAGGGAAAATAACCCCATCGGTGATCGGGATGCAGTTTTGATGAACCATCGGCACGCATATTCATGGTTACAAGATACTTGCTGTCGAAATTATAGGCCAATCGGCTAACGTACGACATGATGGACCAATCGGCGGCAAAAGTTCCGTTGCCTTGCAATATTTTATTAGCTGCATTAAGGGTTTTTATGCTGCCATCAATATAATGCGATGCTGTTTGGTAACTTTGCGACCATTTTGAGGTTGTTCCTGAACTTCCCAGCATGGCATCGAAGTTATGACGGCCGATGGATGTGTTATAAGTTAGTATATTATCGAAAATCATAACAGTTCCCATTGAGCGGTTGTCGCTTCCCTGTCCGTGTTGCGAACGCCCCCAGGATGTTTTAATGGGGTCAAGAAACGAGGTGTTATGGTTATAGGTTCGGTCGAGCGTAATACTCGATTTCAGTTTCAAATTGGATAGAAATGAAATTTCAGCTTTTCCTGTAGCCAGCAATCGGTGGTTGTTATTCTTGTTGTCTTCGCTTCGCGACATATTCTCTACCGGATGAGTAATGTTTACGCCGTAGAAATTAGCATAATACTGGTCGGGATTTTCCGGATCCCATATAGGTGCATAAGTTGGCGTGTTAATTACAGAAAGTACTACACCTGCACGGTTGGAGCCCTGTCCTGAAATAATTCCGTTACCGGAGTAATCAGCATACGAAACATTTCCTCCAATATTTAACCAAGGACGAATTTGATTTTCGATATTGGCTTTAAAATTGTAGCGTTCAAAAAAGGCAACTTTAATAATACCGTTCTCACGGGTGTAACCTCCCGATACGTAGTATTTCATTTTATCGTCGCCGTTCGATACAGATATCTGGTAATTTTCAGTCACAGCGGTTTGGTAAGTTTCATCATACCAGTCGGTCTTGTCGGTTAAACCTGCGGGTAGTGTGATGTTGGAGCCCAAATCACTCAAGTATTCACGATATTGGGCCACATTAAGCGGTTTAATTTTATTGGCAAGACTAGTTACACCAACGTGACCGTTAAAGGTTATCCTGGCCTGATCTTTAGTCCCGCTTTTTGTGGTGATTATTACAACCCCGTTGGCTGCTCGTGAGCCATAAATGGCTGCTGATGAGGCATCTTTTAAAATCTGGAGACTTTCTATATCGTTGGATGCCAAAAACGAGATGTCGGTCATTGGTACACCATCAACAACGTAAAGCGGGTCGTTGCTTCCGTTTAACGAGGTTGTTCCCCGCACACGCACTACCATGCCTGCATCGGGCGATCCATTGGGTTTAATAACAGACACCCCGGCTGCGCGACCCTGAATGGCCTGTGCCACATTGGTAATAGGTTTTTGGTCAAGGTCTTTTGTTGAAACCGTTGAAATAGATGTTGTTACATCTCGCTTCCGCACTGAGCCATAACCAATAACAACCAATTCATCTAAAACAGATATTTCATCTCTCAAAACGAGGTCTATAACCTGTTGGCCGTTAACTTGAATTTCTGCTGTTTTCATTCCGATAAAGGAAAACACCAGAGTGCTGTTTGAGGAAGCATTAATGGCGTATTTTCCGTTTGTATCAGTAATAACACCATTTGATGTACCTTTTATCACAATGGAAGCACCAGGCAAAGGTTCACCCGACGAATCTGTGATGGTACCACGAATTTGGATTTCCTGGGCAGATGTTTCAAGGGATACTCCAAATAAAAAGCAGGCCAGGAGTATACCCCATAAATAATTACCTGCGAACGATTTTTTTTTCATCATAATAGTGAGCTTTAGTTTTTCTAAGTACCGGTGGTTTTTGAATCTCTAAAAAAAATCACCAAATGTTAACAAAGGTCAAAAGTAAAGCGGCCAATAAATGGCTCCAATTTCACATGGATGAAAAGTGGATTTTAAAACAGATAGAATAATTGTAAAAATCAATAAATCAAGTGGGAGCAAAAATTAATGGCACCTAAAAAAGTGGATGTTTCAAAATGGAGGTTTCGGATTTGAAAAGAGGATTTGTTCTCGGAGAAACTATTTTTTATTATCTATGTCAAAGACAGACAGTGTGTTGTGATTTATGAATGCAGAAAATGTATAAAAAACCGGTCAAAACTAAAACTCTGCTATGCTCATTTTCCTTTCTCCTGTCTCCGCTTTCTCTTATACCCCTCCAATTTTCATTACGTAGTTTTCAAAATCATCGCGGGGAACTGCTGATTTGTTTTTTATTTTAGCACGGTAGTTATAAATGGTATTAACTGAATAGCGTAGTAATCCTGCAATTTTGGAGCTGTCGGTTATACCCAGACGGATTAAAGCAAAAATGCGCAGTTCGGTATTAAGTAGTTCTCCAAACTTCAGCTCAATACGATCCTCTGGTAATAGCAATGCGTTAAATTCCTCAACAAAATTGGGATAGAGATGTAAAAAGGTATTATCAAAATTGGTGTAAAACTCTTTTACCTCCTTATCGATAAGGGCCGACGATTTGGTGTAAGAGAGCAACTGGGCAACCTGTCCCTTCGAAATTTCTTTACTAACAGTGTTTTTTAAGGTTTCTATTTTGTCGATGTACGATGAACAAATGCTTAAATACAATCCAATGTATTCTTCTTTAACACGATTCGATTCCGATAGGGTTGCATTTAAATGTTTTAGCTGGTCGTTGGCCTGGTTTAAATCTTGATTCAGATTTTGCAATTGACTATTGGCTTCTTTTAAATGATTTTGTGCCACAAATAATCCTTTTTTTTGCTTTGAGATTATCCATAGCGTAATAATTGAGAAAACAGCTAAAACAGTTGCCAGAATTAAAAAAAACCGAAGTTTGTTTTTTTGTGCTTCGCTACGCAACTGATAAGCTCTGTCGATAATGGGTTGAACCTCCGACACCTGTATGCTCCGGAGTTTGGCATTGTAGAAATTGGCATCTTCAAGAGCATAACGAATGTATTCATATGCACGATCGATTTTGCCTTCCTGGTAAAGTTGATTGGCCAGGAGAGTTAATGAGGCGTTGTCTTTTATGGCATGACGAATATCTGAAAGAGCCGATAAAATAAGGTATTTTTTACGTAATCCCTCTTCTCCGTTTAGTTTATAGCTCAACGACCGGTGAAAGGCTATTAATCCAAACTGAGGATTCTCGGGCGAAATTTTATCCATTCGTTTGGAGTTGATGTTAAGCGCTTCCAGTATATTTCCCGAATCTCTGAGTTGGGTCTCCAGTAAACTCAAATATTGCTCCGATTCGTGATCGAGCATGCGAACCAGCGAGTCTTTATAAAAATTGGCAATTAGCCCGTATTCTTTGGCTGCGGTCTTCGATCTGGAGTAAAAGGCCATCTCTCCGTACGCATGGTCGTAAGCAATGTAATAACTTAATGTAAGAGACTTGTCAAGGGTTTTACGGTTGATGGAGTCGAGTATATCAGTAGCTTCTTTGTACATGCCGTTCGACGACAGCAGGAAGGCAAGCATAATGCGTGTCTCATCATATAAACGCAATTCTCCAATTAGCCTAGCTAAAACCAGGTTGTTTTCCAAATAGTAAATTGCTGAATCGGAAATGTATGGCTGATATTCTTTATATAAATCTAAGTTGTAAGAATACTTTGCATAGTGATTGTCAGATTTTTTTAAAAGCTCCTTTAAATGTGCAATACGTTCCTCACGAATAACCATAAAGGTTTGTCGGGTTGCCAGAGTTTGATCCAATTTCTTAAACAACGAACCCAATTCATCTGCAAAAACCTGATTTAAAAGGCTAAATAACAACAGCGAGAGTAAAGCGGTTTTTTTCATGAGCATACAAAACACAAATGTAACCCAAATTTACTAAAAAGGATGAATCTGCAAACTGTTGGATACACTAACTACTAAACTCCTTAGCTGATAACTCTGAGCTTAATCAATCAATTAATGAGACTGTTTTATTTAAAATCATTCTAAAAAAGCATTGCTTTTTATCAAACAATGCTTAAATTTGCAACATGGTTGCAAAAGCTACGCTTATATACGAACTTTTAAAAAGTAAAAGCCTGAACGTTACGGATATCCGTCGTCGGGTGATGATGGTATTAATGCAGCCGGGACGAGCACTTACACAAAAAGAGCTGGAAGAGGAACTTGAAAAGCAGCTGGGACAGGTCGACAGAGTTACATTGTACCGCACAATTCGGGTTTTATTGGGAAAGGGAATTATTCATCAAATTCCTATTGATGCCCAGTTAGTGAAATACAAATTGGCAGGCGATCATAAGAAAAGCGACCATCCGCATTTTCATTGTTCATGCTGCAACAGGTTGGTGTGTATGCCACAGCTCAACATTCAACAGGATATGTTGCCGGGCGGTTTTACATTGCAATCTGTAAGTCTGGTAATCGAGGGCATGTGTCCTCAATGCAATAATATTGATAACTTAAATAAAACAGAATGAGAACATTCGTGAAAATTTTCTATTCTTTTTCATTAGCGGCCTTGCTTTTAAGCGGTTGTACCAATCAATCGGAGAAAACTAAAACCATTTCGGTAAGTATTTTACCACAAAAATATTTTGTTGATGGATTAACCGGCAATGCGCTGGATGTTAATGTTATGATACCGCCAGGGGCTGGCCACGCCACCTATTCACCAACGCCCATGCAGTTTAAGAACCTATCCGATTCAAAGCTTTATATCCGGATAGGTTATCTTGGTTACGAGCAAGCCTGGATTCACCGGCTTAAAGAGATGAATCCAAATATGGAGGATCTTAATTTATCTGAAAGAACCGAACTCATCAGGGGCGAAGAGATTCAACATGGCGATCATGTGCACGAAGGAGGTGTTGACCCGCATATATGGTTGTCACCCAAAGTAATGATGGACCTGTTGCCCAATGTTAAACAAGCACTAATCAACAGTTATCCACATTTAAAAGAGACCATTGAAGCTCATTATCCACAATTGTTAGCCGAGGTGGAAGGTGTTCATCAACGATTAATCGCGCTATCTGGCAGGCTAACAAACAGGAAATTTATGATTTTTCACCCGGCAATGACCTACTTAGCACGCGACTACGGCTTTGAACAAATTGCCATTGAGCAGGATGGGAAAGAGCCTTCACCGGCTTTACTTGCTAAAACCATACAATATGCCAGAGAAAATGATATCAAGGTTATTTTTATTCAAAAAGAATATGATATACGCAATGCCCAAATGGTAAGTAAGGAAACAGGTATTAAACTTATTCAGGTTGATTATCTGGAGTACAATTGGACCGATATGATGAACCAGATTATTGACAAACTTCAGGAGAATCTTCAATGACTATGCCCATTGCCAGTCTTAAAGGGATAATTGCCGGTTACAACGACGAGCCTGTATTGCGAAATATTGGATTGGAAGTTTTTGCTAACGATTTTATTGGTGTTATCGGGCCAAACGGTGGTGGGAAAACCACGCTCATAAAAGTACTTTTGGGAATTCTCAAACCTTTTAAGGGAACGGTGGAATTTCCATCAGGAAAAATAAAAATAGGATACCTGCCTCAAGCCAGCCAAATTGATAAAAGTTTTCCAATCAGTGTGAAGGAAGTGGTTCAATCGGGATTACAACCCCACAATAAATGGAATCCGGTTTTATCGGCCCGGCAAAAACAAAAGGTGGTAAAACTGCTTAACGAAAGCGGTTTACAAGCATTGGCCAAGCGCCCCATTGGATCTCTAAGTGGTGGACAGTTGCAAAAGGTGCTTCTTTGCAGGGCACTTATAAATGAACCCGATTTACTGGTGCTCGATGAGCCTAACACTTATGTAGATAAAAACTTCGAGTATGAGCTGTATCAATGGCTAAAGGAACTTAATAAAAGTATGGCCATTATTTTGGTATCGCACGATATTGGAACCATATCATCAATGGTAAAAACTATTGCATGTGTTAACGGCGATTTGCATTATCATCCCTCCAATACCATTTCGGCCGAATTGCTCCAGGTTTACAAGTGTCCTATTGATTTAATTGCTCATGGCCCCATTCCACACAGGGTGTTAAAAAAACATTGATTTATGACCGGTTTAATAGAACTTTTTAGTTACAGTTTTTTTCAGAATGCCATAATGGCCGCGCTTATTACCAGTGTTTTAGCAGCTATGGTTGGAACCTATATTGTATCGCGTAAAATTGTTTTTATTACCGATGGTATCACGCATTCTTCTTTCGGGGGTATTGGATTGGCTTATTTTCTGGGAATAAACCCATTTTTTGGGGCTGCTTTTTTTGCTGTTCTGTCTGCCTTAGGCATCGAATGGGTATCGCATCGTGGCAAACTGCGCGAAGACAGCGCCATAGCAATTATTTGGTCGCTGGGAATGGCAGTGGGGATTATTTTTGTTTTTATAACGCCCGGCTATACGCCCGACCTGATGAGTTTTTTGTTTGGCAGTATTCTTTCGGTTGGATATGCCGACTTAATGGTAATGCTGGTTCTAACAGTTGTTACGGCTTTATTTATGGGCATTTTTTATCGTCCTGTTTTGTATTCGGCCTTCGATGCCGAATTTTCTAAAATTATGGGTGTTCCGGTGGCTTTTTTCAGGTATATGATGTCGTTTATAATTGCCATGGCCATTGTGGTAAGCATCCGGAGTATGGGTATTATTCTGGTTTTAAGTTTGTTTACCATCCCACAGGCCACCTCCATGTTGTTTTCGCATAACTTCCGCCGTATTGTTTTAATATCGATGATATTTGGGCTAACAGGTTCGTTGGTAGGGTTATTTTCTGCCTACAGTTTTAATATTCCATCAGGAGCGGCTATTATTTTTACATTAACCATTCAATATCTGCTCTTTAAACTGCTTTTCTGGATTAGAAGTCTTATTGCTATTAATTAGAGTTTGATTAGCAATATTAATGACTATCAAATAAAAAACCTTGCAAAATAATCCTGCAAGGTTTCTAATTGTAATTGGTAAAGTTTTATTTAGCCTTGTCGTAAACAAGCTTTAATTTAGTTTCTCCCATTGGGGTTTCACGGGTTAATTCAATTGTTAAAACAGCTCCATCAGCACTAATGCTCCATACTTCGGTTGATGTTATTTCGGTTGATTGACCATCGCGGGTAAAAACTGAAGTAGTGTTAATGGTTAGTGTTTCCTGGTCGGCAGACCAATTGGCAGTTGACTTGCTAACCCTATTCATAAAACCTGTGTTTTCACTCACTTTCCCATCTAAAGAAAATTTCTCACTTTGAATCCGCTCTTCGCCATTAAAACCTACGATTTTGCGGTCAACACTTAAGGTGTTGATATCTTGCGTTACAGTTAATTGAAATGCAGGACGCATACGGCCTTCACCCATAGTGCTTTTACCTTCATTTAATTTAAAGTTTCCGGCAAAGTTGGCTTTTTGAGCATAACCGGTCATTGATACTGTTAGTCCTAAAAATAGAGCCATCAGAGCTAAACTTGTTTTTGGGGTTTTTAAAATTTTCATCTTTTTAAATTTTAAAAGGTTAATTGAAAATAATGACTCGCCCTATAAATTAAAAAGAGGGAGTGTATTGTTAAAATGTTTAAGGGATTTCGTAATTAAAAATAAAGGATTAAAAAAGCTGAATCCAATAAAGGATAAGGCAATTAATATTTCAACTCTTTTCCTCATGGAAGTAATATTGCAATGTGGTTTTGTTAAGGCTTCTTTACCCTCCTGACATCTCTTGGAGAAAGCCGACTTAGCATTCGTAATAATTTTTATTCATTAACTAAACGACATTGACATATTGGTACATCATTGTCATTCTGTTTTGTTATTACTGATATCTGTTAAAACAGCTTCTCCTAACATCAAATCGAAAGGAGACGTAATTTTTATGTTTTCACGGTTTCCGTTAACAAGTATAATTTTATGTCCGGCGGCTTCCACAACCGAAGCATCGTCGGTAAAGGCAGGAAGCCATGTTTGCTGGTAACATTTTTTGAGCAGTAAGGTTTCAAAAACTTGTGGGGTTTGTACCATCCTGTACTCTTCACGAATACAGGCCACACTTTCGTTGCCCACAATTCTTCTCAACGATTCAACCGGTTCGGTTACCGGAATGGCAGCGCCAAATTCTTTTGCCATTTCAAAACAAGCCTTGATGGTCTCAACCGAAACAAAAGGCCTGACACCATCATGTATGGCTGTTATGCCATCATCGGTAACCTCTTTTAATCCATTTACCACACTATGGAAGCGGGTTACGCCGCCTTTTGCCATTCTATGGGGAACAGTAAACGAATGTTGCTGGCATAATTCGTTCCAGTAGTCAAAGTGTAAGGCTGGTAATACTAATACTATATTAATGTCTGTATTATACTGAATAAAACGGTTAATAGTGTGCATTAAAATGGGCCTTCCGTTCATAAGTAAAAACTGTTTTGGTATTTCTGTTCCCATTCTTAAGCCCTGACCTCCGGCCACAACAATAACATGTTCGTTCATAGTTTTCAAGAATTATTTCTCAACCCAATATTTTCACTCTCAGTCTTTTCAGGCTTCAATATAACTGTTTTGTTTCTTTTCTTAATTTTTTTAACTATAAACGGTTTCATGATTAGACACATACCAAAAGGAAAGGATTAAACAGAAAGTGTTATTTTTTTCACATTCAAGCCTTATTCGTTAAAATACAATTGTTTATAGCTTTGTTTTTTATGGTAAACCCGGGTTGTTAATTTAATCCAACTTTGTTGAAGTCGGTTTTCATTTTTATATTATGCTAGTTCATTATTGTTTTTTATGTGTCAGATTTACAGGCGAATAGAAGTTTGTTTGTAAAATATGTAAGTCGCATAATATCAGACGCTTGTTTTTATCTTACATCTAAAATTCTTAAAATCTAACGATCAATTGATATTAGAAACCAGTTAATGCTGACACAATTGCATGCAAGGTGTTTAATGGGTTATGTGCCAATTTGTTTTAATAAACGAAGGAGTAACTAAATTTATTTTAAATATTTATACCGCTTTATGCTTTTCTTTGGTGTTTTCTCAAACTCCTCGGGAAAGAGAATTATTTTCGAAATAGCCATAAAGGCAGGCAAATCTGCATTCACTTCCGACCGTAACTTTTGCAAACGCTTTTCAATGTCTTCGTTGGTGAATTTAAGATTTTCACAGGCTTCATAATCGGGGTAAACCAATGCCTCAATTTTTCCATTATTCTCCCGAACCAAACATTCCTGCACAAATTCATTGTTGTTAAGCACAGCCTCAATTTCTTCGGGATAAATGTTTTGACCCGATGACCCCAGAATCATATTTTTACTCCGACCTTTGATAAAAATGAAATTATCCTGGTCAATAACACCTAAATCGCCTGTATGTATCCAGCCATCATCGCAAAAAATATCTTTGGTGGCTTTTTCGTTTTTGTAGTAGCCAAGCAACAGGTTATCGCCATAAACCTGGATCTCACCAACCACATTATAAGGGTCGGAGCTGTCAATGCGTACCTGCATGCGGTCAACTATGCGCCCTGCCGAAAAGTTTTTAGTAGTCTGCCAGGGTGCATAACTAATTAATGGGCCACATTCTGTCATTCCATAACCTACGGTGAGGGGGAATTTTATTTTTTTCAGAAACAACTCAACATCTTTATTCAGGGCAGCACCACCAACCACCATCTCTTTAAACTCCCCGCCAAAAACGGTTGTGAGCTTGTTTTTAATTTTGTTGTAAACAAGTTTATTCGCTACCGGAAGCTTTAAGAGTGCTTTTAAACCCGGGTTTTCAAGTTTTGGCATAATTTGCCGTTTGAAAATCTTCTCCAGAATAAGTGGCACCGAAAGTATCAGGTGCGGTTTCACCTGACGAAAAGCTTCAGTAATTATTTGGGGTGAAGGGGTACGTGTTAAAAATGTAATATGACAACCAATGGTAAAAGGCCATAGAAACTCAAACAAACAGCCGTATGCATGGGCCAATGGAAGGAACGACACAATCCGGTTACCTGCAACCAGGTCAAAAGTGTCGCGTGCATACTGCACGTTCGACCAGATACTTCTGTGGGGCAGCAGAACTCCCTTTGAGAATCCTGATGTGCCAGATGTATATGATAAAACCATGACTTCCTCAGCGCCAATTTCGGGGAATCTAAGTTTATTTACATCAAATTCTTTTCCTGAAGCTTCTGTTTTCTGATGGGCCTTGTCGAGGGCTTTTTTTAATTTTTCGTGATGGTCAACAATTGGCGTAAAGCCATTAATTGAAACAATGCCCTTAACATGAGGGATTTGTGTTTCATCAATTTTATCGAACATCAATTCTGTGGAAAACAACAAAATCGACTCGGAGTGATTGACAATGTGGTGAATATCGTTCGAATGGAAATCGGGTAAAATAGGCACAACAACAGCACCGTAAGTAATTACACCAAGATAGGTTAATGCCCAGTTCGACATGTTTCGGCCTATCATGGCAACTCTGTCGCCTTTTTTAATTCCGGCTTCATGAAAAAACTGATGCAGGAAATAGATAGATTTACCAACTTCCCTGAAGGTGAAGTTATCGCCCTGGTAATCGCTAAAGGCTTTGTAGTCAGGATGTTTTTTAATAACATCTTCAACCAAACTTATATATCCATTGTTAGTCATAACTTCCTTTTTTGAAATGAATTTTTTGAACAAAAGGGCTTAAAATTTCATTATTTTTTTCAATTTTCAAACAGTTCAGCAATTTCAAAATATATGTTGTAACTCTAAGTTGGTGATTAAACGAATTTTGCAAACAAATGAAGTTCGTAATAAATTTTTAGATTATCCTATAATAATGTAAAAAAATAGCATTGTCTCATTAATTGTTTTTCAAAATTGCAGAAAGATGCTATTTTTATGCACATTATGAAACTGTTTAAATTTAGAAATCT
>CALEUX010000131.1 GCA_937920475.1 uncultured Marinilabiliaceae bacterium
ATCACAACTCCAACAGCGCTTTTTCTTGGATATTATCATAAAAAAAGAGTTTATTGAAACCAATTTCAATAAACTCTTTCAAATCGCAATAGATACAATGCATACAGAGGTTTCTACCAACTATTTTTTGCTATTATATCAGGTTTTGCTTAAGCGTAAATTTTCAGAGGACAGCCATTATTAATCAGTTTACTTAGTGTATTGCCATTCACGAGCAGCTTCGTACATAGCTATTACATTTTCGACAGGCGTTTCAACCTTCAGTTTATGCGAAGGGCCTAAAATAAAGCCACCACCCGGAGCCATCATGTCAAGCAGTTCCTTTACTCCTTCTTTTACTCTGGCAGGAGTTGCTTTTCTTAAGAGCAGTTCCTCATCCAAGGCACCGCAAAAGGTAATAAGAGAACCAAAATCTTTTTTAAGCCCCTCTGGCGACATACCGGCAGCGCGTGTTTGAATGGGGTCCAAAACATGAGCGCCAATCGATATAAATTCAGGAATTAATTTGCGAACCCCTCCGCAACTGTGCATATAAAATTTCACACCTAATTTTTTCGGAATCTCATAGAAGCGTTCATAAGCCGGACGGATAACTTCATTCCATGTATCAGAACTGATAATTAGGCCGCTCTGCGCTCCAAAATCATCGGCAATACGAATAAAATCTACTCTGTTGCCTGTTACAGCAAAGAAAGCTTCAATATAAGCTTCGTAAAACCTGCTTACTCTATCCAATAATCCTTTAAAAAATCGAGGATGATACATCATTACATCCAGAAAATTTTCGCGGCCAATTAAACGCTGAATAACACGAAACAAACCTGGCGAAGAGTAACCAGGAGCAGTCATTATGGCATAATCGCGGTATTTTTCAACCTGCTTATCAAGTACCGAGAAATCGAACAAATCAATTGTGGGCCAGGGATAATCGTTCAACGCAGCCGGATCGGTAATTCCTTGAAGCGGACATTTATAAATGTCCCAATATTTAAGGTCGCCCCTACCGGTTAATTTATATTCAACGCCCCAAATATCTTTTTTAAGTTCACTTTTCTTTTGAAACAAATCTGGACCAATATAAGCCGGCTCCACCCATCTGAAATCAACATCCAAAAACTCCAGCATCTTGTCCCTGTCTGAAAACCCCAAATGATTCATCATTTTTTCGGTGAACTCAGGAACACCCCAATAAAACATAGAAACCCTGTCGGGTTGCTCATGATTGAGCGTTGCTAATACACGTTCTTTGTGATTCATGAAGTCTGATTTTATGAATACTAATCATCAAAACTTTTTTTCAAAAAACGAAGCAAGGTATATAAAAATATTAAAGAATCAAAAAAGATGAGAAAAATCAAGGCTTCCCGGAACCAAAGGCTTTTTTAGTCGAATGGTCTATCGGGCTTTTTGGGCTTCAAAAAGCAGAATACCAGCGGCTACCGAAACGTTAAGCGACCCAATTTCTCCTTTCAAAGGAATTGAAACAAGCACATCACACATTTTCTGAATTTGAGAAGAAATGCCTTTATCTTCTGCCCCCATAACAATGGCAGTCTTCCCTTTAAAATCTGTCTTTCGATAATCGGTATTGCTTTTTTCGGATGCTCCAATTATCTGAAATCCTGTTTCTTTCAGAAACTTCATTGAATACCATAATTTGGGTACACGGCAAACAGGAATACGATAAAGTGCGCCAGCCGATGTTTTAATGGCATCGCCGTTAATGGGGGCACTGCCTTTTTCGGGAATAACAATGGCTTCCACACCGGCACATTCAGCAGTACGGGCAATGGCTCCAAAATTTCGAACATCGGTTATTCCATCAAGTACCAGAATTAATGGTTCGCGGCCTTCCTGTATGGCATTGTTTATAAGAATTTCAATATTCTGATAATCGACCGGTGAAATAAGCGCAATTACCCCCTGATGATTACCGGTGGAATAATGATGCAAACGTTCGGCAGGTACTTTTTGTACCAGAATATTGTGTTTGGTAATCTCCTTAAAAAGCTCATTGTACAGTTCACCCTGCAATCCAGGTTTCACAATAATTTTCTCAATACTTTTTCCACTTTGAATGGCCTCAAGAATTGCCCTGATACCAAACACTACATTGTTTTTCGACATATTATTTTATAATTACTGTGACAAAATAACTGATAATTCTATTCTGCATCGAGAACTTTCTTTTGCGACTCAAGCTCTTCCATTTTCTCATGAAGCATTTCCCACAAATCCATTTGCGATTTTAAATTTCCCTGAACCAACTCATACTCCTTATAAACAGAATCAACAACAGTTTCCTGCATGGGGTTTTGTAATATCGCATTAAGTTCGTTAAGCTTGTTTTCCAATCGGCTGATTTCGTTTTCAGCCGTTTCAATATCGTTGGCGGTTCGTTTAAGTTGCTTGTTAATTTCCTTTCTTTCTTCAAAAGTAACACGCCCCTGGTTTGCGGCAGGTCTAACAGAAGTTTCGTTGGCAGAACGGGTTATCATTTCAAGCTCTTTAAGGTTTTCGAGCCTTTTTTTCCTTAAAAAATCGTAAATACCGCCCAAATGTTCCTTTACCTTTTTGTTGCCGAACTCTAAAACCCTGTTCACCAGTCCATCGAGAAATTCCCGGTCGTGAGAGACCAGAAGCACTGTACCTTCAAAATCGACCAGTGCCTTTTTCAGAATTTCTTTCGAGCGCATATCCAAATGGTTGGTAGGCTCATCAAGAATAAGAAAATTGACAGGTTCGAGTAACAATAAAACCATTGCCAGGCGGGTACGCTCGCCACCCGACAATACAGAAACCTTTTTCTCCACAGAATCGCCGCTAAAAAGGAAGGCACCTAGCAAATCGCGAATCTTGGTGCGTATATCACCCACGGCCACCTTATCTACAGTTTCGAGCACCGTTAAATTATTATCGAGCTTGTCGGCCTGGTTTTGTGCAAAATATCCAATCTTTACCTGGTGCCCCAACTCAATAGAGCCTTGGTAATCAATTTCATTCATAATCATTCGGGCAAGGGTAGTTTTCCCTTCACCGTTTTTTCCAACAAAAGCAATTTTTTCACCACGGGCAATGCTGAAATCAATATCATCCAATACATTTAAAGTGCCATACGATTTGGATATTTTATTACCCTTAACAGTTACCACACCCGAATGGGGAGCCGGTGGAAATTTTATTTTTAAAGCACTCTGGTCAAATTCATCCACCTCAATTCGGTCGATTTTCTCGAGTTGCTTAATACGCGATTGTACCTGAACAGCCTTCGTGGCCTTATATCTGAATCTTTCTATGAATTCTTCGGTATCTTCAATCAATTTCTGTTGATTGCGAAAAGCTGCCAATTGTTGTTCGCGACGCTCCTGTCGTAAAACCACAAATTGCGAGTACGCAACTTTATAATCATAAATTTTCCCAAGAGAAATTTCAACAGTTCGGTTGGTAATATTATCGAGAAAAGCCTTATCGTGCGAAATTAATACAATAGCGCCGGGATAATTCTTCAGATAATCCTCCAGCCATTGGATGGATTCAATATCCAAATGGTTGGTAGGCTCATCGAGCAGAAAAATGCCCGGTTTTTTAAGAAGGATTTTAGCCAGTTCGATGCGCATGCGCCAGCCTCCACTAAACTCGGATGTTAAACGGGTAAAATCGGATTGCTTAAAACCCAAACCCTTAAGGGTTACTTCTATTTGCGACTGATAATTTTGTCCACCCAAAACCGAAAACAGATCCGATTTTTCGGTAAGAACATCTATCAACTTCAAATACTCGGCCGAGTGGTAATCGTTGCGGTGGTTAATTTCCTGACTTAACCGGGCAATTTCAGCTTCAAGTTTTTTTAATTCTGAAAAAGCCTGTTCTGCCTCTTCGCGTACAGTTTGTGTATCGGAGTAAACCATATGCTGAGGCAAATAGCCAATAGTTAAATCTTTGGGCATAGAAATATTGCCCGAAGTAGCGGCCATTTGGCCCGATACAATTTTAAGTAATGTTGATTTACCTGCTCCATTTTTCCCAACCAAGCCAATACGGTCGCGCGGATTAATCAGGAACGAAACCTCCTCGAACAAACGAAACCCACCAAAATCAACAGTTAACTGGTTTACCGATACCATCTTACACAAATCTTTAAAACACGATTCCTACACGTTACCTAACTACCAATGGAATTCTTTCCGTTCTGAAATCGGCATGAAATTTAATTAAAAACAGTCCCTGATTATAAAATCCGCTCCAATTGGAAACCCGCTTAAAATCAAAATTAAACTGCACAGACTGGTGCTTAAATTTATTCAGGCAAATATCAAAATCGGAACCATACCGGTAGATGGCCGAAATAAAGTAATAAGTTACATCATACCCCCAAATGCCATATCGTGAGAAGTTTGAAGTTGATCCCGAACTTTGGAAATAGGGTGAAATAGCATGTGGCTCGGTAAAATACCATTGGCGATACTTGCGAATAAAATTGCGTGTATGTTTTTGTTGGTAATCTAAACCAAAAGGTGAAAAAATGGAACCGTTGAGTTGATGTACCTGTTCTGGATCGATGGTTTGAAACCGAAGCCAGTCAGACATTCCAAACAGAGTAATATCAGCCTTTGTTTTTTCCTTAACACCAGCCAGAATTGGGATGATTTTTGAAACATCGGCTTCTCTAACCGTGGGAACTACAATATAATTGGCCCCTTCTCTGCTTAATAAAGCCGGAATGTCATTTAAATCATCCCCTTTTGAACGGTGCTCAATAAATTTGATGTTACGATTTGGCTGATAAGCCCTGCTACGAATTTGTTGAACCAGCATTCTGGCTCCGCTTTCCGATTCCGAAGGCATTATCACCAGTAAGGTTGCACCATTAGCCTGATTAACAATTTCATCGGCCATTATCGGATAATACAAACTATCGGATGTATTTATCTGGAAAAGATAAGGATTTCGCTGTAACTCAGGATTATTGTTCGACATTGGATAAACCAGTGGTATCTGATGCTGACGACTAAAGGCAGATACCATTGGTAATTCATGGGCCAAAGCCGGACCAATGATTAAATCAACTTTAGACAGAGCCTTATCTTCCAACACCTTTCGCAGGGCCAATGAATCAGGGGCAATGTCATAAACCGAAAATTCAACATTTACACCTTGTTTTTTAAGGGTATCCAACGCCAATAACGCCCCACTGTAAAATTCGGCAAACACCTTACCCCTATTAGCCGATGCGGGCAAACTCCTGGCAACTCTAGCTGTATCATTATCGCTGAAAAAACGACTGGCTTCGCGGGCCGAAAAAGGAAATAACAGTGCCACGCGGATGGGAATCTGGTAGCCCAATGTTCTGTTGATGGAGCAATCGCCTGTAATAATAGCCGGCATCACTTCTTCTTTCACTGTATCAAGTGGTTGAGGAGTAAGTGTTTTAGCATTGCGGGCAGCGAACCAGGCATCGGTAGGGATTTTCAGACTGGTTCCACGACTTAAATTATTAAAATCGGCTTTAGGATTTAATAATTTAATGGTTTCCATATCAACATGATATTCCCGAGAAATGCCGTAGAGTGTTTCTTTGCGTTTAACCTTATGTGTAAAAAACATCCGACCTTCACTAACCTGAGGTTTTGGTTGAGATTCCTGCAAACGGGGAACTTTAATCAGGTAGCCAACCTTCAAATCGTCTTGCGACATGCCGGGATTGGCGTTACGAAGTTTATCAATATCAACCTGATACTGGCGGCTAATAGAATAAAATGTTTGTCCAGGTTGGATGGTATGATAGAGAAAATCTTCGGCCTCGATGGCTCTTTGTGAGCCATTGGTACTAACCTTAACAACATTTTCGGCTGCAACTGCGTATTTTGGAATGCGGACAACACTGCCAATGGCCAAAATTCCATCGCGCAAAGCCGGATTTGCTTTTATAATTTCCTCAACAGAAGTATTGTATTCCCGGGCAATTCCAAACAGAGTTTCTTTGGGAGCAACAGTATGATAAATGTATGACCCTGCCTCAGGGTCCTGAATACTTGTTCTTACTCCCTCGTTAGCAGTAGTTACCGGAATTTTAAGAATGGCACCTTCAATCAAACCTTCTCTTGTTCCAATATTATTCTCGTAAACAGATTCGATAGGGATATTATACTTTCGTGCGATGGAAAAAGCTGTTTGACCTTTTTCCACAGTATGATACATGTAAGTTACTGACCTGCTTAGCTCCTGCGCATTACTGTTTCGTCCCTTTATTATGGGGATTCGGAGAATTTGCCCAACTTTCAAGTTTTCAGTAATATCATCGTTAGCGTCAAGAATTTCCTGTTGCGAAACGCCATAATTAACACTAATTCGATAAAGCCCTTCACCACGTTGAACCACATGAAGATAGAACTCTTTACCACCCAAAATTATTTTCTGAGCAGGTGCTAAATGCGTAGAAGCCTCCTGGGAAAAGACCCAATAGGTATTCCATTGAAAAATAAATAATACAATCAATAAGAATTTGGATACTGACATATAAATCATTATTTAAAATCTACTTATTGCATGAGAACCATCCTGTCAAAAGGTTGGTTGTTAAAATGGTACCAAAACAAACAAGGTACCAAAGATATAATTTTATCGTCAGAACTTAATTTTTTATCGGAATTTAAACAATTGAAACGAGCCATGAGAACGAGTTCTCACAAAGGAGCATAACTATTATGGCGAGTTCCATGTGGCAAC
>CALEUX010000132.1 GCA_937920475.1 uncultured Marinilabiliaceae bacterium
AGCTTTAATAATTTCCTGTCTAATATGGTTTCAGCACTTGTTGCCTATAGTTTTCTACCAAAGAAACCATCACTAAACATAGAAGTTGTTGAAAATATGGCAATTGAAAAAGCCGCTTAAATCGAACTCACGTTAATTTAAAAAAAGACAAAAATAATAGGTATTTAATTAAGGCTAACGAGTATTATGATAATATGAAAGACCGCCCGTTTGATTTACGTTACATCTATTGGAGTAAAGAATATGGCTACTTAGAGCTTGAATTCAAGAACAATTATATTTGGTCTTTAAAGTCTTTTATTCGAGATGGGGAAGAAATATTATAAAACCAGTTGCACAAAGCTCTTGTTCGGCGAATGTTTTCAACTTCGGCGAGTTTTAACTGGCAGTTTTTCGCTCGGCTCTGCCACCTGGTTTACCAAGAACTGCCATCCTTGATAAACCAAACAGCCGCAAGGCAAAATCTAATCACAATAGTTTTGCCCGCTTATATTTTTTTCTTAATGTTGATTATTAGCGAAACTCTAGTAGAGCCTACCTGTTTCTAAGAAAATAATAAACATTCAATAATAAAAGGGTCAAAACCAAGATTAATGATACCCGAAACATCAACGCAGCAGTATGTAGGTCAAAATCGCCAGCGACAAAAACAGCGGTTGGGCCATCAGCTCCACCAATAATGCCTATAGCTGAAGTTTCGGTTATTGAATTTAAGAGATTGTTGATAATGAACGAGTGACTTATCCTTTCCACAATTATGACAGCTAAAACCAAAACTGAACCAATGATATTTCCAATTATAAAATGCTTTCTTTTCATCTGTTTATAACTTGTTTTCATTTGTCAAATAGCCCGTCCCGTTCTATCGGCAGAACTCGCCAATAATTATGTGTCTGTGTGTCGAAATGTTCGACATGGTTCGTTCAGTACTACCTGTTCTGCTTAATACATTTTTGTTTGAGGGCACCCGAACGATTCACTTTTTCTCCGGCATCGACAAAATAGGCATCGACCAGTTGTAATGAATGGAAAGCAGCCTGACGGTTATTATCACAACTACCGTAAACAGTTGAACAAGCGCCGAATCAACACCCAACCATCGCAATAAAAGGTAAACCAAAGCTCCGGTAATACAGGCTGTAGCATAAATTTCGCGTTTAAAAATCAGAGGAACTTCATTGGTAAGTGTATCGCGAATAACACCGCCTACAACCGCTGTAGTCATTCCCATCATAACAGCCACTGCAGGGTGTACACCCAAATTCAATGCTTTTTCAAGACCTATAACCGTAAAAACACCTATCCCAATGGTGTCGAAAAGGAACAAGGTTCTGCGCAATGTAGCTAACAATCTTCTGAAAAGAATGGCAATAACAACACCAGCCAATATTACGTAAAGATAAACCGGCGTACTAAGCCAGGTAACCGGCGTAATACCGAGCAATAAATCGCGGGTGGTTCCACCGCCAACAGCGGTAACAACTCCAATTACACTGGCCCCAAACAAGTCGAGACGCTTTTCGGCAGCTGTTAATACACCACTCATGGCAAACACCATGGTGCCAATAAAATCGAGCCAGATAATCAAACCCATCTTTGTATTTTTTTTGCAAAGATAACCAAAACACAACTTTTTTGGCCCTTTTGTTAGATGATTGACAAAAAAGCGTATCTTTGCACCCTACTTCACTCGATAGTCACGGCAAGTTGTAAGCCGGTGCAGTAATTAAAATTCTTCGCTGATTCAGAAAATGCAACGTCTCTTCCAGCTTCATTTATAGTATAATTTAATGTCATTTCAAAATTTAGAATTAATTGAACCCATCCTTAAAGCTTTAACAGCAGAAGGATATACAACACCAACACCCATTCAGAAGCAAGCCATACCTTTGGTTCTGGAAAGAAAAGACCTTTTGGGATGTGCACAAACCGGAACAGGAAAAACAGCCGCTTTTGCTATTCCAATATTGCAAATACTGCAACAACAGAAAAACGGCCGCTCCGGCATTAAAGCATTGGTGCTAACGCCTACCCGTGAGCTGGCCATTCAAATTGACGAAAGTTTTGCCGCCTATGGCCGGTTTACCAGTATTAAACACACCGTTATTTTTGGAGGCGTTTCCCAATTCAATCAGGTTAACAGTTTGCGAAGAGGAGTTGATGTATTAATTGCTACACCCGGCCGATTGCTTGATTTAATGAATCAGGGCTTTATTGACCTGCGCCAATTGGAGATTTTTGTTTTAGACGAAGCCGACCGAATGCTTGATATGGGTTTTATTCACGATGTAAAAAAGGTAATTGCCAAACTACCGGTTAAACGTCAAACCCTGTTTTTCTCGGCAACCATGCCTGCTGAAATTCAGAAGTTGGCCAATATGCTGTTAACCCAGCCTTCAAAGGTTGAAGTGACACCACCATCGTCAACGGTTGAAAAAATAGAGCAGAGCCTTTATTTTACCAATAAAACCGACAAGCAAAAGCTGTTGTTGCATTTGCTGGATGAACGCAATATTCCCAATGCTTTGGTTTTTACCCGAACCAAACATGGCGCCGATAAGGTTGTGAAATTTTTAAGCCGCGCACAAATAAAATCGGCCGCCATACATGGCAATAAAAGTCAGAATGCCCGCCAAAATGCTCTGAAGGATTTTAAAAGCGGTAACATTCAAGTGCTGGTTGCAACCGATATTGCAGCCCGTGGTATCGATATTGATGAACTGTCGCATGTTTTTAACTTCGATTTACCCAATGTGCCCGAAACCTATGTGCACCGTATTGGGCGTACCGGCAGAGCCGGCCATTCAGGCATTGCCATCTCGTTTTGCGATGCAGAAGAGAAATCGGAGCTGCGCGATATTGTTAAACTGGTGGCCAAACCCATCCCCGTGGTTGAGGAGCACCCCTTCCCTTTAAGCGCAGGTGCAGTAACCCAAAAGGTATTGCCAAAACAAAGGAGTCGTAGCATACAAAGAAGATATTAGTAAACAGGTGTTAGTTGTTAGTTTCTAGTGGCTAATATCAAACACTTAATATTAGAAGGCTGTCAAATTAGGCAGCCTTTGTTATTTAATTCAACGTATATATGCATACCTCACAATAGAGCGCATCTACCGTTGAACAATATAAGCCATATAAACATCTTAAAGGAAACCCCAAATATATGTCTTCCATTCATCTTTTATGCCTTATATGGTTAATAATTTTATTACATACTTGAATTTTCTATTGCAACATCAAAAAACAAACAGTCCTTTAACAATTTACCCCACCTTTTACAACAATTTGTTACACCTGCCTCATCCTTTCTTGACTTATTTTTACAATAATTAATTGTTATTGTAAAACCTTAAATTTTATAACTATGAAAAAACTTTACACAATTTTTACAGCGCTTCTTTTTGTTGGTGTGGTTAATGCACAGGTAGAATTAACCTTAAATGATTACACTCAAAACAACAATCTGGCATACAATCCATTATTTAAAGGCACAACAGATAAAGCGCCTGACGTTTTTTACATTCAGGGTACAGTCTCTAATAACACATCCGGCCTGGTTTGTTCTTTTGGCCCAGATGTAACCCGCAGGGTTCAGGGTAATGGAATAATAATTAATCTTAAATCTGTTACTGAATTAAATGCAATAATGTTTAATTCAAACTCATCAGGTAGTGCATCCAGAGGCATCTTATCAATTGAGATAGCAGAAGTACTTGAAGGCCCTTATACTGCATTAACAGATTATTCAAAAACTCATTTACCATTAGGTGCAGCTGATAATGCCGGCACATGTGGTACTATGATGGCAACCGGTTTAGGCATTAATGCAGCCTCTACTCCTTTTGTTAAAATAATTTTCACCGGAGTATCATCTGCTGGCAGTTATGCTTCAGGTGCTGAAAATATAAGGTTCTTTATAGTAACTTTAAACCCGGTTGTTTCCTCGGTGTCAAAACCAAACTTCACAACCGAAGGGAATTTACTGAACGCTGAATACTACAACATCACCGGATCAAAAATGGGTAGCAACTGGAATATTTTACCCACAGGTATTTATATTGTTAAGAAAACTTACGATAATGGCGAAGTTGTAACAGAAAAAGTATCAAAAGCCAGAAAATAATACGTCTGTTTTCACCCGAACAAAATTGTTTTCTAATGGCCGGGTGGAACTCGCTTTTTGTTAATTCGTTATAGTCCGTTTATTGCGGATGCTCGTTTCATAGAGGGGAAGGAGGGGAGCAATTGTTCCCTGCTTTTTTATTTGAAAAAATCGAGCAAAAAAAGATTGTAATACTTTTTATTGATTGTTTATTAGAATACTTAACTTAATCTAATCTGTATTTAAAACCACAAAAGGTCTCATTATCCACCTTTAGTTAATCGGTAGTTTTTCCCATTTCACCTTTTAATTGAGCATATTGGTCGGTTCCTTTTTTATATAGGTGATTTAACAGTCAATTTTACATCCAAAATAGAAATATTATGGATAGTAAAAAACTGAATCAACTGCTGGTCGGCTTTCTTATAACAATAATGCTTGTGTTCAATGCTTCGGGTGTTTATGGTCAAATAGCATCCGATAAATGGGATTTGAACCGTTGCATTGAGTATGCCTTGGATAAGAACCTGTCGGTTAATCAGTCCAGGTTAAAACTGAGTTCTGGCGAAGTTGACTTAATGCAGTCTAAAAGCCTTCGGTTGCCAAATTTGAACGCTTCGGCTTCGCAAAATTTAGCCAATAGCAGAACTGGTAATGGCGATGCATGGGATATGAGCTACGACGGCTCGTTTTCGGTAAATACGGGAGTAACGCTTTACAATGGTGGAATTATTGGTAACGATATTCAGCGAAGCAACAAAGCGCTTGAGTTGGCTGCTCTTAATCTCGAACAGGCACAAAACAGCATTATTCTGTTGGTTACCCAGGCTTATTTAAATGTTCTGTACGCCAAAGAGAATTATGATTATTACAACCAGGTGGTTGCTGCTTCGGAGCGCCAGGTTGAAAGAGCCAGAGCTTTGCAAAAGGCAGGCTCATTGTCTCGCCGCGATGTGGCCGATGTGGAAGCACAATTAGCCAGCGATAAGTATGCCTTGGTTAACGCCCTCAATAATTTAACACTTCAAACTACCACGCTTAAGCAGATACTCGAGATATCGGTGGAGGATACATTTAATGTATTTTTCCCCACTGACGGATTAAAAGAATCGCTGGATATTCTTCCGTCTCGCACAGTAGCTTTTGAAAGTGCCTTAAACTTTCGCCCCGAGGTAAAAAGCAGTTCTGTTCAGGAAGAAATGGCGCGGATTGATTTAAAATCGGCCCAGGCCGGATATTTACCTGTGGTTGGATTAAGCGGTTCGATGGGAACCAGCTACACCGATATGCTTACAACTGCTTACGGCACTCAAATGTCGGATAACTTTATGCAACGTGTTGGTTTAACTGTATCCATTCCCATTTTTAACCGGAATGCCACAAAAGCCAATGTTTCACGTAGTAAAATCAATCTTGAACTGGCTGGTTTAACAGTGGCAAATACCCGAAATAAACTATTACAGGAAGTAGAGAAGGTTTACGAAGATACCCATGCAGCGCAACAACGATTTGATGCAGCTCAGGCTCAGGAGTCTGCTTCAGCCGAGAGTTACCGGCTGGCCGAAGAGCAATACAACATAGGGATGTTAAACGCTTTTGAGTTACTGCAAATAAAAAATAACTACCTCAACGCTACCAAAGAATTAATTCAGGCGCGGTATACAACCGTACTGTACCGTAAGATTCTAGATTTTTATATGGGTGTTCCCATTGTGCTAAACTATTAAAAAACAGGTTTAAACCCAGTAAAACATAAGAAAATGAAGAAGAGAACCATCATTATAATTGTAGTGGCCATAATTGCCTTATTGTTATTGCTTCCCTTTTTTAAAAGTAAAGAAAAGGTTATTTACAAGCTCAATACAGTTATTGCGGCTAAGGGTGTTGTTACCAATTCTGTAACAGCCACCGGAACAGTTGAACCCATTGAACAGGTTGAAGTGGGTACGCAGGTTTCAGGTGTTATTAATAAAATTTATGTTGATTTTAACTCCTATGTAAAAAAGGGGCAATTACTGGCCGAACTCGATAAAAGTACGCTCCGCGCAAGGGTGCTACAGTCCAGAGCAAGCCTTGCATCGGCTCAAAATGAATACACTTTCCAAAATCAGAACTACAATCGTATAAAGACCCTTTATGAGTCGGAAATGGTCAGTCAAACCGAGTACGAGAGCGCTTTGTACAAACTTAACAATGCAAAAACCTCGGTCGATAGGTTGGTATCTGAACTGGAACAGGCTGAAGTTAACCTGTCGTATGCTACCATTTTTTCGCCTATAGATGGAGTGGTGCTCGACCGTACCGTGGAAGAGGGACAAACAGTAGCGGCCAGTTTTAACACACCAACGCTGTTTACTATTGCCCGCGATTTAACGCGCATGCAGGTCGAGGCCAATGTTGATGAGGCAGATATAGGTCAGATTGAATTAGGTCAGCGGGTTGTTTTCTCAGTTGATGCTTATCCCGATGATGAATTTCTGGGTAGTATTTCCCAAATCAGGCTAAAGCCCACAGTGTCAAGCAATGTGGTTACCTATACCGTAATTATTGATGCCCCAAATCCTGAACTTAAGCTTAAGCCAGGCTTAACAGCTAATATCAGCATCATTACAAAAGAAGAAAAGGATGTTGTTACGCTACCTGTATCGGCGTTGAACTTTAAGCCTGGGCAAGAGTTGTTGGGCAGCTATATCTTTGAAAATACCAACGGCAGTAAAAAGAACCAGAACTCAACCATAAATGAAGGAGGTATGCCAGTTCCCGATTCGAAGGATAACCAAATGTCCAAAATGGTTTGGGTGAAAAACGGAAAAAATCTGAGTTCCCGGCAGGTAGAAACAGGCTTAACCGACAGAGCTTTAATTGTTATTCTTCAGGGTGTAACCGAGGGCGATACCATTGTTACTTCATCCGAGGTTGTGTCGGCTGACGAAAAAATGGCCAGCAGTCCGTTTATGCCCCCACGCCCAGGCTCAAGACGATAATTTAAGGTTTGGGGTGCGGAATAAAGCAACTTTCTTTAAAACTGTACAAAGTAATTGTAGTAATAAAACAACAATGGATAACAATAAAAATACAGCCATAAAAATTGAAAGTATTACACGCAATTTTGTGATGGGAAGCGAAACCGTGCATGCTTTAAGAGGTGTTTCATTTGATGTGCACGAAGGTGAATTTGTGAGCATAATGGGCAGTAGCGGCTCGGGGAAATCAACTTTATTGAACCTGTTGGGATGTCTCGACCGACCAACCGCAGGACATTATTTTCTGGATGAGGTGTCGGTTGGGGAATTATCGCGCAATCAGTTGGCCGAAATCAGAAATCACAAAATTGGCTTTGTTTTTCAGTCGTTTAATCTTTTGCCCCGCACTTCAGCTCTCGAAAACGTGGAGTTACCATTGATGTACAATCCATCCTATTCGTCGCGGCAGCGTCGGCAAAGAGCAGAAGCTGCATTGGAGCAGGTGGGGTTGACGTCAAGAATGAAACACACACCCAGTCAGTTATCGGGCGGACAGCAGCAACGTGTCGCCATAGCTCGGGCTCTAATTAACGATCCGGTTTTAATTTTGGCCGATGAGGCTACCGGAAACCTTGATTCCCGTACATCATTTGAAATTCTATCGTTGTTCCAACGTTTAAATGAGCAAGGTAAAACTATTGTTTTTGTGACACATGAAAATGATATTGCATCGTTTACCAAACGCATCATTACCTTAAAAGATGGGCGCATTTTAAAGGATAATATAAATACCAAAGTTGAAGATGCCCGGGAATGGCTCGAGAATTTGCCTAAGCAGGATGATTAACGGTGGGATGAGAGTTATATAAACTGATGTTTCTAATTAAGATGTTTACCCTCAATTGCGGGATGAAATGCTTGATTTTAAAAATCGAACAGCTTGAATTATGAGAATATTAAATTTAATCAGAATAGCCTTAAGGGCCATGTCGCGTAATAAAATGCGCACATTTTTAACCATGCTGGGCATTATTATTGGTGTGGCATCAGTTATTACGATGCTGGCCATTGGTCAGGGTTCCAAGGAAAGTATTGAAAAGCAAATTTCCGATATGGGGGCCAATATGATTATGATTTTTCCCAGCAGTGGCTCGCAGGGCGGTGTAAGGTTGGATGCCAGCTCAATGCAACGATTAACACTTGACGATGTTATAGCCATTGAAGAGAAAGCAGTCAATGTATCGGCAGTTTCTCCTTTGGTGAGTAGTCGCGGTCAGGTGGTATCAGGCGCTAATAACTGGCCCACCAGTATTCAAGGCGTTGGTACCGAATTCTTATCCATTCGCAAAATGGAGGTGAAAGAGGGTATTATGTTCAACGAGCGCGATATTCGTTCAGCATCCAAGGTTTGCTTATTGGGTAAAACTGTTGTTGAAAATCTTTTTCCAAATGGTGAATCACCGCTTGGAAAAACCATCAGGTTTAACCAGATTCCTTTTAAGGTGATTGGCATATTAACCGAAAAAGGGCAAAATACATTTGGTCAGGATCAGGACGATGTTATCATTGCACCCTATACTACCCTTCAAAAGCGTATTTTGGCTATTACGCATGTACAGAGTATTTACGCATCAGCCGCCAGTGAAGCAGTTTCCGAGGTGGCAGTCGATGAAATTGTAGCTGTTTTGCGTGAAACACATCGGTTGCGTCCAAGCGATCAGGACGATTTTAACGTACGCTCCCAGCAGGAACTAATATCAACCATAAGTTCTACCAGCCAGATGCTAACTGTTCTTTTGGCGGCCATCGCCGGTATTTCATTACTGGTAGGCGGTATTGGAATTATGAACATTATGTTTGTGTCGGTTACCGAACGTACTCGCGAAATTGGCCTGCGTATGGCAGTAGGTGGGAAAGGTCGCCACATTCTTACCCAATTTTTAATGGAGGCTATTATTGTAAGTATTGGCGGCGGATTAATTGGTGTTACACTAGGATTGAGTGTGTCGCTGTTGATAGGTAAAGCCGCCGGATGGCCGGTAACAGTAACTGAAAACTCAATTATTGTATCGTTTTTGGTTTGTACAGTTATAGGTGTATTTTTTGGATGGTATCCGGCCCGTAAAGCTGCCAGTCTCGATCCCATTGAAGCTCTGAGATATGAGTAGGGAAAACTGAGTAACTGTTTAAATTTTATATTGAGATTATTATTAGGATGATTAGATTTAAGATTATTAGACGGATAGATGAGTCTGGCAAGATACTAAGTAACTGTTTAAATTTAGTTTTCTCTTTTTATTAAAGACAATTAGAAGTTTAGACTACAGACAGATAGATTAGACTCAATAGAAAAAAGAGACAAACAAGATTGTTGAGTTATTTTACTTATTTTAAATATTTTACGTTTTATGTCTATTTCCGGTGAACCGGAACACGTGTCTTTAATTCTTTTGTCTTTTGTCTAAAAAATAAACTTAAACTGTCTCTAAGACATCTATAAAAACTTACAAATCTTCTCTATTACATCTAAAAATCTTACATCTAAATTTAAACAGTTTCTGAACATATTTGGCGCCATCAAATGCAACTATTATTTCAGGATTTTCAAGTAGGTTCGTGATTTTTCAGTAATTTTCACATCTAAATTTTACCTTTTGCTTTTTATTTTAACAGTTGTATGAATATTTTATTAAGAAACAGGGGAGTATTGGTTCATATTCTGGTATGGACGTTCTGGCTGTTGATGCCTTTTTTATTTTCGCTCGCCGATATTAAGCAACGACCGTTTTTCTTCCATAACTGGATACCCATGTTTTTTTCGGTTGTTTTGTTTTATGCCAATTATATTTGGTTTGTTGACCGTTTTTTGTTTAAAAAGCGGTTTTTGCAATTTTTCCTTCTCAATTTAGCCATCATTGCGTTGAGTGTTTTTTTAGCCGAAACCATTAAACACGCTTTTTTGCCGTTTGAACGGCCCCGCCCGCCAAAGCATTTTGTTATCAGTGGCATGGTGTTTTCTTTTGTTTTTATTATCAGCATCAGTGTGGCCATTAAAACTACAGCACGTTGGCTTAAATTGGATGCTGAACGCCGGGCGCTTGAAAATGAAAACCTGAAATCGGAGCTCAACAATCTGAAGATGCAACTCAATCCGCATTTCTTTTTTAATACGCTCAACAATATTTATTCGCTCATACAGCTTTCCCCCGACAGGGCTATGGAAGCGGTTCATGGATTGGCGCGACTCATGCGGTATCATTTGTACGAAACCAATGCCGAGAAGGTGCCGGTTACCGGGGAAATTGAGTTTATTAATAGCTATATTTCGCTGATGCAACTGCGCACCAACGAGAATGTGAAAGTTGAATCGGCTTTTAATTACGAACATGGCGATGATTTGGTGGCACCGCTACTTTTTGTGCCAATACTTGAAAATGCCTTTAAACATGGTGTAACCAGCGACCAGCAATCGTTCATTAAAATTAAGCTGGACGAACGCAATCATGTACTTTCTCTTTTGGTTGAGAACTCAATTGTTACCGCATCAAATACTCTCGTTGAAAATAAAGGAATAGGTCTGGATAATCTGCAAAAACGCTTACAGCTCATTTATCCAAACCGTTATAGCTTTGAGTCGGGTAGAGAAGGAGATGTTTTCAGGGTGAAGCTTGTAATTCAGATTACATAAGAAGGTTGTGTTTATAAATCCGTTATCTGTTTTATTATTTTTTATTGATTATCTCTAATTTGAAAAATCTGTTATGGAAGCAAAAAATAAAAAATCATTTAACCATTTAATCAGAGCTTTGCATCGCGATATAGGCTTTTTTGTAATTGGTTTAACGGTGATTTTCTGTGTGAGTGGCATTGTTCTCATATTTAGAGATACTGATTTTCTGAAGTACGAGAAAATAGTTGAAAAACAGATTGAACCAAATCTTGAATCTTCTGAATTGGGTAAGGAATTGCGGTTGAGAAACATAGGGGA
>CALEUX010000133.1 GCA_937920475.1 uncultured Marinilabiliaceae bacterium
TGTTTGTAAGATTTATTGCTGATAAGTTGCTCCCCAGCAGAGCCTATTTCCTCATCCACCTTACGACCTGAATATACCACATTAAAACAAAAAAGTCACCAACTATTATTTGCCACATTACCCTAATCTGTCTGTAGTCTACACTTCTAATTGTCTTTAATAAAATTAGAGACTAAATTTAAACAGCTACTAAGAATCTCATTATATTTCTATATTGCAAAGCTTTATATAAAGCCAGAGCGGAGTCCTTGCCACCGCTCCAGCAAAAAATTCCCTATCTCATTTTCATTGGTCTTTTGGGCTGGAAAATTTCAAAACAGATTAACTAAAAATGTTCGATTAATTATGGCGGTTATTAATCAAATCGTCCTCAAAACTGCAGAAAAAAAGACAGGGATATTCTCTTTTATTAGGCCAACTAGAAAACAATCTTCCGGGGCCCTATGCCAATTCCCTTATTATACGATTTCTTTAAGGCGCCATTCGAAGCATCATAAACATTAACAATGCCCGGATCGGTAAATGTGGGAGCCTGACAACCATATATGTCGCCATTTGTCGGGTTAACACTTAACCCATAAAAATACCCATCAATCATTTTGGTGGTTGGATAACTATTGGCATTGATGTTAATGGCATAAATCCCATTGTAGGTGTAACCTCCTCCAACATAAAGGGTTTGACCGTTGGGGCTTATTGCAATATTGGCCGGATGCTCGTTGGCATGAATGGTGATGGTTTTAACAACCTCTTTTGTTTGACTGTTTATCTGAACCAATTGAGAGGCTGTTTCTTCCTCTATTGGGTATGGTTTTTCAGATGCGTACCTGATATAACCATAGCAAACAACCCAAATATTTCCATTGGCATCAACAACAATTTGTTGCGGTGAATCGCCAACTACAATAGTTTTAATAACTGTATTATTGGACGGGTCGATTACCGAAACGGTATTATCATTAACATAAACGCTACTATTGGCCACCCATAAATAGCCATCATGAGCAATTATGCCTTCAGGCCCTACACCAGCATTAATGGTGGCTTCAATTTCCAGCCTTTCCAAATCTACCACCACCACAGAACCCGATTCTCCCCATTGGGTTACATACAATTTACCATTGTAGGCCTCTGCGTATCTCGGGTTATTAAATCCCTCTATGGTAGCAACCCATTTAAAATCTTCCTTACTTACTACCTGAACTTTGTTGCTGCCATTCAGAACCATAAAAATATAATCACCAACAACATCCAGGTCCATTAACACATCACCCAAAACCCCTTTGTTTTTGGCTTTAAACAAATCCCTGTAAACCCAGTTGTCCGAACTAATAAACGATACGGTTCCATTACTATTTCCCCAGGAACCTTCGTTCACTACAAAAGCACCCTCTACCTGGTCCGACCAGACTTTTTCATCATCCTTTTCGCATGATGTTAAAAATAGTAATACTCCAAATACCAAACTCAGAGTTCTAAAATAATCCCAAACGGATTTTCTTTTTTGAACAAACAACATAATTTGAATTTTTAGGTTGGTTATGAATAAAATAATTAAAATCGTAATTCAATAGTTGCAGAATAGTTTCTTTGCGGCATAGCGAAAAAGGCCATAACCTGGTAATTGGTATCCCAGATGTTATTCGCCCGCAAACCCAGGTCAATGGCCACTGATTTTAAAGCCAAACGCCAGTTGGCAAACACATCACCGGTTAAATAACCTTCAATTATATTGATGTAGTCGTAATACCTTTCTCCGGTGTAGTTGATGGTAAACCCGCCCGAAAGCTGATTCTTTGATGCAGTAAATAATCCCGATGCTTTGTGACGAGGAATATAAATCATTTGTTGCCCATCATAATTAGCATCAGTTCCTAGCTGAGAATATGTGTAATAATATGAAAGCTGACCACTCAATCGGGTTTTCCCAACTAAATGTGATGTACTGGCTCGGGTTTCAATGCCGTTGGAGCGTCCGCTTTTTTTATTGGTGGGCATCCAAATGCCTCCCTCCTGCAACCAAACAATCCAGTTTTCGACCTTAGTAAAGAAAAACAGAGCCGACAACTCAGTTGCTTTATCCCGGTTTTTTTTACTATAAAACAAGCCGGCTTCGCCCGACCAGCCCGACTCCGGAACCAAATCAGGATTCCCCTTTGCGTAGGCATCGGCCAACCAATAGAGATCGTTCAGCGATGGGATTCGGTAATTACGCGATAAATTGGATTTAACAGTCATCGTTTTGCTTATCGCCCAATCGTTTCCAATTGAAAAAACAATTGGATGTAACTGCCCGTTTGAAGCTTCATCTCTGGCACTTAGCACTGTTAACAGCCGGTCGTTAAAATGCTTCATCTGTAAAAAGGAAAAAACTCCAACCCGGTCGCGATTTACACTGCCCCGGTAGCCTTGCGATTTTCCGTAATCGTGAGTATAGTTCAGTCCAACATTTAGAAGATAATGACTGTTAATCTGGATTCTGCACTCAGCTTCACTAATCACACTTACCGAATGGCTGATGGAGTTTGAAGTTGGTATATCGGGATTTGAAAAATCAATTTTATTATAAACCAATCCTTGCTTAAAGTTAAGGGTATAACCGTTGCCATACACTCTGAAATTGAGACTCGATAAAATATTATCATCAACCTGATTCTGGCTGCCTGGTCGGCTGTTTGTCATCTGGGTTTGCACATCTTTATCATAATGCTGATACCAAAAGGCAGTGGTCAACAGTGTGGTTTCGGAAAAGCGAATATGATTTTCCTGTGTAAACCCGTACTGTGTTAATCCGGCATTGGTTTGCCGCTCAATTGGAGAATCAATTTTGGTGGTATTTTTAAATCTGAAATCATTATCACCCTTTTGACCAATGGCACTATAAGATGAAGCCACTTTCTGGTTGCCGGTTTTACCCGAAACCAATACATTTTTATTATTAAAACTCCCAAAACCAATAACAGTCTCTATTCCATCAGGTTCTTTAAACAGGTTTTGCCCTGATAAATGTATTACCCCCGACATGGCGCCACTACCAAACAAAGTTCCTGAACCACCCTGTTGAACTTGAATATTTTTAAAAAAAGACACCGGCATTGACGTAAAATTAACACCGCTGTTCATGGGACTTTGTATGTTAATACCATTCCACATTACTGCCGTGTGTGCACTACCTCCTCCCCGAATGCTAATCGACGACAATCCACCGGGCCCATAGCTTTTAATTGCAGCACCCGACGAAACTGTTAACAAATCGGAAACTGAGGCTGCTTTTAGAGCTTTCACAAGAAGTGTATCAGGTTTTTCTATTACCGCACCAACAGCAAATTCCTCCTGCCGGGCCGAACGAACCATAACCTCTTTTAAAGCAATTGAATGATTTTCCTGATAATCCTGTGCAAAAGACATCAGAGAAATAGTTGAAGTAAAAACAATTAAATAAAATCTAAATAACATAGTTACAAATGATTAAAAATAATTTTTAACCATTCGCAACAAACGGATTGGTGAAAAATAGAACAGGTAAAGTTCTAATCTTCGCTTTTCTACCCGAAAGCTACGAATTGAATCATTGGCAGGTCTTCTGGCTTGCTCCGTTTTTCGATGCCTTCCCATCCGCCTGAGCGAACAGTGGCGAGGGTATTCGAAAAACCTTCAAGGAGCTTACAGCTGCGGGGACAGCTCCGGAATTTAACCGGATTCCCTTTTAATCAGCATACCCGATAGGGTTACTGAACCAAATTGTGGTACAAAAGTAGAGAAATTGGTTTAATAAAAAACTTTATCTCGATTTATTTTTTCGGGCTGCCATCAAAAACCACACAAACGACAGTATACCAAGCAATAAACCAAATAAATATCCTAACGAAGGATTCAAAAACAACCCTCCTTTGCTCACAGGAGCTACTATCAGATAGGTAAAACAAACGGTTGTCATAAAAAAGGCCGGCAGCGATAACATCCAATGTGGTTTTCGCTCTTTTACAAGGTACATGGCTCCACTCCATAAAACCACAACTGCCAGAACCTGATTCGATAAACCAAGGAACTTCCAAATGGTTTCAAACTCAATTTGAGATAAAATAAAACCAACAATAAACAATGGGATGCTAATGAACAAACGCTTTTTTAATGATGTCTGGTTAATGCTAAAAACATCGGCAATGGTTAAGCGGGCGCTTCTAAAAGCTGTATCTCCGGTGGTTATCGGACAAGCAATAACGCCAATGATGGCAAACACTGCGCCAGCCTTCCCCAACCATGAACGGCTAATTTCATTAACGACCCATGCAGCCTTATGTCCTTCAACCTGCATGGCAGTATTTAGCCCCTCTGGGCCGCCGAAAAAATTCATTGCTGCCGTTGCCCAAATAATGGCCACAATGCCTTCCGCAATCATGGCACCATAAAACACATACCGCCCATGGCCTTCGCGCTTTACGCAACGAGCCATCAACGGAGCCTGTGTGGAATGAAACCCCGACAATGCGCCACACGATATTACTATAAACATCATTGGGAAAAGAATATTCTCCAATGGTTTATGATGAAAATTGGCAAAACCATCGAACGAAAGTTCAAACATTTCCAGTTTTCCGGTAAACCCTAAAAACACCATGGACCCGGCAATTAAAATGGCCATTACCAATAAGGTTGCTCCAAAAAACGGGTAAATTCTTCCAATTATTTTATTGATAGGAAACAAAGTAGCAATTAAATAATAGGCAAAAATAGCGTAGAGCCAAATATTAAATCCTCCACCCGAGAATTTGGTCAATAGTTCGGCTGGCCCTGTAACAAATGCCACTCCAACAAAAATCAATAGCAATAATGAAAAAATGCGAAGGAAAACCCGAAATCCATTACCAAGATATTTCCCAACAATTTCGGGAATACTGGCACCACCATTACGAATGGAGAGCATACCCGAAAAATAATCGTGCACAGCTCCCATAAAAATGCATCCTAAAACAATCCAAACATAAGCCATGGGGCCATACATGGCACCTAATACTGCTCCAAAAACAGGTCCAAGACCGGCAATATTTAAAAATTCGATGGTAAAAGCCTTCCAGGTCGGCAAAACCAAAAAGTCAACACCATCAGTCTTGGCCAAAGCAGGAGTTTTAAGCTGGTCGTTAGCCCCAAAGAATTTTTCAACAAATCGGCCATACACTAAAAACCCCACTATCAGAGTTGCTATGGAGGCAAGAAACGTAATCATAATTTCCGAAGTTGAATCAGGTAAGATTTTTATTAAATTCTTAATCCAAATTTATACATAATTATTACTTAAGCTGCTAAACTTTTTAATTGTTGTTTAAGAAAGTGTTTTTTACTTTTAATTGGTTGTTTTACTTTTGTCCTGATTCTATTTCACTATTCAGCTATGGAATCAAAAATTTCACCTTGGTTTTAATTAAACATACGAATTGCATAATGTCTCAACTTAATATTTATCCGCATCCCAAACATTATGTTGCTGTTGACTGTGCCATATTTGGTTACGAAGAAGGGGAATTGAAAATACTCTTATATCCCAGGGGATTTGAACCCTCGCTTGGCAAATGGTCGCTCATGGGCGGGTTTGTGCAGGACAACGAATCGGTTGAAGTAGCTGCCCGCAGAGTACTTATGCAAACTACCGGCTTACGCGAAATTTACCTCGAACAAGTTGCCGCTTTTTCCGAACCCGACAGAGATGATGGTGCGCGCGTAATTAGTATTGCCTTTGTGGCACTTATTCCAATTCACAAGCACAATAAAGATATGGTTCGTGAATCAGGTGCTGTATGGTGGTCGGTAACAAAACTGCCTGCCCTTATTTTCGACCATACAGCAATGGTTCAGAAAGCGCTGGAAGGATTGCAACACAAAGCCACCAACGAAATTATTGGCAAAGAATTACTTCCGAGCAAATTCACCCTCATGCAGCTACGCAATCTATACGAAGCTATTTTTCAAAAAGCTTTCGACCCGGGAAATTTCAGAAAAAAAGCTTTATCGTTTAATGTACTTGAAAAACTGAATATTAAGAATACTACTGAATCGAAAAAAGGAGCCTACTATTACAAATTTAGCATCCTCAACCAACAAGATAATAAAAGTAAATTTCTGGAAAACAAGTAATTCTATTTAGACACATTCATTAGTAGGAATCCCAATGATTAGGAACTGTTTTTCATTAAATCACTAACTGATTTTGCCCTTACAGGGCGACTTATGATTTGGGTTACATTCATGAGGCTGTCTAAAAACCCCTTAGTGCGACTTTGTGATAATCTTAGAGTTCTTTGTGGTAAAACTTAATAATTGAACCACAAAGGAAAACAAAGTAAACACAAAGGAACACAAAGAAAAAAGATTGAGTTTGATAACTTTTTAGACGGCCACATGTTGCTGATTGCGCCCCATTGGGGCTGACTATCACGATTAACCGGGACTCGTATCTTATAGTCTTTTGCCTTTTCCCGATACTCGGCATTCTACTTCGTTCCAACTTTACGTCTAAAAAATAATTTTAAACAGTTTCTTATACTCAATTGCATTAATTTTTCAAAAAAAGTCTGTAATATTGTAAACTGGTGGGTACTGGTAGGTATTTTATTTGAATTAATGTTAACGCTATAATTAAATTACTTCTATGAATGCTGGATTTACAACCATCGACTACATGATATTTATTGCCTATGCAATATTGATTGTAGGACTTGGACTTTGGCTTTCCCGCACTAAAAAAGGCGAGGAAAAAAACTCAAAAGATTACTTCCTGGCAGGAGGAACCCTGTCGTGGTGGGCAATTGGTGCTTCATTGATAGCAGCCAACATTTCAGCCGAGCATTTTATTGGCATGTCGGGCTCTGGTTTCCGAATAGGCCTAGGAATTGCTGCTTATGAATGGATTGCGGCCATTACGCTTATTCTGGTAGCAAAATACATGTTGCCACAGATGATTGACAAAAAGATTTTTACAATGCCTCAATTGGCCAAAGAACGTTATGGCAAAGGCGTAAGTTTCTTTTTCTCTTTTTTCTGGTTGCTGGTGTATGTGTTTGTTAACCTAACATCGGTTGCGTGGCTCGGAGCCATTGCCATGGAACAAATCCTCGGAATCCCCAAGGAATATGGCGTACCCGGATTATTGCTTTTTGCCGGCCTTTACTCCATCTATGGCGGATTAAAAGCGGTAGCCTGGACCGATGTGCTACAAGTTATCTTCCTTGTAGGTGGAGGATTAATTACTGCATGGTTTGCATTATCGGCTGTTGCTGGCGATGGAGGCAGTGCCTTTGAAGGCTTCCGGATTGTATTATCAAAGGTTCGGGAAGTTCCCTCCGACCTGCATTTTAACATGATAATCGACAGTAATAAAGATACCAGTGGAACCATCTTCAAAGACCTGCCCGGATTGGCAGTTATTTTTGGGGCTATGTGGTTAACCAATATCGGCTACTGGGGTTTCAATCAGTACATTATTCAAAAAGGGCTGGCTGCTAAAAACCTGGCAGAAGCAAAAAAAGGCCTTATTTTCGCCGGATATTTAAAGATTCTTATTCCCATCGTCGTTATCATTCCGGGTATTACAGCTTATGTGCTCTTTAACCATCCCGATTTGCAGCATACAGTATCGGGCCTGCAGGGAACCATCGAGCGTGCCGACGATGCCTACCCGTGGCTGTTGCGCAATTTTGCACCAGTTGGAATAAGAGGATTGGCATTTGCCGCCCTTGTTGCCGCTGTGGTTTCATCGCTGGCATCCATGCTCAACTCAACATCAACCATCTTCACCCTCGATATTTACAAAGAACTGATAAACAAACATGCAACCGAAAGGCAACTTGTTAAAACCGGTCGCTATGCTGCTGCTTTTGCCCTGTTAATTGCCATTGTTGCGGCCAAACCGTTGCTTGGCGGCCTCGACCAGGCATTCCAGTACATCCAGGAATATACCGGGTTTATTTATCCAGGCGTGGTTGTGGTTTTTGGTATGGGTGTTCTCTGGAAAAGAGCTACCAACCGTGCCGCACTTTGGACAACCATTGCTACTATTCCGGTGGGGATTGCTATGAAAATTCTTCTGCCAGAGCTGCCATTCATAATCCGTATGGGTTATGTATGTATGATTCTGATAGCCATGGCAGTTGTTCTATCCCTCACCGACAAGCATCACGTTCCTGCAGAGTTGCCTTCTGCAAAAAATCGTCGCATGTTAACCCATGCCGGTTGGTTCTTTGCTGTACTTTCAACTGTTGCTTTTGTGGCCGGATTAATTTGGGGAACCAACCTTTTTGGTATGGGATTACTCAACCTTGGATTCCATTCAATATTTATGATGGCATTCCTGCTGGCATTTGTGGCAGTAATAATGTTTACCAATGCCAATTCGGGCCAAAAAGATGCCAAAGCCTATGAATTTGAGCCTCAGCTTTTCGAGACCGATAATAAGTTTCTGGTTGGCGCCATAGGTATTGTGGTTATAATTATTTCTCTGTACGCCTATTTTTGGTAAAATAACTTTTAGAATCTGTTTAAAATTATTTTTAGACAATAGACGCAAAGTCCCGAGTATCGGGAAAAGAATTTTAGACACGCGTTCCGGTTCATCGGAAATAGACATAAAACGTATATTACTTTTAATAAGTAAAATAACTTAACAATCTGGTTTGTCTCTTTTTTCTGTTTAGTCTAATCCCGATAAGCCGGGACACGTCTATCTATCTGTAGCCTAAACATCTAATTGTCTTTAATAAAATTAGAAAACTAAATTTAAACAGTCACTTAATTGTTGCCCCGGCTAATTTGTAAAAAAATTGGTCGGGGTATTTTTTTAAAACCTAACCAAGTTTACGAATTAAATCCATCTCAAAATAAACATTACAAATAGCCTGATAAAATATTCAGATGGATTAATCGTCACATTTACCCAAAAAATCTATTGGCTTAAATGATTATTCATGATAAATTTTCATCATAGTTGGTGATGTATATCGTGAATTTTTCATTAAAAAAAGTATATTTGGTTTTCGTTGTTTATTTCAAAACAGAAGTAATAATGGATAAAACCAGAATTTTATTTGTTTGTTTGGGTAATATTTGTCGCTCACCCAGTGCCGAAGCAGTTATGAAATCGTTGGTGCAGAAAGAAGGGATTGCCGATTTTTTTGAAATCGACTCGGCCGGAATCATTGATGCTCATGAAGGGGAACCTGCTGATGCGCGTATGAAACGGCATGCCATCATTCGTGGATATCAACTCACCAGTATCAGTCGCCCGGTTAACGCGGCACACGATTTCAGGCATTTTGATATGATCATCGGCATGGACGACCAGAACATTAGCGATTTAATGCGCCTCGCTCCCGATGAAACTGCGAAAAAGAAAATCTTTAAAATGACCGATTTCTCACACTCCGGTCATTACGGAATAGTGCCCGACCCTTATTATGGCGGCGATCAGGGTTTCGAAATGGTACTCGATATTTTAGAAGAAGCCTGCGAAGGTCTTCTGCACCACATTAAAAACCAACACAAGTATTAGTGTATAAAAAACACTTTATCGCCCCACTCGCAACAGTCTGTATATCTTTTTGTTATAAATTAACTTGATTTTATTTTTCTAAAAAAACTTAAATAAAACATAAAAAGTATTTGCAAATTACTTTTCTATGTGATAACTTAGCGTCGTTTTTGGAAAGTGTAAACAAAACACTAAGCTTTAACTGAAATGCACGCTGAAACAAATAACGAAACTACAGTTCACAAACGGATTGGCACCATAAATAACTCTGTGTCGGTCGACTGTGTTATTTTTGGGTTCGATTTCACAAATTTGAATGTTTTGCTGGTCGATCGGGTTATGTACGATGAACATACAGGAGTTGAATTATTTTCTGATTTAACATTAACCGGCAACCACATTTTTGAAGAAGAAGAGCTGGACGATGCTGCCACCAGGATTCTTTATGAGCTCACCGGACTTGAAAACATTTACCTCGAACAATTTTACGTTTTTGGATCGCCCAAAAGGATTACCCGCCAGAACGACAAGAAATGGCTTGAAGCCAATGGCCGTGACCCCGAAAGCCGTATTTTTACAGTTGGTTATTATTCGCTTCTGGCCACCGACAATGTAACATTGCAATGGAAAGGCCGCAATGTGCGCTGGGTACCAGTTTCAGAAATTACCGATTTGGCCTTCGACCATATGGATATTCTTCATAAAGCCTTGGGAGCACTTCGGAAAAAACTCATTAATGAACCCATTGGCTTTGAACTGCTACCTGCCAAATTTACATTATCTCAATTGCAACGATTGTACGAAGTAGTGCTTGGCGTTCCGCTCGATAAAAGAAATTTCAGAAAAAAAATATCCAGAATGAACTATCTGATTCCGCTGGATGAAAAACAAAAGGGCGTAGCACATAAACCTGCCAGGCTTTATGTCTTCGATCGGCATATCTATGAAAAGAACCGTAAAGAATTATTGGATTTTGCCATTTAATCAGCATTTATGAATAATCCTGTCAACCACAAAATTTCCATCAGGGAGAAAATTGGTTACGCACTGGGCGATGGTGCCGCAAATATTGCCTGGAGAGGCGTATCTACCTTCCTTCTTATTTTTTACACCGATGTTTTTGGCCTGTTACCGGCCACAGCAGGCTTACTCCTCTTTATAGCCAGGGCCAGCGATGGTATTAGTGATGTGGCGATGGGCGTTATAGGCGATAGAACAAATTCCCGACATGGTAAGTTTCGTCCATGGATTTTATGGACTGCCATTCCATTGGCCGCTATGTTGTCGCTGCTTTTCACTGCACCCAACCTGGGTATGACCGGAAAAATCATTTATGCCTACACTACTTATATCATTTTTACGCTGGTTTATACAGCCAACAACATTCCATATGGCGCCTTAATGGCCGTCATGTCGGGCGACGATAAAGTGCGCACCAGCCTTGGCTCGTACCGGATGGTAGGCGCTTTTACAGGTGGCATGTTGGTTCAGGGAGCCCTGCTGTTTCTGGTGGCTCATTTTGGAAATATTAATCCCACCATTAACGTTAAGGAACTGGAGCCTCAGAAATATGAGGTAACAGTTTCAACTCCTAACGATATTGAAAACGTTAACATCAACACCAAAAACCGAATAGCCTTATTTAAATGGGCCGATGAAGCCGTTGAAGACACCCTTACCAATGGAAAAAGTTTTTCAATGGATGCTCAAAAGGAATACACATTTCTTGTGGTAGGCGAGGATAATCTTCAAGCCTCGGCCATCACCATCATCGACCAAAGAAAAGGATACAGTAACGCCATTTATATCATGTCGGTGGTACTGGCACTATCGTTATTGATAACATTTTTTTCAACCAAAGAAAGAATAAAACCTCTGACATCGCAGAAAAGCACTCTTTGGCTCGACATTAAGGATTTGATTAATAACAAACCATGGATTATTCTTTTATTGATTGGGTTAATTTTCCAGATTTACAATTCCATTAAGCAGGGAATTACTGTAATTTATTTTTCGCATTACTTGCACAATCAACTTTTAGCAGGCTCATTTATGGTAGCCCTAATGATTGCCTCCATTGGCGGGGCAATGATTACAGCACCACTGGCAAAACGAATTGGTAAAAGGAACCTGTTTATTTATGCGTTTATTTTTTCAGGTACTGTTAACGCGCTTTTAGCGTTTTGTGGACCGAAGGACATTGCCGCCATATTTACCATTGGTGTTATTTCTGAATTTGGTGCAGCCATTTTTCCAACTCTG
Source organism: uncultured Marinilabiliaceae bacterium (assembly GCA_937920475.1). GTDB lineage: Bacteria > Bacteroidota > Bacteroidia > Bacteroidales > Marinilabiliaceae > CALEUX01. The sequence continues at coordinate 11,780 of CALEUX010000133.1, forward strand.
TTTTTTGCCATGTTGGGCGATGCTGCCGACTATTCCGAATTTAAGAACAACCGTCGGGCAACTGGTTTAATTTATTCAGCAGGTTCGTTCTCTACTAAATTTGGAGGCGGTGTTGCCGGGGCCATTATTGGATTTGTTTTGGCGGCTTTTAATTACAACGGTCAGGATACTGTTGCTATACAGGGAGCTGTACCGGGAATTATTATGCTTATGAGCTGGATTCCTTCAGTAGTTGCAGCCATTGGAGCAGTGTTGATGATGTTTTATCCGTTGAACCAGAAAAAAATGGACGAAATTACCATAGAACTCAATAAACGCAGGGCAACAGAAATAGCTCAATAAACATATTGAATTACAGAATAAAATTGAAGGCTTAATAATTAAGTGTATGAAGTTTGGATTTTTTGACGACGCGAACCGGGAATATGTAATTACAAACCCGCAAACCCCCTGGCCATGGATCAATTACCTGGGGAACGAAGATTTTTTCTCTTTAATATCGAATACTGCGGGTGGATACTCTTTTTATAAAGATGCCAAATTCAGAAGGTTAACCCGTTACCGTTACAATAACGTTCCAATGGATAGCGGTGGTCGTTATTTCTATATTAAAGATGAAAACTGTGTTTGGTCGCCGGGCTGGAAACCTTGCAAAACGCCTCTCGACAAGTACGAATGCCGTCATGGCATGAATTACACCACCATTAAGGGCGAAAAAAATGGCGTTACCGCTGATGTGCTATTCTTTGTTCCATTAAAAACCTGGGCCGAAGTTCAAAAATTAACAATCACAAATAACAGCAGCACAGTTAAGAAACTGAAAGTTTTCTCATTTATGGAATGGGCCTTATGGAATGCAGCAACCGATATGGAAAACTTCCAGAGAAACTTTTCAACCGGGGAAGTAGAAATTGAAGATTCTGTTATTTACCATAAAACTGAATACAAAGAGCGTCGCAACCATTATGCCTATTATTCGGTTAATACACCCATACAAGGTTATGATACCGACCGCGAATCATTTTTTGGCCTTTACAATGGTTTTGACGAGCCCCAAGTGGTGGCAGAAGGAAAGCCGCGCATGAGTGTTGCTCACGGCTGGTCGCCTGTAGCCTCGCATTATATTGAAGTGGAGCTGCAACCCGGCCAATCAAAAGATTTCATTTTTGTTTTGGGATACGTTGAGAACCAGGAAGAAGAAAAATGGGAGTCTAAAGGTGTTATCAATAAAACTAAAGCTAAGGCCACCATCGAAAAGTTCAATTCCTCCCAAAAGGTAGATACCGCCCTTTCCGAGCTTAAAAAATACTGGGATAATTTACTAAGTGTGTACAATGTTGACTCAGGCGATGAGAAACTCGACCGTATGGTTAACATCTGGAACCAGTATCAGTGCATGATTACCTTCTGCTTTTCGCGGTCTGCATCATTCTTTGAAAGCGGTATAGGCCGAGGTATGGGCTTCCGCGATTCAAATCAGGACTTAATTGGTTTTGTACATCAGATACCAGAAAGGGCCCGTGAACGTATTATTGATATCGCATCCACCCAGTTTCCCGATGGCGGTTGCTATCACCAATATCAGCCTTTAACCAAACGTGGAAATAATGACATTGGTGGCGGTTTTAACGACGACCCCATGTGGTTGATTTTGGGAACCACCAGCTACATTAAAGAAACTGGCGATTACAGCATACTCAACGAAATGGTGCCTTTCGATAACGATATGAGTGTAGCCCGTAGTCTGTTCGACCACCTTACCGTATCGTTCGGCCATGTTATAAACCATCTTGGCCCCCATGGCTTACCCCTAATTGGGCGGGCCGACTGGAACGACTGCCTCAACCTCAACTGTTTTTCAAACGATCCTAATGAGTCGTTTCAAACTACCGAAAACAAAACCGAGGGTTCAAAAGCAGAATCGGTAATGATAGCCGGATTGTTTGTGGTGTATGGCCGCGATTATATTGAATTGTGCAAAGTTTTAGGAAAAGATGCAGAAGCAGCCAGAGCTCAAAAACATGTGGACAAAATGGTTGAAACCATTAAAAAACATGGATGGGATGGCAACTGGTTTTTGCGCGCCTACGACTATTTTGGCAATAAAATTGGCAGCAACGAAAACGAAGAAGGCAAAATCTTTATTGAATCGAATGGATGGTGCGCCATGGCCGGTATTGGCAAAGAAGAAGGCATGATTGAAAAGGCACTGAATTCGGTTAAAGAACGTCTTGATTGTCAATATGGCATTGTTCTAAACAATCCTGCCTTTACCAAATATTACATCGAATATGGTGAAATATCCAGTTATCCGGCCGGTTACAAAGAAAATGCAGGTATTTTCTGTCACAACAACCCATGGATAATGATTGGCGAAACAGTTATTGGACGCGGGAACGAAGCCTGGGAATACTTTAGAAAGATTTGCCCGGCATATCTGGAAGATATCAGTGATTTGCACAAAACCGAGCCTTACGTTTATTCACAAATGATTGCCGGTAAAGATGCATTTAAACCGGGTGAGGCCAAAAACAGCTGGCTTACAGGCACTGCCTCCTGGAATTTCTATACCATCAGTCAATATATTTTAGGAATCAGACCCGATTATAATGGTTTAATCATCGACCCCTGTATTCCAAATAGCTGGAAGGGTTTCAACATTACCAGAAAATTCAGAGGGGCAACCTATCAGATAAGCGTTGTGAATCCTAAAAATGTTAGTAAAGGAATACAACAAATATTGCTTGATGGCCAAAAACTGAATGGAAACACCATACCTGTAATGAACGATGGTAAAATTCATGTGGTGGAAGTAACCATGGGATAAATTGCAAAACAGGAGCTGATTAAATTTTAATTCATCAGATAATTAGAAAGATTTATTGCAAGTTGGGGAGGAAAATTATTTATTGAATATTTCAGAGTGGATTTATTTAGCTTCTTATAATAGTAGAGTTTTATTCACACCTTTCAAAATATATTATGAGAAGAAGATGTATCAATTTAGCCGTTGTTTTGTTGGCCATTCTGTTGATTACAAACTGCAGAAGTTCAGGAAAAGTTCAGAATGACAGTTCCGATCTGGTTTTGTTAAATCAGGTTGGGTATCAAACCAACGCTCAAAAACTGGCCCTGGTAGCCGATGGAATTAATGAAGTTGTAATCATTGATACCGAAGGAACCGAGGTTTTCAGAACAGTGCCGGCTGCTGCATCATACTGGGATAAATCAGGGGATGCCGTTACTGTTATTGATTTCAGTGCAGTTAATGTTCCAGGGAAATACACCTTAATTTTACCCGGGCATAACCAAACGTATGAAATCAATATCAGCGACCGCCCGTTTACTGAATTATCAAAAGCAGCTTTAAAGTCGTTCTATTATAACAGAACGGCCATAGCCATTGAACCTGAGTTTGGAGGCATCTGGGCCCGTCCGGCCGGCCACCCTGACACAGCGGTGCTGGTTCATGCTTCCGCAGCTACCGAAGCCCGCCCCGAAGGCACGGTTATTTCCTCACCCTTGGGCTGGTACGACGCTGGCGATTACAACAAGTATGTAGTTAACAGTGGTATAACCACTTACACCATGCTTCAGGCCTTTACCGATTATCAGGATTATTTCAGGAGTCTCAACATCAACATTCCCGAATCGGGCGGACCAATTCCTGATGTTTTGGCCGAAACACTGTTCAATCTCAGGTGGGTGCTTACCATGCAGGATCCGAATGATGGTGGCGTTTATCATAAACTAACCAATAAGCAGTTCGATGCGTTTGTGATGCCACATGAAGCCATTGCCGAGCGATACGTAGTTCAGAAAGGAACAGCAGCTGCCTTAAATTTTGCAGCCTTGGCCGGTAAGGGATACAGAACCCTCCATACCTGGAACAATGAACTACCCGGATTGGCCGACTCCTGTTTGCGGATGGCCGAATTTGCCTGGAAATGGGCTGTGAAAAATCCTGAAGTTGAATACAAACAACCCGAAGACATTGCTACCGGGGGTTATGGCGATAAAAATTTCAACGATGAATGGTTCTGGGCAGCCAGTGAACTCTATCTGGCTACAGGCAAAAAGGAGTATCTGGATGTAATTCTTGAGAAATATTCAAAACCATTGGTACCAACATGGAACCAAACATATGCGTTGGGCTTTATTTCACTGCTCGATAATTATGAATTGCTTCCTGAAACCATCAAAAACACCAACTTAAGGGAAGATTTTCTTACTCTGGTTGATGAGTTGACCGAAATATCAAAAACATCGCCCTATGCTGTCAGTATTGAAAATTTTGCATGGGGGAGCAATTCCGATGTTGCCAACCATGGTATGCTGAAACTGTTTGCTTTTAAAATTACCGGAAACGACGATTATTTGGTATCAGCCTTATCTGATATGGATTACATACTTGGCAGAAATGCTACAGGTTATTGCTTTGTAACCGGTTTTGGACATAAAAAAGTAATGAATATTCACCATCGTCCCTCAGGCGCCGATGGTATTGAAGATCCTGTTCCCGGCTTCCTTTCAGGCGGACCAAACCTTTCGGTGCTCACCGATTGTGGCCCGGATGTAGAACGAAGCCCCTACCCCGCCAAATCGTTTGTTGATTTGGAATGCAGCTATTCAACCAATGAAATAGCAATTAATTGGAATGCCCCACTGGTCTATTTAGTTGCTGGTTTAGATGCACTATTGACCCGATAAAAAAAAGACACCCCTCCGGAAAAATTTGGCCATTGGACCGGAAGGAGTGCCTCATCTTGAGTTCAACTATCTATTAATTAAACCAAGAAATTCCAAAATTATGGAAAAAAAATGTTCTTTCTTTAAATTTGACCTGTTAAAAATGGTCAATTTTTGTAATGTCAGGCACTTGCTTAAACCAGGCATTGCATTTTTACTATGTTTGTTCACAATTTCTAACGGCTTTGCTCAAAGCCGGATGTTAACCGGAAAAGTCTCCGGAACTCAAAACGAACCGCTTCCCGGTGTAAATGTGGTAGTAAAAGGTACCCTCAATGGTACAGTTACTGATGTTGACGGGAACTTTAGATTAGAAGCTGCTGCCAGCGATATCCTGGTTTTTAGTTTCGTAGGTTTTTCCGAGCAGGAAATAACTGTTGGCAATCAAACAGTTATCAACGTAATTCTAAAAGAATCAACCCGCGATTTGGACGAAATCGTTGTTGTGGGTTATGGTGTTCAGAGAAAGTCGTTGGTTACAGGAGCCATTTCAAGTGTAAAAGCCGACGATTTGGCTGCTATTCCTGCCACCCGTGTTGAACAGGCACTTCAAGGCCGAACAGCAGGTGTTAGTATAATGCCCACATCAGGCTCTCCTGGTGCCGGCGCCAAATTGCGTATCAGAGGTACCAACACCAACGGCAATGCCAACCCTTTATTTATTGTTGATGGAATGAAAACCGGAAGTATTGATAATATTGAACCGGCCGACATTGAGTCCATCGAAATTCTTAAAGATGCAGCCTCAGCTGCCATTTATGGTACCGAAGGTGCCAATGGCGTTATCATTATCTCCACCAAAAAAGGTAAAAGTGGTGAAGGTGTTATAAGCTACGACTTCCAGTATGGTATTCAGAGCGTTAAAACCAAAATGGAACTGATGAATGCTCAGGAATACAAGAAGTACATGGAAGAATCGGGCATTAATATTACACTTCCGGCAGGAACAGGGAATGGCACCAACTGGTTGGATGAAATTTTTGAAACTGCCCCGATGCAAAAACACCACCTGAGTTTTTCCGGTGGCAACGACAGAACTTCCTATCTCACTTCAGGTTCGTATGTGAGTCAGGATGGTGTTGTGGGTGGCAAAAGTGCATCTTACGAGCGTTTTACATTCCGACTTAACGGAACCCATAAAGTAAAAGAGTGGTTCGAAATTGGCAACACACTTTCTTTTTCTCATTCAACCCGCCGGTCGATTGGTGAAGATGATGAGTACCGTGGTATCTTGAACAACGCCTTATTAATGGATCCCGCAACTCCGGTTAAATACGCCATTGGCCGCGAACCTCAGAAAATCAAAGACCTTGTAGAATCAGGTCAAACCATTCTCCAGGATTCGAAAGGTCGTTATTATGCTCTACCACTTTATGTTACCGGTGAAACAGGAAACCCTGTTGCGTTGTTGCAAACTTATAAGGGCCGTTTTACTCAGGATAAGCTGCTCTCAACATTCTATGGTACTATTAAGCCAATGAAAGGTTTATCGCTCACTTCACGTTTTGGTGTCGATTTAACCTATCAGCAAAACCATAGCTGGAACCCAAAATACTATTTCTCAAGCGAACGCAATAACGGCATCAACTCTATTACCGACAATATCGACAAATATTTCTCGTGGTTGTGGGAAAATTTTGGCACCTATAACATAAAAATTGGCGACCATGATGTCACCGCCTTGCTGGGTTATTCAGCTGAAAAATACCAACACCCCAGTTTCTACCTCTATTCGGCACCTATGGCCAAGGAAGGTGATGCCTATTCCTATCATTCGCACACCACATCGCGCGAAAACGACCGCGTGGGCAGCGATATGAGCGAACAGACCATGACCTCAATTTTCAGCCGGATTTCTTATAACTACATGGGACGATACATGGTGGAAGCTTCAATACGTCGCGATGCAGCCAGCGTTTTCCCAACCAATAAAAAAGCCGCAGTTTTTCCAGCTCTATCTGCCGGATGGATTGTTTCGGAAGAAGGATTCTGGGGCTTTGATGCCATTAATTATTTAAAAGCCCGCGTTAGCTGGGGCCAAAACGGTAGCAAATCGAACCTTCCGGGTAACGAAGATAAAGAATTCTGGACAGTTTCAGGCGTATTCTATCCAAACCCTACAGGCGGTCTATATTCGGGTGCTGAAATTGACAAGCTTACCAACGATAATCTTAAATGGGAACGTACCGAACAACTTGCGATAGGATTGGACTTTAGATTCCTGGACAGCAAAATTGCTTTCTCAGCCGATTATTACAATAAAAAAACCCGCGACCTGATTATTATTCCAAGCTTGCCACTGTCGGTGGGTAACGATTTCCCCTTTATGAATGGTGGTGACGTTACAAATAAAGGGTTTGAATTTGAACTGGGCTACAATGATCAGTTTGGAGATCTGAAGTTCAGTGCCAATTTGAACTTATCAACCTTAAAGAATGAAGTTACTAAACTGGCAGTTGATGCACCTGTAGCCGGAGCCAATGTTCGTGGTTACGACCTGTCGTGGTTCGAGCAGGGAAAACCCATTTGGTATTTTAGCGGATATAAAACCAAGGGCATTAATAAAACCACCGGTATGCCAAATATCGTGGATGTTAGCAAGGACGGAAACATTACTGCCGCTGATATTACCATGATTGGTGACCCGCATCCCGACTTTTTATTTGGGGCCAATTTCACTGCCGAATATAAAAACTTCGATTTGGGCATATTCCTGCAGGGTACATACGGTAATGATATTTATACAGCATGGTTCCGTCCCGACAGGGCCGAATCGAACAAACCCCGATACATGTACACCAACCGTTGGACACCTTCCAACACCAATGCAAGCTGGCCCAAAGCCGACAATAGCAGCGAATATATTTACCGTAGTGATTTTATGATTCAGGACGGTTCGTATATGCGCATTAAGCAAATTCAGCTGGGTTATACCATGCCAAAAAATTTGATTCAGAAAGTGGGCTTAAACAAAACAAGAGTTTATGTTTCGCTTGACGATTTCTTCACTTTTACCAAATACAAAGGGCTCGATCCTGAATCGGGAAGTAACAACGACCGCAGTCAGGGCATCGACCGTGGCGTTTACCCAATTCCACGCAAGGTAATGTTTGGTTTATCTGTTAATTTCTAGTTCAAACAAATTAGCAGGTTAAAGAACCAACCAAAAGTGAATAAAATCAACAGAATGGAATCCGTTCCTCTGGACACAATGGTTCCATAAGTCCATAACAAATTAAATTTTATCACGATGAAACGATCAAACAATATAATTAAAGTGTTGCCGGTTTTTTTGCTCCTGTTGTTGAGCCCGGCTTGTAACGACAGTTTCCTTGAAATCACCCCTGCCGGTAGAATATCAAGTGACAACTTCCCCAAAAATGACGATGAAGCTTTTTCGGCCATCATCGGAGTGTATAATTTTATGCAGTGGAATTACGGTCGCGATTGGAACAGCGCCTATTTTGCCAAAAACCTGCCAGCCGACGATTGTAACGCCGGTTCATCGGCCAGTGACCAGTTGCCCTATCAGAATTTGGACGATTTTAAAAATGAAACCGACAATCCTGTAACCACAGCTATTTGGGAAGGATTTTATAAAACCATTAACCTTTGCAATACCATTATTGAAAGGGTTGAGCCCAAAAATGATTTAACGAAGCAGATTGTTGCTGAAGCAAAAGTTCTGAGGGCTTTTAACTATTTCGAATTGGTTGTAATGTATGGCGATGTGCCGTTTTTCTTTGTAAATCCGGCTACCGCAGCTGAATTTCATAAACCCCGCACGCCCAAGGCCACCATTTATTCAGAATTGGAAACTGATTTAATTGCGGCAATTGCCGATCTCCCTTTAAAGAGTCAACTTCCGGCTGCAGAGAAATTCAGAGTTTCAAAAGGTACAGCCCAATCAATACTCGGCAAAATTTATCTGTATCAGGAAAAATGGGCTTTGGCACATGGTGTTTTGAGTCAGGTAATTTCATCTCAGGAATACAGTCTTGAGCCTGATTTTAGAGATGTTTGGCTGAAAAAAGGCGCTTTGGGCGTTGAATCAATTTTAGAAGTGCTGTATACCAGTGGCGAAGGCTACACCTGGGGTAATTTTAGTTGGGGTGGTGGCAGCGAAAGTAACATCCACGCTCAGTTGATGGGCCCACGCGATAATTTGTTTGGCAATGTATCGGCAGTTGGTCTTATAAATGGCTGGGGATTTAACTTACCTACAGCTAAAATTGGAGCTGCTTTTACTGCCATGGGCGATAACGGCCCAAGGTATAAAGGTACTGTTATGAAAGATACCGAATTTATTGCCGCAGGTGGGCAAATACTTGGAAGCGAAGATAACTGGCACGATTACGAAGGATATTTGCGCATAAAATATGCCACCCGTGCCGATGAAACCAATACTTCTCCAGGTGTAACGCCTGAGTTGAACTATGGTATTAACTGGCGTTTAATTCGCTATGCAGATGTTTTGCTAATGGCCGCAGAAGCTTATAACGAAGATAATAAACCAGGACAAGGGGTTCTTGAAATTAACAAAGTCAGAAACCGCGCAGAACTGGCTGCTCTGCCATTAGATATTAACCAGACTGCTCTTCGTGAAGCTATTATGAAAGAGCGCCAACTGGAGCTTGCCTTCGAAGGTAGTCGTTATTGGGATTTAATTCGCTGGGGAAAAGCCGAACAGGAACTTTCAACGTTAGGTTTCAGAGCCCCAAAGCATCAATTATTTCCAATTCCTGCCAACGAGATAAGAGCTAACAATGCTATTTCTACAGCAGATCAAAATCCGGGTCACTAAGTTTTCTCTTGTGTTTTTCTTCTTTTAATGGAGGCTGTCTCATAAGTTTTTTTAAGGCTCTGAAAATTGAGTATTTGAAAAACTACTCGGGTAGGAGTACGAATAAAAAGAGGGTGTCTCTGACTTTTGAGACACCCTCCTGTTTATTGATGTTATAAATCTCTTGGTAAAGTCCAAATTGAACTATTTCAATTGGTTTAAACCGATCAAATCATGTTAAAATTTAAAGTTTAACCCAAAACCCAATAACTGTTTGGTTTGAACTCGGGGCCCCTTTTCAACACCTGATGCATTAACATACTTAATATCGTGATCGTACAATAGGTTGAGTGCAAAAACCGCTGATAAATAATTATTAACTTTCATATTAACGCGGGCTTCCCAATCCACATCAATGTGCTGAGGATCATTCCCCAGATTGGAAAACAAATCGAGCCGGGTAAAAAAATCAACGTTTTTTAATACATTGCTTTTCTTATAAACGGTCTTTAACAATGCACCATATTCACTTTTCAAATTATCGCCGGGGTCAACTCCATAAGCTCCGGCATTTGATAAATCTTCATCAAGAACAATGGTCATTTTACTGGTTATAGGCGATAAATAAAGAGAAAACTCATCGTAAGGTTTATAATCCATCCCAACTGAGAACAACATGTAAGCCGGCGAAAATAACTCTGAAATACGGATGGTATTGGAAGGAGGATTCTGATACCCTGTTGTCATTTGAGTTTTTAAATCAATTAAACCTGAATAATACCACGATTTGCCAGCCAAATATCCATACTTGGAAGTTATATAAATCCGGTCTTCGGTTTTTACAAAATTATCTGAGCCAAGTTTTGTCAGGCCATAACCCATCAAAAGCGTATTGTCCCAAACGCTTTTGTTCTTTTTATAATTAGCAAAAGCGTTTACAAAAAAAGTTCCTGCCATGGAGTTTTTACCTCCGGCCGACCAGTTATTGAGCGAAACCTGAGAAAACGTAAAGGAGAAATCGCCACCGTTTTTCCAGTTTTTAAGCGAATCAGGCTTCTGTTCTGCATTCAGGAGCAGCGGCATTATCAGTAAAACTGATATGGTTAAGAGTTTACATTTCATTTAGCAGGGTTTTAAGTTGAATGCCTTTTTGCATGTATCCGGCACTCGGGTTAACACATTACGTACATGCCCATAAATGTTATTTAGCTTGTTTTAAATGCACATCGCGCTGAGGAAATGGAATAGTAATTCCTCGATTATCAAACTCTTTTTTAACTTTTTCATTCATTGTAAAAAATACATCCCAGTAATTGGGAGCATCCACCCATACTCTGGTTACCAGGTTAACAGAGCTGTCGCCCAATGAAATTACGCCCACAAAGGGTTGAGGATCTTTGTGAATTCGTTCATCGGCATTCATCAGTTCAAGAATAATTTCCCGGGCTTTATCGATACTATCCCCATAACTGATGCCAAATGTCCAATCAACGCGCCGAAGCGGTTCTGAGGAGTAGTTAATCATCGAACCCGTACTTAACCCACCATTTGGAATAATAATGGTTTTGCGGTCGGGTGTATTCAGGATGGTGTGAAAAATCTGTATCTCCTTAACAATTCCGGTATATCCCTGCGCTTCAACAAAATCGCCAACTTTAAACGGTTTAAAAATCAACAGCATTACCCCACCGGCAAAGTTCTGCAAAGTGCCCGATAAGGCCATACCAAAAGCAATACCAGCAGCACCCAGCAGCGCAATAAATGAAGTCATTTGAACCCCAACCATTGTTATAACGCTAATAAACAGGAGTATCTTAAGAATAACAGCAATTAACTGTATTAAAAATGTTTGGAGGGTTTGTTCAAACGCCCTTAATTCAAATATTTTGCGCAAAACTTTTGACAGTCTGCTAATCAGCCACAAGCCAATTACCAATGTGGCAATGGCCAATAACAGCTTTCCACCGTACGTTATACCCAGTTCAATAAGTTTATCAGATGCCGGCAGCATTGTAGTTAACTCATCCATTTTAGATTATTTTTCTCAATTTAACAATATATTTTGTCAAAACAAATTTATGAACTAAATATTCAAAAAGCGTGTAAATGGTGATTAAAATAACACCCTTTTATTGATAGGATAAGGGAGGCAAAGTAAAAATTAGAATCAATGAGTTCAAAAAAGAAACACAAAACAGCCAACCTTAATTGACACTAAGGGCCGATGTTTAATCAATCACAAAGTAATAATAAAAAAGCTGTTAACTACTTAGAGCTAACAGCTTATTCCTTTTAGTTGATGAAGTATTACTTCCCGTTCTTTTGGTACTGAAAAAAATCCAGATTGTGACCCATTCGGTTTTTCTTGGTGTGCATATAAAACTCGTTAAATGGGTTGGGCTGAACCTCAATGGGAACGTTCTCAACAATCTGCAAACCATATCCTTCCAAACCAATTCGCTTAATGGGATTATTGGTCATAAGTTTCATTTTTACGACCCCAAGTTCTCGTAAAATCTGAGCACCAACGCCATAATCTCTTTCATCGGCTTCAAAGCCAAGTTCCACATTGGCATCCACTGTATCAAGACCTTCCTCCTGGAGTTTATAAGCTTTAATTTTATTCATTAAACCAATACCCCTACCTTCCTGGTTCATATAAACAATAACGCCCTTGCCTTCTTTTTCGATGGTGTCCATTGCTTTATAGAGCTGCTCGCCACATTCGCAACGTAAGGAACCGAAAATATCGCCTGTTACGCATGACGAATGTACACGCACCAAAATGGCCTCACCGGGTTCCCACGAGCCTTTTATTAAAGCCATATGTTCCAACCCGTTGGATTTTTGTTTAAACGGAATGAATCTGAAATTACCATGAGTTGTGGGTAACTGCACCTCCACCCCTTTTATTATCAGGCTCTCCTGTTGCAAGCGATAAGCTATCAAATCTTTGATGGATATCAACTTCAGATTAAATTTTTGTGCTATTTGAGCCAGCTCGGGTAAGCGGGCCATAGAGCCATCATCATTCATAATTTCCACCAGAACTCCGGCTGGATATAACCCTGCCAACCGTGCCAAATCAACGGCCGCTTCGGTATGTCCGGTTCGTCTTAAAACGCCCTTTTCTTTTGCCCTTAAAGGGAAAATATGTCCCGGACGCCCCAAATCCTCAGGTTTTGTATTTGCATCGCACAGCGCCAGAAGGGTTTTTGCCCTGTCAGATGCTGAAATGCCGGTGCTACAGCCCTCTCCGATTAAATCGACCGAAACGGTAAATGGCGTGGCATGCAGTGATGTATTACGCCCCACCATTAAATCTAGCTCCAACTCTTCGCAGCGCTTCTCGGTTATGGGTGCACAAATTAAGCCACGGCCATATTTGGCCATAAAATTAACCTTTTCAGGTGTAATTAATTGGGCCGCTGCAATAAAATCGCCTTCATTCTCGCGGTCTTCATCATCCACCACTATTATCAACTCACCATTCTTAATGGCTTCTATTGCTTCCTCAATGGAATTGAGAACAATTTCGTGCTGTTCCGACATGTATCTATACTTACTTCAACAAATAATTCTCTAAAACTCTAAATATCAAACCTATTACTAACGCCTGCCTTTATGCGTTCAGCAGGTCCAAATTCAATCAGGCAAAACTTAACCAATTTTATAATTTACCCAACTTTTGTTGGAATATTACAACAACTGAATGGCGGTGCAAAATTAAACAATTAAGAAGGAGTATCAACTGATTTTTGCTTTAACTGAAATTTCGTTCTTAATTTTCTGAAGAAAATAATATAAGCATCGGCGTTGAGCAGTGCAGAATCAGTAGCCGATTTATACGTAAGAAAAATTCCAACGGGCAATAAAATGGCCGACGAGAGCCACATTCCCTGAGAAACAAACCATACACCTTCGCGTGCAAACTTAGCTCCCATAGTATCGATGATGTAATATATGATAAAGAAAAATACCGATATGACCACTGGCATCCCCAGTCCTCCTTTTCGAATGATGGCTCCAAGCGGGGCTCCAATAAAGAAAAATATCAAACAGGCAAACGAAAGTGTAAATTTACGGTGCAACTCCATCAGGTGACGCCTGATTTTTAAATCTTCACGTTCAATAAAACGCATCTGGTCGTCGATAACCTGTTTATTGTCGCGCGCCTGGCGCAATGCATGTTCAATCACCATTCGTTTCATAGACCCATCGAGTGCATTGAATAACGAATCGGCATTCAATACCACAGCAGTATCAATGATAGCATGCTGGGCTCTGTCTTCGTAACGAAGGCGGTTAAAATAAAAGTTTGACGAACGCTCTTCCAAACTCTGTATATAAATTTTTCGCTCGCTCCTGATGGAATCTAAATCGTGCGTAAGCTGGTTGATATTTTTCATCCTGTCGCTCTGCCGGAACATGCTCTCATCGGTTTTCGAAAAATCAAAACCCTGCAATTGAATAATGGCTTGTTGTTCTTTAAAATAATCGGTTCTGAATAAGCGGGAATCGCGTCGCTGCTGCCTCGAAGTTTCATTGCTCACCCGTTCGTCATAGCGAACACCATCAAAAAGTGTTAGTAATAAAAATTTCTTGTCCGACGACATCTGAAGTTTGCCCGAGTCGGCCAGAGTAACGTTACTGTTACGAGCCTGCCTGTCGCGATGGTCGTAAATCATCACCCTATACAGCAAATTGTTTTCACGGTCTTTCTCATCAACCTTTATACTAAAATCATCAACCCCCTGATAGAAAACCTTTTCCTTAATATCCAATTCAAGACGTGTTTCCCTGATTCCATGAAGAATGGAGTACAATTTCAAATTGGCAACAGGCAACAGATTGTTGGAGAATTTATAAGCAGCAATTGAAACAAATACGGTTAGAATAATTAAAGGCATCATGATTCGTGGCAACGATATGCCCGCCGATTTTAAGGCGGTAAGCTCGTAGTTTTCGCCCAAATTGCCAAATGTCATCAGCGATGCCAGCAAAATAGCCAGCGGTAAAGCCATTGGAACCACCTGCAATGATGCATAAAAAAGCAGCTCGGCCAAAACATCCCAATCCAATCCTTTCCCCACCAAATCGTCAACATAACGCCACAAAAACTGCATTACCAGGATAAACATCGAGATAAAAAAAGTCATGGCTAAAGGGCCCAAATAACTTTTTAATATGAATAAATGCAGCTTCTTCATTCAACAAAATTTGATTCCGAAATCAATCAATTTCAAACTTCAAAAATAGGGTAATTATAAATATTTACAGCCAATTTAGCCAAGAAAACATCATTTTTTAAGATATAAGAAATGATATCCAATTCAATGCCAAATTCTCATTTTATTTACAAAACTATTGACTATTCACTGACTTCTTCCTGTAACAGTTTATCATCTGCCATAAAAACCCTAATTTTACCGGATAAACTTATCAATATGAGTTATCAAACGCCTTTATCAGAACTTTCTTCACGCATGAACCGTTTTTGCCGGATGATGAATTTGCAAAATCCGGACTGGAAAATGGCGGTAATTTTCAGCAAAATAAACCTGTTATACTTTACGGGTTCAATGCCCGAAGGCATGTTATTGATTGAGCGCGAAAAAGAAGCAACACTCTGGGTGAGACGTAGTTATGAACGCACTGTTGACGAATCGCTTTTCCCGTCCATCAAACCAATGGAAAGCTACCGCGATGCAGCGGCTGATTATAGTATTATACCGGATACTATTTTTCTCGAATCAGAATTTGTGCCGTTTGCTATGCTCCAAAGGTTTCAGAAATACTTTCCATGCACCTCGGTTAAGCCGCTTGATTACCAGATATTCATGACAAGAGCTGTTAAAAGCGCCTACGAGTTATCGTTTATGGAACAATCGGGAGCCATTCATCAGCGGGTATTGGAACAACGTGTTCCCGAACTGCTACGAGAAGGCATGTCGGAACTGGAGTTTGCAGGCGAATTGTATAAAGTAATGCTCAACGAAGGCCATCAGGGTACTGCCCGATTCAGCATGTTTGACACTGAAATGGTGATTGGACAAATTGGTTTTGGCGAAAGCTCCATATACCCAACAAGTTTTAATGGTCCGGGTGGCAACTATGGTATGAGTCCGGCCATGCCCGGCTTGGGCAATAAAGAGCGCAAACTTAAAAAAGGCGACCTTGTTTTTGTAGATGTTGGCATGGGCTTTAATGGCTATCATTCCGATAAAACCATGACTTATATGTTTGGCACGTCAATACCTGACCATGCCATACGCATACATGAGGTCTGTGTTGAACTTCAGCATAAAATTGCCTCCATGTTGAAACCCGGTAACATCCCTGCCATTATTTACGAAACCATTATGAACGAATTAAAACCTGAATTCATCGAAAATTTCATGGGTTATGGCAACCGTCAGGTTAAATTTCTGGGGCACGGAATAGGATTAACCATCGACGAATTACCCGTTATAGCCAAAGGTTTTAATGAGCCCCTCCAAGAAAATATGGTTTTCGCCATAGAACCCAAAAAAGGAGTTAAAAATGTAGGCATGGTTGGTATTGAAAACACTTTTATTGTAACCCCCGAAGGCGGTCGATGCATTACCGGCAATCATCCGGGATTAATGCTCATAAAATAGGAAACAGTTTAAAATTATTTTATTAGACATAAGACGCGAAGTTGAAACGAAGTGGAATGCCGAGGATCGGTACCCGAGTATCGGGAAAAGACATAAAAATTTACATGCTTAAAATGAGTAAAATAACTTAACCGTTGTCTGTAATTTCTTTTTAGTCTTTTCCCGAATAAGCCGGGACACGTCTTTCTGTCTGATATCTAAACTTCTAAGCGTCTATATAAATCCAGGAAAATAAATTTAAACGAATACTAAATTATCTGGATTCCAGAATCTTCCAAAAGTCGTTTAAAATATGTCTTGAATTTTTCCAGTTCCAGTATTGAGTGTGTCCGGCCGGAACAATGGGGAAATAATTGCTTTTTTTAATTTCGATATCTTTAATTCCGGCACCAAATAGTGGATTTAACGGACCTCCAATATAATCGCAACTGTAATAAATATTAGTCCATTTGGTTACAGCAAATGGCGATGAATGATTGAAATGCTTAATAATAAATGGATGCGATACTCCCGGAATGGTAAAAAAATCGGAGCGGATAATGTTGGTGGTATCCGGTTTCTGAAAGTGTGGCGGACAAGTTGGATATTCGCGCTGATTTTTAAGCTTTTCGAACAAGCCCTTTTTATAAACAAACAAATGACCGGCATGTGCCAAAGGAGAACCAATGGTTACCAAATCGGTTATCAGCCATTTATTACCAATGCTTTGCAGGTAATCAAAACTCTTATCCTGTGCCAACCTGAAATCGCGAATCCCAGCCTCTCCTGCTGCCATATTTTTCGAAGCTTCCTCTGACTGGCTCACATCATTGAGCACCCGCTTTTTCTGTCCGGTATAGGTATCATAGAATTTTCCGGCATCGAAGGATGTATTGTACTCATTCCACAGAAACTTTACCAAATCGTATGCAATAACGCTGCCCAAGCTATGTCCTACCAAAATAATACGGTTGTACCTGCCCGATTCGTGCAGTTTCTTTAATAGATTGATACCCTCGGTGCGGATGTTTTTTCGCTCGCCAATATTCCTGGGCGACGGATCGAGATAACGTGCTGCATCGCCCAAATAATTAAACAGAAACTTTGATAAAAACCCCAAAAGGAAGGTTATAAATATTCCTGACCCTACCGAAGTTATTCTGGATAAAGTACTGTCCCATCCCAAACGCGTAACATTAACCATAAAAATAGTAACCAGCAGAGCAATCAGTAGCCAAAAAAATATAAAAACCGGAAGCAATCTTGGCGAAATGGCATGCGGCAAACGAAAAACCACCCTTGAAAGCCAATCGCTGATATGCGAGAAATTGGTATCGCGCATATGATGTGCCCAGTAAAATTCATAAAAGTCGGTAGTTGGATGCTTCCGGCCCTGCCGCATGGTCATTTTACGGGTTTCAAAATTCCCCGATTCAGGATCGGGCTTTTCCCAGAAAATAACCTCGTCGGGGCGCGCCTGTCGCTTAATTTTTAAAATCTGAGCCACCGATTCTACAAACTCCCTCAGGGTTGTGATGGGATACTGTTCTCCAATGCCGTGTATCAGAATCACGGCCTGTCGTTTTTTGGGAGGATTTGGATTCATTTATCAGATGCTAAAATGTAATTCTTTATTTTAAGTCCTTGAAATCAGCTCACATCCAACCCCTCAATCAATTGTAAACTTAGGATATTTCGATAAGTTTACCTAAAAACATATCTTCAAATCAATAAAAACCTTTTATGCAACAATATATTCCTGCCATCGACTCAGGCACCACCGGCCACCGGGCTATCCTGTTTAACCATGAAGGTGCAATTTGTGGAATAGCCCACAGGAATTCATCCAAATTTACCCAAAACCGGGTTGGTTGAGCATTATCCGGAAGAAATCCAACAAGCAGACCCAAAACGCTAAAAAACTAACCCCTACCTATAATATTGACTTTGTTGTTTTTAAATGCTATTTTATGAGCTAAAATAAAAGCAAACAGAATATGGAAAACGATTCTAACAAAGTCAGTAAATGCCCGGTTACGGGAGCTACCAGCAAACAACATGTTGGAACTGGAGGAACAAAAAACCGCGATTGGTGGCCAAACCAATTAAAACTTAACATACTGCGTCAGCACTCTGACAAATCGAACCCCATGGGCAACGATTTTAATTATGCCAAAGAATTTAAAAGTCTCGATTTGGCAGCTGTAAAAAAAGACCTTCATAAGTTAATGACCGACTCGCAAGATTGGTGGCCGGCCGATTTTGGTCATTATGGTCCTTTATTTATACGGATGGCCTGGCACAGCGCTGGCACATACCGTACTGGCGATGGACGTGGTGGCGGAGGTACCGGACAACAACGCTTTGCCCCACTCAACAGCTGGCCCGATAATGTAAACCTAGATAAAGCCCGGCGACTGCTCTGGCCTATTAAGCAAAAATACGGTCGAAAAATATCCTGGGCCGACCTGATGATTCTTACCGGTAATGTGGCTCTGGAATCGATGGGCTTTAAAACATTCGGTTTTGCCGGCGGACGTGAAGATGTTTGGGAACCTGAAGAAGATGTTTACTGGGGTGCAGAAACCGAATGGCTTGCTAACAAAGAGCGTTACGATGAGAAAAAAGACCTCGACAATCCATTGGCTGCTGTACAAATGGGACTCATTTATGTTAATCCCGAAGGTCCCAATGGAAACCCCGACCCGGTAGCAGCCGCAAAAGACATTCGTGAAACTTTTGCACGTATGGCCATGAACGATGAAGAAACAGTTGCTCTTATAGCCGGCGGACACACCTTTGGCAAATGCCACGGCGCCGGCGATGCAAAACATCTTGGTGCAGAACCCGAAGCTGCCGGTATTGAAGAACAGGGTTTAGGCTGGAAAAACACCTTTGGTAAAGGAAAAGCAGGCGACACCATTACCAGTGGCCTTGAAGTTACATGGACGCAAACACCCGCCAAGTGGAGCTACTATTTCTTCGATAACCTGTTTAATTTCGAGTGGGAACTCACCAAAAGTCCTGCAGGCGCTCATCAATGGGTAGCAAAAAATGCCGGAAATGTAATTCCCGATGCGCACGACCCATCAAAAAAGCATGCGCCAACCATGCTCACCACCGACCTCTCACTACGTTTCGACCCAATTTACGAGAAAATATCAAGACGCTTTCATCAGCATCCGCTTGAGTTTGCCGATGCCTTTGCCCGTGCCTGGTTTAAACTCACACACCGCGATATGGGGCCACGCGCTCGTTATCTGGGGCCTGAAGCACCAACTGAAGAGTTAATCTGGCAAGACCCCATCCCTGCTGTAAATCATACATTGGTAGATGAAAAAGATATTGCTGTTCTTAAAACAAAAATCTTAAAATCAGGGTTAACCATTGCCCAACTGGTATCAACAGCCTGGGCATCGGCTTCCACTTTCCGGGGTTCAGATAAACGCGGCGGTGCCAATGGAGCCCGTATTCGGCTTGCTCCCCAAAAAGATTGGGAGGTAAATCATCCTGCACAGCTTAAAAAAGTTCTGGCTACGCTTGAAACCATACAGAAAGAGTTTAACAGCGCACAACAGGGTAATAAAAAAATATCGCTGGCCGATTTAATTGTGCTGGCCGGGTGCGCCGCAGTTGAAAAAGCAGCTCAAAGTGCTGGTATTACCATTACTGTACCGTTTAAACCCGGACGCATGGATGCTGCTCAAGAACAAACCGATGCTGAATCGTTCGCAGTTCTCGAACCAGTGGCCGATGGTTTCCGAAACTATCTGAAAAAGAAATACACCATCAGAACCGAAGAGTTGTTGATTGATAAAGCCCAGTTGTTGACTCTCACCGCCCCCGAAATGACTGTGCTGATTGGAGGTATGCGTGTATTAAATGCAAATTATGATGGTTCTGAACTTGGTGTATTCACCAGTAAACCAGAAGTATTAAGCAACGATTTCTTTGTGAATTTGCTCGACTTAAACACCGCCTGGAAACCAGTTGATGACTCAAAAGAAACCTTTGAAGGCATTGACAGAACCACCGGCAAACGCAAATGGAAAGCCTCGCGGGTTGACCTGATTTTTGGCTCAAACTCTGAATTGCGTGCACTTGCCGAAGTTTACGGTTGCGCCGATGGACAGCAGAAATTTGTTAACGATTTTGTGGCGGCCTGGAATAAAGTGATGAATCTCGACCGGTTCGATTTGTTATAGAACCTTACTGTTAAAGTAAATATTATAAGTTTTAGATAACAAAGGTGATTGGGTGACTAATCACCTTTGTTTTTGTATACTTTTAATTGCCAAACAATTTTATAACACCTTACTTTCTAAATAAATTGAAATATAAAATCATTTTTGCTTTAACTCAAATAACTTCTTTTTTGTAATTTAGCTTCTTCATAACATCTGTTTTTATTTGAGATAACACAAAATCCTCAAAACAGGATTTTATACACCGTTAAATATCAACCCAATAGTGCTGAAAAGAAAAGCATATAGCTTAATATGGTTAGCCAATGTCATT
>CALEUX010000134.1 GCA_937920475.1 uncultured Marinilabiliaceae bacterium
TAATTATCCTTGAGCGTATGTTGTGTTAGAAAATCCATTGATGTAATGGCCACTTTTGTTATTGCTTCATCATTCAGTAATTCTGCCGAATGTAAAAGTGCTAAAGGCAATATGCCATTGTCGTAGGCAAGTAAAGATTCAAACCATTTCCATTCAGAAGTCTCATTTTCATAATAATGAGTAACCAAAATATTCGCCAGGTTTCTTAACCGTTCTGTCATTGTATCGTCTGAGGGGTTACTTTTAAGGTAGTAACTTATTCCTATCATGGTATTGGCTATGCCCCTTATGGAGACCAACTTTTCGAAATGTGGCGATGCATTAAAAAACAGTAATTTCCCGGTTTGATAATAGGCATCGTTGGGTGCATTTACCAGCAAATAACCCAACGCCCAAATGGTGCGGCCAAATGAGTCTTCGGAGCCAATGTTATCCAAATAGTTTCGGCTAAAACTTAAAAAGTTTTTGAAACTTCCATTGGCATTCTGCATGTAATGTATATAACTCAAATATATGGGCGATAATTCCAATGCCCGCATGTTTTTCATTTGCCGGTAAGCCATCAGCACCATTAATAGGGCTCGTGCATTATCATCCAAACAATAGCCTTCCTTTAAATTTGGAATACCAAATTTGGCATGTTGTATAATGCCGGTATCATCCGTTAACCTATTGATGTGGGTTAACGAAAAGGCAGGGAGAATAAGTAAATCGAGTTCAGTCTCTTTCCCTACATTAATCTGATGCTTTTCCTTAAGTATTTTTCCAGCTAACGCTAAATATTTTTCTCCAGTTTTTGGCCAGGTTATTTTCTTTGCATATACGCTGGCCTTTTTTCGCAATGCATTCATAATAGCCGGGTTTTCAAAGAGCTCAATTAATATAGCACTTAGTTCTTCAATATCATTGAAATCAAATAGTCGTCCGCGTCCTTCTGCTAACAACTCTTCGGCATGCCAATAGGGTGTAGAAACAACTGCCGAGCCTGTTCCCAAAGCATATGATAGTGTCCCGCTGGTTATCTGGGCCTCATTCAAATATGGGGTAATATAAACATCGCATGCGTACAGGTATTTAAAAAGGTCGCGTTCATCAATAAACTCATTTAAAAAAACTACATGCTTCTCAAGATGCAGACTTTTTACCAAACGCATCAGAAAAACGCGGTACTCTTCTCCTGAGTGTCGCAAAACATTTGGATGGGTTTTCCCCAATATAATGTAAAGCACATCAGGGTGGTTTTCAACAACTCTCGGCAATGCCTTAATAACGGTTTCAATGCCTTTGTTTCTACCAATAAATCCAAATGTGAGTATAACTTTTTTATTTTCAAGTTTAAACTCTTTTTTCGATTTTTCCTGATTAAATTGAATATCAGGCACACCATGCTCAATTAATGCAATTTTCTCTTTCGGAACATTGTAAATAGTAACCAAAAAACTAATGGCCTTATGGCTCATCACCACAATTTTATGTGCCATTTTGCATATTTCCTGCAATACAGCTTTTTCATTATAGGATGGCGTTTTTAGTATGGTATGCAGAGTAACCACCAACGGAATTTCTAATCTGTGCAGCAGTGGTAAAATATACACACCACTCTGGCCTCCAAAAATTCCAAATTCATGCTGAAGAATACAAACATCAGCTCCACTCAGATTAATATACTTTACAGCCTTTAAATAATCTTCCTGCCATTCCTGCCGAATGGTGACTTTAACTTCTTCGGGGTATTTATATGTTGAATCTGAGTCGTTTAAGGCCACAATAAAACCATCATGTTCATTATCACCCAGAGTAACATTCCTCAACATCGATTTGTACAGGTTGTTTGTAAAGGTGCCAATTCCGCACTCTCGTGGAGGATAGGTTCCAATAAATGATATTTTCATTTTCTTCGGGTTTAATCGTTCTTAACATTCCTCTTTGCGGCCTTTGCTGCCCTTTTCTCTTTCAGAGTTTTAATTGCAGTCTTTTTATTGTTGCTTGGTTTTCCTTCTTTTTCTTTCGACATGGCTTCTGCTTTTAGTAAGTATAAATTTTTATCATCCAAACTTAGATGAATTAACATCGGCTAAAAAAGGGGAAAGGTATGAGTGTCGTGATTTGTAAATACCATATATTCAACTCCCTACAACTGTGGGGTGCATTTGCACAGATCAGAAGGGGTTCTGAATTTTTACTCATTAAATAGCCATAATACAAATATAGAAGGATATATGAGATAAGGTGTTATATAATTAAAAGGGGATGTTACATAATTCACACATTTAGGTTTCTTTACCCTTATGGTTGGAGTAATGGCTAACACTATTAGAGTATTTAAAAACGAATAGTCATTGAGGTTATCCCATTTTTTAGTTGCTGAGATAATAAGTTCGAGTTTAATAATTATAACCCAATTTCCAACCCAATTTTAAACGACCAATTGTCGGCTGTTTTTGGCAATTTATAAGGGCCATAACGATAGTAAACGGCAAATCCATATTTAAAAACCAATTGTCGAAGCAGGTTGCCAAAGTAAATGCCCGACTCGTAATATCCTTTATTAAAGGCTTTTATGGGCTCCGATTGATGGTATCCTTTTACATCGCCAATGCAAAAAGCCGACGAAAGGGTTATTTCTGGCTTGAAACTTCCCGTTTTGTTAAGTCTGGTTAAAAAAGTGTTTCTGAAAAAGATGGAAGTGAACTGGCTGGCTGCAAATTCATTGGGGCGCATGGTGGCAAAGGTAAACGGCGTTTCCAGTCCGGTTCCGCTTCGGTTGGTTCCAAAAGCACTGTATAGTTTGGCTGCCGGGTGGCTTCCTTCAATTGTACCTGCATTAACCCGCAAAACTGTTTTTACTGATGATGATGGCCGGAAACTCTTTTCAACCTGGGCTTCATATTTTTGATAGCTGAAACTTTCATTGCCTTGTATGCCGTTACCAAATATAAAATTGGCCCAGACAATAGGAAAATCAGTCCCATTGGAGGTTAATCCAAACTGGCTGTATATAAAGGTTTCTTTATGCGCCCATTTAAGTTTAAAACCATATTCATGGTTGTTAAACGCTTCCTGAATTGCGTGATTCTCGTTATAAAACGGGTAAATTAATACAGGTTTGGTTTCGCTGTACTGATAGGAAAGTTCAGTTTTAAAATATTGTAGAAAACGCGTTCGAAACGAAGTGTAAACAGAACTTACCGGGTCCATGGTTTCAATAAAGTGACGCTTAAAACGTTCCATGGAGCCAATATTGTATCCGTCTAAAAATGAAAAACTTCCGGTTTCTTTCAGGTAATGGTCCCAGTAGAAATCCCACTCTCTTTGCATTTTTTTGTCCAAATGAATCTTTAATCCGGCACCATAGTTATTGTCTTCCGATTTAAAGCTTCTGGAATAATAACCTCCGGTGGAGAAATTTTCCGAAATTTTCTCCCCTGTCCATAACCCAAGACCCAGCTTAAGACCCTCGTATTCGTTCAGGTCAAAAATCTTCTTAACATCCAGTTTAAAATATCCTATGGGTAAATAACCTTCAATTAGGTTTTTCTGGAAATTAACCATACGGTCGAGCCGGTGTTTTCTTCCTAAGCTATCAATTAATTGATAAGTGGCTAAATCTTTATCTGTAAGTGGCTCGTATCGATAGAGTTCAATGGATGGGGCATTCCTGTTGCCTGCTTCATCAATAAACCGGATATTTGAAAACTCTTTTTTAGTGAACTCGGGACTCATGTTAATGGCCGTAACAGTACTTTTTCCATTTCCCACCAATGGAAAAGGAAATGTTTGACCCGTTACGGTTTTGTTAATCTGAAGTCGGCTTTCCAACTGGTCGGGAAACCATCGGCTGCCGTCAATCATCTGATAGTTTTGCTTTATTGCCAATGAAATTGGGCCCTGGTCTTCAACGGTTTCGGCATTAACTGTTTTTATGGCAAAACTGGGCACATGAATATGAAACGAACCTTTTATTCCCCTGATAGCTGATTGTTTGCGAGGCTCAAAAGAGATGTAAAATAGAGTGTCACCTGTGTTGGTTAAAAGGGTGTCTTTCAGCAGAAAAAGATAATGTTTGAGGCCCTGTTGCGAAACCGGGTTCAAAAAATCGGTGTCGAGCAAACGGATGTAATCGAGATAAAACGAAAATGGTTGTATTTGAGCTGGTAATATGGCTAAAGAGGGCTGTTCAAGTCCGCTTACCCGCCCCGAAATCAATCTTTCATTGGTTTTATCGGGGGCCATATGTTTTTTCTCCGATACTGATTCAATTAAAAAAAGATGGTTATTGCGGTTAAATTCCACCATTCTTTTAATGGCCTTATCCTCTGTTTCAACCGAATCGGGTGCATCCAGAAAAAAAGCCATTTTATGATAAATGATACATGTATAATCACCTGCTTTATCGGGATTGTTAATGTTGCGGTTTTCGAAAACCTTCTCCATAATACCCAAGGCGGGATTCTTGCCGGGGAAGATGTCTACCTGCGATAATTCAACATTTACAGGTTCCAGAAAAACAGTTTGGTTGTTTTTAAGAGTAACTGTTTGAACAATTGTTGTTTTATACCCCAGACTGCTGATTCGTATATGTGTAAAAACAGAATCTGATTCTAATTCGAACTTACCGTTTATGTCGCTCATGGTTCCCTGCTGAAGGTTTCCAAAAAGGACATTGGCAAATGGAATTGGCTCGTTGTTTTTTGCATCTGCCACTAACAGGGAAATATGTTTTTGCCCTGTCATGTGCATCGACACAAATATCAGAAATAAAAAAAATGTACAACAACGGCTATGCATTTCTTTTACAATGTGAGTTCTACGTTAAAAGTCCGGCTTTTAATAATTTAACTTCCTGTTGGGTTAAAAACCGCCATTTCCCACGTGGAAGTCCTTTTTTTGTAAGTCCCGAAAAATAAACCCTGTCGAGCTTAACAACTTTATAACCAAGGTGTTCAAAAATACGGCGCACAATTCTGTTTTTTCCTGAATGAATTTCAATACCCACCTGGGTTTTGTCGTTTGCATCGGCATAGCTGATGGAATCGGCACGAATTAAACCATCTTCGAGTTCAATGCCATCGGCAATTTGTTTAAGATGGGTTTGAGTAACTGGTTTATCGGTATAAACATGATAAATTTTAGGACAGTTATATGATGGGTGAGTTAATTTTTTGGATAAATCGCCATCATTGGTAAGCAATAAAACACCGGTAGTTTGACGATCGAGACGCCCTACGGAATAAACCCTCTCGGCACAAGCTCCTGAAATAATATCCAAAACAGTAGGCCTTCCTTGTGGGTCCGATGCTGTTGTTACTACATCTTTGGGTTTGTTAAGTAAAATATAGACTTTGTTTTCAGGGTTAAGTTTTTTCCCCTGGTACTGTACATCATCCTTAATGCTAACCTGAATGCCCAATTCGGTAACTACTTTACCATTAACGGTAATTAATCCTTTGGCAATTAATTCATCAGCTTCGCGACGGCTGCATATACCGGCATTACTAATATATCGGTTAAGCCGCATGGTTTCACGGCTTTTCTTTTCAAGCGATTTGGGTACAGGAATCTCCCTTTCCTGATTGCTTTTATTGATTTTCTTTTCTTTGGTGACTGGCCTTTTAGTGCCCCTATTATCCTGCTGGTTTCTGCTGTTTCTCATACTTTTTGATTTTCAGTACTTCGGGTAATCCCAAGTAACTTCGTAGTTGCAAAGGTGCGAAAAATAAATGGGTTGCCATCTCTTTTTATATATCTTTGTAATACATTAGCGGTTATGGTTTATGGCTTTTGGAGGCGCTGCTGTATACTTTGTTTTTTAAATCGTTAATTGTACTCTGTTTATATTATTTCTCTTACAATTGTAATACTTTATAATTCATAATAAAATGACTTTAATAAAATCAATTTCAGGAATAAGGGGAACTATTGGTGGTCAACCCGGCGAAGGATTGAGCCCCATTGATGTTGTACGTTTTACGTCTGCCTATGGCATGTGGCTTAAACATAAAAGTGGAAAAAGCCGACCTAAGGTTGTGGTTGGGCGCGATGCCAGAATTTCGGGCGAAATGGTCAAAAATCTGGTGGTTGCATCGTTGCAAGGACTTGGAATTGATGTCATCCATCTCGGACTCGCCACCACTCCAACCACCGAATTGGCTGTCATTCATCATAAAGCCGATGGCGGTATCATACTTACAGCCAGTCATAATCCTAAGCAATGGAACGCGCTGAAACTTCTTAACGGGAAAGGGGAATTTTTAAATGCTTCTGATGGTGAAACGGTGCTGCGCATTGCCGAAAATGAAGCGTTTGTTTATGCCGATGTTGATGCATTGGGGCATGTTACCGAAGACCCCGATTTTTTGCAACTGCATATTGAGGATGTGCTTTTGCTCGATTTGGTTGATGTTGAAGCTATTACAAAAGCCAACTTTAAGGTGGCCATCGATTGCGTAAATTCTGTTGGTGGTATTGTATTGCCCGAATTGCTTAAAGCACTTGGAGTTACTAATATCTTAGAACTTTTTTGCGAACCTAATGGTCAGTTTCCACATAACCCGGAACCGCTGCCCGAACATTTAACTGAGATTTCTGAACTGATACGTAAAGAGAAAGCCGATGTGGGCTTTGTTGTTGACCCTGATGTTGACCGATTGGCTATTATCAACGAAGATGGTACTATGTTTGGCGAAGAATACACTTTGGTTGCAGTGGCCGATTATGTATTATCTCATACACCTGGAAATACTGTTTCAAACCTTAGTTCAACGCGTGCTTTACGCGATGTTACCCAAAAACATGGCGGCTGTTATAAAGCTTCGGCTGTGGGTGAGGTAAATGTTGTGGAAATGATGAAATCAACAGGTGCCGTAATTGGCGGTGAAGGAAACGGAGGTATTATTTATCCTGCCAGCCATTATGGCCGCGATGCATTGGTCGGTATTGCCTTATTCCTGTCGCACCTGGCTAAAAAAGGCGTGAAATGTTCTCAACTTCGTCAGGAATACCCTTCGTACTTTATGTCAAAGAATAAAATAGAACTAACTGCCGGAATCGATGTGGATGCTATTTTAGAGAAAGTTAAAGTGCTTTACAACAACGAGAAAGTTACCGATATTGATGGTGTTAAAATTGACTTTGCCAATAGTTGGGTGCATTTACGCAAGTCGAATACCGAACCAATTATCAGAATTTATTCGGAAGCTGAAAGTTCTGAAGCAGCTGACTCGCTGGCCCACAATATTATTGATGTTATAAAATCAATGGTTTAAAGCGCTGTGCGTCAAGAAGATTTTATGATTGAATTTCTACATGTCAACACCCATTAACTGCAATAACGAAACCTCGTGGTTGAATTGTTAATAAAGTAAACTGATTATTTGCTCGAAACCTTGCAGGTATAAATAACCTGTAAGGTTTTTTAAAAGCATACAAATAAAATTATTAACCCTCTGGTTACCTCGGATGGGTTTGTTTATGTGTTCTATAACTGACCATAACCAATAGAATTGTAAAAAAATCAGGTAGCTATTAAACTTTATTGAAAACTATTTGTCTGAAAGGAAAATCATATTCACAAACATGCAGAAGAATAAAAAACTTATAAGAAATATTGCCATAGGCGCAGGGACAGTATTATTGGTTGTTTTGGTGTTTTGGATTATCAGTAAAAGCACTCGCCTCAACGAAGTTTTAATCAAAGTCAGGGTTGAACAAGGCTCTTTTATCTCAGAGGTTTACTCAACAGGGCAATTGCAAGCCGAAAACGCCACTTTTATTGAAGTGCCGGCCGAGTTATCGAGTCGTCGCATCAACATTTTTGAAATTAAAATTACCGATTTGGTTGAAGAAGGTACTGTTGTGAAGGAAGGCGACTTTGTGGCTTCATTAGACCATTCTGCTGTGGAGGAATTGCTAACATCAGCCAGGGAGGAACTTGAGAAAGCTTTGCAATCGCTCGAGGATGCACGTATTGATACCAATATTAATATGAGCAACCTCAGAGATGGCCTGCTCAACTCACGTGTTGCGGTTGAAGAGAAAAAACTGGTTCTGGAACAGTCTAAATATGAGTCTCCGGCAGTTAAAAGGCAGGCTGCACTCGATTTGGAAAGAGCTGAGCAAAACCTGGAACAGGCTTTACGTAATTATGATTTAAAACAACGCCAGGCTCGCCATAGTGTTGAAAGAGCAATGGAGGAGGTAAGAAGAGCCCGCGAAAAGGAAAAAGACATTGTTGATTTATTTGCTGCCCTCGAAGTTAAAGCGCCCAAACAAGGCATGGTAATTTATAGTTACGACCGCCTTGGTAGCAAAATTAAAGTTGGCAGCAGTGTTAACCGTTGGGCTCCCCGCATTGCCGAATTACCCGATTTATCGTCCATGATTTCTAAAACCTTTATTAACGAAATTGATATTTCTAAAATCCGGGTTGGACAAAAAGTACGTATTGGAGTTGATGCTTTCCCCGAGAAAAGCTTCGATGGCAAAGTGGTTTCAGTTGCCAATATTGGACAGGTATTGCCCAATGGCGACACAAAAGTGTTCGAAGTAACCATCAAATTGTTTGGGGCAGACCCGGAGTTGCGACCTGCCATGACCACCAGTAATGTTATAACTACCGACAGCCTGAGTGAAGCTATGTATATTCCTTTGGATGCCGTTTTTAAAACCGATTCAACAAGGTTTGTTTATACTTATTTAAATCAGTGGGTAAAACAGATTGTCGATTTGGGTGTCGAAAATTCCAACTTTGTGGTGGTAAACAATGGATTAAAATTAGGGCAGGAAGTTTTACTCAATGAGCCATCGGGCTCAGAAAACTTACCCTTGGTAGGGATTGAAATTTATGAGGAAATTAAAGAACGCAACCGCATTGCTGCCGAAGAAGCATTAAAAAAGAGGGAAGAAAATGAACGCCTGCGCATGGAGGCAGGGCAAGGGCGTCAGGGTATGCGCCCCGAAGGTTCTGAAAGAGGCGAAAGAAGCGAGCGTCGACGTCCGCAGTAGCTTTTTTTGATACAAGTGACAAGTCAATAGTAAGAAGGCAGACGCAGCAACGCGAAGTTGAAGCAAAGTGAAATGCCGAGAATCGGTATCCGATTTATCGGAAAGTTATGCTCTCAGCTTGTATTTCCAGCTAATAGCTAACAATTAGTCTCTGATAATTTGATTAGGTTATAATATAAATGTGATTTGAAGATTAAGGTTCACATTTCAACAAAAACAATTGCATGAGAAAAATAAAGTATCTGTTTACAAGATATTTTCACGATGTGGTGATTGCAGTTGAGGCAATTCTGGCCAACAAAATGAAATCCATGCTAACAGCTTTGGGCATTATGTTTGGGGTGGCTGCTGTTATCAGTATGCTGGCTATTGGTAAAGGTGCTCAGCAGGAAGTTTTGGAGCAAATTAAACTAGTGGGTGTTAATAACATCATTGTAACTCCTTCTGAAATTGCCCTTGAGTCGCCCGAAACGCAGGGAGGCGGAGTGGGGTCAGGTGTTCGCCGGTTTTCGCCGGGTTTAACATTGCTCGATGCCATGGCCATTGAGCAATCTATACCTACAGTAGCCAAAGTTAGTCCGGTTATATCGTTAAACTATCATGCCGTATTGCAAGGCAAGAGCTATCCTGTGGTACTCGAAGGTGTTTCGTCAAACTATTTTGAATTACTGAACATCAATCTTCAGCAAGGTGTAATTTTTAACAGTGAGCAAAGTGAAGGCGGGTTCCCGGTTTGTGTTATTGGTGATAATATTAAGAAACGGTTTTTTAATACTCAGGATCCCATTGGTCAGTATATAAAATGTGGCCAAACCTGGTTGCAGGTAATTGGGGTTATTGAAAGAAGAGATTTTACTGCCTCAGCTTCTGACGAGATGGGCATTAGCAGTACCGATAATAAAATTTTTGTACCTGTAAAAACCATGCTGTTGCGATTTAAAGATCGTGGCAGAGTAAACCCCGAAGTATTGGAAGGTATGGCACGTGGTGGGTCCGGTTTTGGTATGGGCCCAGGAGCCGGATCAGGATCAGGTTCAACAACTTCGGCATCAGCATCAGGATCGATTAGTTCAATTGTACATCAATTGGATAAAATTATTATTCAGGTTGAAGAAACAGAGCATTTAAGTGTAACTGCCGACATTGTAAAACGAATGCTATTAAGACGGCATAGTGACATCTACGATTTTGAAGTAACTGTGCCAGAGTTGCTTCTGAAGCAGCAACAAAAAACCA
This sequence comes from uncultured Marinilabiliaceae bacterium, assembly GCA_937920475.1. Taxonomy (GTDB): domain Bacteria; phylum Bacteroidota; class Bacteroidia; order Bacteroidales; family Marinilabiliaceae; genus CALEUX01. Next base: position 10,240 of record CALEUX010000134.1, read on the forward strand.
ACGACATTTTTAACATCGTTTTGGGAGCCATTGCCAGTATTTCACTAATTGTTGGAGGTATTGGTATTATGAATATTATGCTTGCATCTGTTTGGGAGCGTATACGTGAAATTGGAACCCGGCAAGCCATTGGAGCATCGCGTAAGGATATTATCGTACAGTTCCTGGCTGAGTCGACATTAATAAGTGTTTCAGGAGGTATGATAGGTATAGTTCTGGGAGTTATTCTGGCTCAGCTCATCAATGTAATGGCAGATATTCAAACAATTGTGAGTCTGTTTTCGGTTTTTGTAGCATTTGGAGTTTCTGCAACAGTAGGTATTGTGTTTGGATACCTTCCGGCCAAGCGGGCCGCTGAGCAGGATCCCGTAGAATCGTTACGACATTAAGTGCTTGGCATTCTAATTAAATAGAAAATTGCTTTTAAGTGAGTTCGGGAAAAGAATCATCAACAATTTTATAATATAGTATGATCCGTTTTTGTTATTCAATATTATTTGTATTTATCGTTTCGTTCATGAGCATAAATGGACAGAATCGTGATGCAGTTCAATTAAGTCTTACGCTTGAACAAGCTATTGAATTGGCCAATCAACAATCGCTTCTTAGCTTTCGATACAAAAATATGTATTTAGCAAGGTATTGGGAGTTTCGCAGCTACAAAGCCCAACGTTTGCCCCTGTTAAGCTTAAGTTCTACGCCTGTAAACTACGACCGATCGGTTAATATGGATTATAACAACGAGAATTTTATTGAAAGGGCAACTTTTACATCTAATGCCGGTTTGTCAGTTCGTCAGAATATGACTTTAACAGGTGGAGTGTTTGACGTAACATCAGGTTTAACCCGAATTCAGTCGCTTGATCAGGATAGGGTAAGTTTTGCATCAAGCCCTGTAACAGTTGGTTTCACACAATCTTTAAACGGATATAATAGCTTCAGATGGCAGGCCCGAATGGAACCTTTAAAATTTGAGCAGGCTAAAAAAGAATTTTTGCAAAGGCGTGAAACATTGGCAATTCAGACTATAAATTTCTTTTTTAGTGTGGTAACTGCTGAAATCAATATTGAAATTGCAAAAACGAACTATTCAAATGCCGATACGTTATACCGAATCGGGCGCGGACGTTTCGAAATTGGAACGGTAACGCAGGATGAACTGCTCGATTTGGAACTGGGACTTCTCAATGCCGAGTTAGCTAAATCAAGAGCCGACATAGACTTAAAGCAGGCCTATGCATCGTTAAATTCTTTTTTAGGATTACCCGAAAATGTTAAGATTAATTGTTTGGTTCCATCAATTATTCCCAGCGTTAAAGTGAATGTTGATGAAGCCCTTAATCTGGCAATGGAAAATAATCCTGAAATACTCGATTTTGAGTATCAGTTGCTCAGTGCCGGTCAGAATGTTGCCCGTGCCCGTGCCGAAAGTGGGCTCAGTGCCACCATTCGGGGTAATGTAGGTATTAATAAAAGTGCAGCCGAGTTAAATCAGGCTTACCAAAGCCCATTTCTCGAACAACAACAAGTTAGGGTTTCTTTAAATGTACCCATTATTGACTGGGGGCTTAGAAAAGGAAGAATTCAAATGGCCCGCTCGAACCAGGAAGTTACTGAAGCCACTGTGAAACAGGCAAAAATTGATTTTGAGCAGGAACTAATCATTAACATCTTGGATTTTAACCTTCAGGAGATGCAGGTGGGGATTGCGGCAAAGGCCGATACCATTGCTCAAATGGGTTTTGAAGTGACTAAGCAACGGTTTATGATTGACAAGGTGGATGTAATTCGCCTGAACTCAGCCCGAAATTCACTTGACTCGGCCCGCCGGAGCTACATCGCTGCGCTTCGCAGATATTGGGTAAGCCTTTATGGCGTACGTCAGCTTACTTTGTTCGATTTTATTAATCGCCGGCCTTTAATGGAGGATTTGGACGAATTGTTAAAAAAGTAGGTTAATTAATGTAATATTCTGGGTTCTTATAATATTAGTATGAAATAAGCTCAGTAAAACTACCTGAAAAATGTGAACTCTCAATATCAACAGGTAGGAGAGTTTCATTTGAATTTAAAAAATTAAACGAATGAAGAAATTCTGGCAAATCATTCCTCCAATCGCTTTGGTAGTGGTAACGCTGGTTATTTATGCCATTGCCACTCGCGATAAGGAAAAAGAACCTGACATAGTGAAGGCCGAAAAAGGGGTCTTCGAAATTGTTGTTACCAGCATGGGTGAGTTGGAAGCTCTCGAATCTACCAATATAACCATCCCGGAAGTGCTTACCAACCAGACTGTGCGAATCAGGTCGCTCGCCATAACCGATATCGTTAAAGAGGGTACAGTAGTTAAAAAGGGCGATTATGTAGCAACCCTAAATCCGGCCGATGTTGAAGAGCAACACCGAATACTTACCGAGCGGTTGGATATGTATCTGGTTAACCTTGAAAATATCAAAATTGATAGCTCTTTGGTGTTAAGTGAAGCTCGCGACGGCATCAGACAGGCCCGCGATGTGGTGCTCGACAGGGAGATAAAGCTGGAACAGTCGAAATATGAATCGCAGGCTGTTCAGCGTCAGGCACAAATTAATCTGGAAGTAGCCAAACGCAATTTTGAACAACGAAACAGAAACTATACTCAGTTACGCAGAAAACATCAATTAATGGTGAACAGAGCTCTGGATTTAATTGACAGACAGAAAAATGATATTGAAACATTAGAACAGTTAAGACGCGATTTGCGCATTGTAGCCCCAGGACCAGGACTTGTGGTATATGCCCGTGGTAACGACGGGCAGAAAATCAGAATAGGGTCCAATGTTAACCGTTGGGCTCCATTAATAGCAACACTGCCCGACTTGTCAACCCTTCAATCGGTTGCGTTTGTTAAGGAAATTGATATCTCCAAAATAAAAACAGGCTTACCGGTCAGAATTAAAATTGATGCTTTTCCCGATGAAGAGTTCAAAGGTGTTATTACCCGGGTTGCAAACGTGGGGCAAGAAATGCAGGGACAGTTTGCAACTGGTTTTAAAGTGGAAATTAAAGTAGATCCGGCAGGAAAAACCTTATTGCCGGGTATGACTTCAACCAATCACATAGTCGTTAGCAGTTTAAAAGATGTTTTAATGGTGCCCCGCCAAACAGTACATTTAAGCGAAATAGGCTTTTATGTTTACAAAAGAGAAGGTTTGTCGGTAGTTCGACAGGAAATCAGGACTGGTGGAGAAAATGATTCATATGTCTGGGTAACCGAAGGACTTAAACCCGGAGATCGTGTTTACACGCATGCCCCTTCCAAAGGCCATGATATTAAAATGATTACTCTGCATTAGTAGGATTGATATTTAATTTTATCCGAACATTATTATAATCTTTACGTTATAAATTGTGGTTAACTGTATAAAGCCGCTTGCGGTTTTATACAGTTAAAATTGCTTTTAACATGACCCGAGTTTATGCTTGTTAATTCTCTTTAAAAAATGAAGAAATTTTTCGGTAATTGAGCAGCCTTGTTTATATTTGCGACACTCTTTAAAAAGGAGTAAGCCTTTGCTAAATCTGATACGAAAATAACAACTATAAAATTAAAGCATTCATTATGAAAGTTACGGTAGTAGGGGCAGGAAACGTAGGTGCTACATGCGCCGACATTCTTGCCTACAGAGAAATCGCCAATGAAGTAGTATTGGTAGATATTAAAGAAGGTATTGCTGAAGGAAAAGCTCTTGATATCTGGCAAAAAGCCCCAATTGACCTTTATGATACCCGTACAGTTGGTGTTACCAATGATTACTCAAAAACAGCTGGTTCAGATGTTGTTGTTATTACATCAGGGCTTCCACGTAAACCAGGTATGACTCGCGACGATTTAATTGAAACCAACGCTGGTATTGTTAAATCAGTTACCGAGCAAATAGTTAAGTATTCACCTGAAACTATTATTATTGTAGTATCCAATCCTTTGGATGTAATGACATACCAGGCTCATATTACCAGTAATTTCCCTCGAACCCGTGTAATGGGGATGGCCGGAATTCTGGACACTGCCCGCTACCGTGCATTTTTAGCAGAAGCTTTAAATGTTTCACCTAAAGATATTCAGGCAATGTTACTTGGCGGACACGGCGATACAATGGTGCCACTGCCACGTTACACTACCGTTGGAGGTATTCCTGTAACCGAACTTATTGGAGCCCAGGAGCTGGACGCTATTATTGAGCGTACCAAGTTCGGAGGTGGCGAATTGGTTAAATTAATGGGTACTTCAGCCTGGTATGCTCCCGGTTCTGCCGCCGCTCAAATGGTTGAAGCTATTGTTCGCGACCAGCGACGTGTATTCCCGGTTTGTATTAACCTCGAAGGCGAATATGGTATCAATAACTGCTATTTAGGCGTTCCGGTTATTCTTGGCAAAAATGGCGTTGAGAAGGTAATTGAATTAAATCTCGACAGTGATGAAAAAGCATTGCTGGAAACCAGCCGTGGCCATGTAGCCGAAGTAATGTCGGTTCTGGATCGTTTAAATACAAAATAATCCGTAATACAATAAAGTACTGAAGAGGGTGTCTCAAAAGTCAGAGACACCCTCTTTTTATTCGTACTCCTACTCGAGTAGTTTTTCAAATACTCAATTTTCAGAGCCTTAAAAAAACTTATGAGACAGCCTCTTTTTAATTCAATTAATTAATCATTTGGTAGCTGTTTAATTTAATTTTGGAATTTTATTAAGATGATAACATTCTAGACGTATAGACCTGTTTGCCGGTAAACAGGTAAGTTTGGAACGATACTAAGATATTTTTAAAGTCTTAATAATCTGCTCTATCCATTTTTCATCTATTCATCTTAAATCTAAATTTAATCGGTTAATTAGATATTACCTTGAGAAAATAATGGAATGTCCGTTTACGAACATTATTCGTTTCAAAATTGGGCAGTGATAATATTTTTACAAACAACAAAACTCTTGTAAGTTACAATAAAAGAGTAATATATAGAGTTTGGCATTATTAATGTTTCTGTATGTTCAAACAAATAAATGGAGGCATTAAAAATGAAAACACAAGTTAATCATCAAACCGGAGCGCTTAAGTACACCACATTGGTACTTGCAGGGAGCTTGTTATTAGTTGTTTTCCTTACCCAGATAAATAATTCAAAAACAAATAATCCCGGAAATTATACCGTTCACACAGTTGCTACTGAAAGTGCTTCATTAACTCATGTTACAACTACTGAGGTTGCCGAAAAGGCTCTTCCTTCTGTTAATCCTTCAAATGAAGTGGTATTGGTTAAGGCAATTGCCGCCACCACTATTATTGAAGAAAATGTTGAAGCCGAAGTATCATTGGCCAATTGGATGGTAGATGAAAACGCCTGGAATACCAACAATGAAAATGAAGTAATTTTAACATCATGGATGTTATCAACCGACCCATGGACTGTTAATAGTGATTATCAGCAGGAATTGGTATTAATTGAAGATTGGATGCTTGATACAAACGTATGGAATTTAGCTGAGAGTTTTTTGTATGCTGAGGAAAGAACAGAAGAGATAAATCTGGAGGCCTGGATGCTGACAGTTGAACCTTGGATGGATTATACCAAACCAGAACAATTGCACAATATCGAGTTGCTTCTTACCTTTTTTTCAGAAAAATAATTACTTTAACACGCTCTATAACCTGAATTGTTAAACAGTAGAATTTGAAGTATCAACCGAGATAACTCCATCAAAATGAAACGAGTCATAAGAACGAATTCTCACATAGGAGCATTACTATTATGGCGAGTTCCATCTGGCCGTTAAAAAACAAATTATAAACAGATGAAAAGGTATCGTTCAATAACCGGATTTTTGGCTCTGTGCTTCATCAGTGCTTTCACAACCGGATGCTGGTCCGACCCGGGAAGTATCCGCTTTAAGCCAGGGACAATGGAGGCATTTCAAACCAGAGAGGTAGCTTCTTTTAACAAAGTGGAATTAAACGGGAATTTCATCGTTTATTTGCAAAACAGTTCTGTATGCAGCCTTTCTGTTGAAGGCGATGAAGATATTCTGAACATGGTATTAACCGAAGTAGAAAACAGTACTTTGAGAATTGGCTATATGAACGAGCGTTACAATAATATGGATCAACCGGTTATTGTTAATATTGGTGTAAACGATCTTCAGGAATTATCGGGTCAAAAAGCTGTTAAGGTTATTACAACCGATATTTTTCTTTTCAACCATTTAAAAATGGATTTTGCCGGAGCCGTGAACCTTGAAATGGAACTTCATGGGCAGTCGGTTACCGGAGTGTTTGCCGGCGCTTCTTCTATCAATCTTAAAGGCAAAGTAGATTCATTGAACTTTGATATACCGGGTGCCGGTAAAATGCGAGCATTTGAGCTCGAAGCCCGGAAGGTTGAACTTAACCTGGCAGGGGCCGGAAAAGCCGATATTTTTGTTACTGAACAGCTAAGAGTAAACATGGCCGGAGCTTGCCACGTTTCTTACAAAGGAACGCCATCAAGTGTTTATTCAAATATCAGCGGCATTGGCCGGTTAAAGAAAATTGACTAAGACATTAAGGCTCTTCATTATCAATGGGCATTTCTGTTGATGCCATTACAATTTCTTTTTTTGAATCATCTTCTTTCAAAACAAATTGCTTGTAGTACGAGAACAACATGGTTGTAAGTGGTAAAGCCAGCAACATTCCCAGTATCCCCATAATACTTCCCCAAACCGATAAAGAAAGCAGAATTACCGCAGGATTCATATTGTAAGCTTTCCCCATGATTCGAGGTATCAGTAGGGTTTCCTGAATTACCTGAACAACAGCCATTACCAGAAAAACCAACAACACTATCTGTCCAAAATTTTGATCGGTTTCCATGGCCTTGAGCAATGCCAGAATTATTGCAGGGATAAAACCAATAACCTGTAAATAGGGCACAATATTCAACATTCCTATAAAAAGACCTAGCGTTACAGCCATTGGCATTTCGATAATAGAGAATCCAATGGCCAGCAAAATTCCTACTATTAAAGCAATTGTAAACTGCGCTCTGAAATAAACCCTCATCGACAGCTTTAAATCATTGGAAATGGTAATGGCATAATGACGATGTTTTTGAGGGATAAGACCTTGCCAGCCTTCTTCAATCTTTTTATAATCGAGCAGAATGAAAAACAAATACAGCAAAATCATCAACAGTCCTATAACTCCAAACAGAATGCTAAGAGAGCCTGTGAAAACCGACTTGGCTGAATTGAGAATGACGGTGGTTAATTGAGAAACATCCTGCGCACCTAAAACATCCTGAAAATTCTGGCTGGCCAAAACCTGATTTAACCACTGATATACGCCTTCGGGCAATAACGCTTGTAAACTATGTGTTTGCAGAAACTTTTGAACAAGCGTTATAAGTTTAACTGTTTCAGCAACAAACTGGGGTATCAGCCACATCAGAATACCAGTAAAAATACTGATAAACAACAACATGGTTAAAAAAACTGAAGTCCCGCGATGTTTAATACGCAATCTGGTTTGAAAAAATACAACCACCGGATCGGTTAAATAGGCCAGCAATAAAGCTAAAAAAAATGGGATAAGTACCCCACTGATGGAACGGATAATAACAATTAGTCCAATGATTATGGCAATAGTTAACAAAAGCCTTATAAACCGGTCAAAAGTAAACGGTTTATCCAGGAAAATTCCATAATCCTGCGAATTGTTGCTTTTTTTTGAGTCCATTTTTCTTTTTTTCAAATATTGGCAAAATTATTGAAGGAAGAAAGCATACTTTCCGGTAAAATTTATTTTTGTTGTAAAAGATTTTCTGCTGTTGATTACAAAAGTAAAGTAATTACCCGATTTTTTTGAATATCTTTTTTAGTTGAGTAATGTCCTGAAATTGAGATTGTAAAGATTTTTTTGAATGAGATAATTACAAGCCGTGTTAATTTTTGTAAAAAAAAGTTGCTCATCCATAAAAATTTTGTTGGGATTTTCACGTTGTTTTAATAAATTGCGTACGAGTGGAAGTTGTTTTTAGTTGGGACCGATTCAGTTGTTTACCATATGTTTAGGTTAATTAAAATATTGCTTATTATTGCTGCCATAGCCAGTGTATGGGGTTGTGAGCGCGACTATATGTTTCGCGGTGGCAGTGAAGGGCTTTATTTCTCCTCCGATACAGTGATGTTCGATACCATTTTTACCTCTATTGGCTCAACCACACAGCATTTTAGAGTTTACAATCCTTATTCGAGCGATTTAACCATCGACGCCATAACGCTGGCTGGTGGCGATAATTCCAAATTCCGCCTAAACATTAACGGTTTCCCCGAAAACTCATTGCGCGATATGCCTATGCGTGCCAACGATAGTATATTTATTTTTGTTGAATTAACCATCGATCCCTCAGGAACGAGTACGCCGTTTGTTGTTACCGATTCCATTCTTTTTTATACACGCGAAAGGGTACAAAGCGTTAAGTTGATTGCTTATGGTCAGGATGTTGTGTTATTGCGGAAGGAATGGCTTAAAACACAGCGTTTTACAAAGCAAAAACCCTATCTTATTTACGATTATGTAGTGGTTGATTCAACCGAAACTTTAACAATTGAGCCCGGAGCCAGGTTACATTTCCATAAAAATGCCAGTCTTATAGTGCTAGGCACTTTGGAGGTTAAAGGAACTAAAGAGGAACCCGTTACTTTTATGGGATCGCGTTTGGAAGAATGGTATGCCGATAAACCAGGCCAATGGGGCTACATCCATTTAATGCCAGGCAGTAAAAACCATTCCATCGAATATGCCCACATTAAAAACGGAACCATGGGCATTGTGGTCGATTCGGTGGGTATTAATGAAACCGAACCTGTTTATTTATCCAATACACGAATCGAACATATCGCCAAGCAGGGGCTTCTGGCTCAAACATCATCCATAGTTGCCAATAATTGTATTTTTGGCGACTGCGGAAGCGCCTCGGTAGCCTTAACTGTAGGAGGTAAATACGAGTTTTACCATTGCACTATCGCCAATTATTTCCGTTGGGCTTATCGAAGTGCACCGGCATTGCTGCTGTCGAATTACTACACCGACAAGGAAGGTGTTACCAGAACCAAGGATTTGGAGTCGGCTTTATTTGCAAACTGCATTATATATGGCCGCGCCGAAAATGAAATCGGACTCGATTTCAGGCGTCCAAAAGGTGGGGGACTGGATGTTATTAATTACCGGTTCGATCATTCCCTAATTCGCTCGGCTGCAAACAACGATGCATTGGCCAATACCACTTTTTACCGCAATGTAATAGTCAATAAAGATCCCAAATTTATTGCTCCTTTCGATTTTAATTTCCAGCTCGACACTCTAAGCGTGGCTAAAGATGCTGGCGATGTGGCGGTGGGCCGTCGGTTTCCCAAGGATATTTCCGGCAATTCACGAATCGACGATGGAGGGCCTGACCTTGGAGCATACGAAAGAAAAGAGAAACAATAAATCCCATTGCTTTAATTACGCATTTAATTGTACTTCCCCCAAGATATGACGGTATCAATAAAGAAAATCTACACCAGTCTTATCTGTTTGGCCCTGTTATTGGCATGGGTGCATCCTGAAATGTTGGCTCAATCTGCCTTAACTGCCCGCTCGTCAAGCGATTCCGTTGCAGGTATTATGTTTTATAATGTGGAGAACTTATTTGATGTAAGAAACGATTCGCTAAAGAATGACGATGAGTTTCTGCCACAAGGTGCGCGACGTTGGAGCTACTCTCGAATGAAGCAAAAAATGACCCGTATTAGCAAGGTGATTTTAAACGCCGGAGGATGGAATCCACCTGTATTGGTTGGTTTGTGTGAGGTGGAAAACAAATGGGTGTTAACTACAATGATTCGGGAAACCGGCCTGAATAATTTGGGTTATCGTGTGGTGCATTTTGAATCGCCCGACGAGCGTGGTATTGATGTGGCATTGCTTTACCGTGCCTCGCGTTTCGAAATTGTTTCCGCTCAACCCGTACCGGTTAATTTTGGCCAAGCAGAGCGCCCAACCAGAGATATTCTTTATGCAAAAGGCATTCTCGACAGAGCTGATACTTTGCATGTTTTGGTAAACCATTGGCCTTCAAGGCTAGGGGGAGCTGCCGCTTCACATTGGAAACGAAATACTGCTGCACAAGTTGTAAAAAATATTACGGATTCTATATTTACAACTAACCCAAAGGCTTTAATGATAATAATGGGCGATTTTAATGAAGAGCCCGATTCGGAAATATTTATAAACACATTAAAGGCAGGAAAAATAGCTGATGGTGGCATACTCATAAATCCTGCCCTTTATTTGAAAAAGGGAGTTGGCACTTTAAAGCACCAGCACGAATGGGCCGTATTCGACCAGATAATTGTTTCACGCTCGCTACTGGAAGGAAATTCGGTCGTTAAGATGGCTTCTCCTTCTCTTAGAATAATCGACTTCCCGTTTTTGCTCGAACGCGACCCAACCTTCGGCGGAATGAGGCCATTCAGAACCTACATAGGTTTTAAATATGCCGACGGTTATAGCGATCATTTACCTGTTTGGATTGATTTGATGGTGGGGCGAATTAAGGATTAATCATCATATATTAAGAAGCTGTTTAAATTTAGTTTTCTGGTTTTATTATAGATTATTAGAAGTTTAGAGTTCACACAGATAGAATAGACTAAATAGATAATTTCGACCTGTTTTTGCCGGAAGGTAGATAGCCAAAGATGATACTTTGAATTACAATTTGAATTTGTTTACCATTTAGTTTTTTTCTTAAGTCTTTTAGTCTTTTGTCTTATGTCTAAAGATTTTAAAAAATAATTTAAACAGTCTCTAAATGAAGAAGATTTTGTTATGTAGGATAATTTGATATTATGAATTATGATTTCGAAAATTATCTTTTATCTATATAGTTGATTGATACCAGTAAAGAGCTGTAGCTAAAACACTTTTAAGTACTCTTGCAAAATCAATTATAAGCTAATTAAACAAAATTGTTAAACGCATAGATTATTAACTCCCCTAACCCATGAAAAAGTTATTATTTGGTCTTCTGATTTTATTCGTTATGTCAAGCAATGCACAAAATTATTCGAACAAATGGAGCGAATTGAATTATGCCGATGATAACGAATCGTTTCATATGCTCGATATTTATTTGCCTGCAGAGCCGAAAGAAAATTATCCGGTTATCATTTATATTTATGGAAGTGCCTGGTTTGCAAACAACCAAAAAGGGGCCGATATGAAAACTATTGGTAGCGCCTTGTTAGATGCCGGTTATGCCGTGGTAACGCCCAATCATCGCTCCAGCAGGGATACGCTTTTTCCTGGTCAAATTCATGATATTAAAGCTGTAATTCGTTATATACGCGCCAATGGCGATAAATATAAACTTGATACCTCTTTTATTGGAATTTCGGGAAGCTCATCGGGAGGACATTTGGCTGCATTGGCCGGAACTACCGGTGGGGTTAAATCGTTTACGGTTGAGTCGGTCACCATGGATATTGAAGGAAATCTGGGTAAATACACTTCATATAGCAGTTTCGTTGACGCCGTGTGTAATTGGTTTGGGCCAACCGATTTATTAGCTATTGATTCATGCAGAGGCAGTTCATTTGGCGCTCCGGGGCAAACGCCTGAAGAACTTTTAATAGGCATGAAAAAAACAGAAAATACAAGAAAGTTTATTTTACTAAACCCCATAACATACATTGACTCAAACGAGCCGCCATTTTTAATTTTTCATGGCGATGCCGATGTTGTAGTGCCCTATTGTCAAAGTGCGCTTCTGCATGATGCACTTATAGCCGCCGGTGTAAAAAGTGAATACATTCAGGTACCGGGCGGACAACATTATGCCAACACCCATACTGATGCCAATATCAAAAAGATGGTTGATTTCTTTAATAAAGCAGCGCAGAAAAAATAGTCATAATCAAACTTGCTTGTCATAGAAAATGGCAAATTGTTGTAGATATTAAGGAGTTGTGGTGCATTTTGACCCGCACTTCTCTTGGACATCTTGAAATATGTACTTATCTTTGACGTTACTAATGTAAATGGAAAGCAATGATTATTTCATTTGGTTCTAAAGAAACTGAGAAAATTTGGAATGGAGAAAAGGTCAAAAAGCTTCCGTCAGAGATACAACAAATCGGAAGACGTAAACTAAGAATGCTCAATAACTCTCAATCTATAAATGACTTGAAAGTTCCTCCATCAAATCGACTTGAAAAACTATCAGGAAATTTGAAAGATTTTTATAGCATAAGAATCAATGACCAATGGAGAATAATATTTAAATGGGAAAGTAATCATGCAATAGAAGTTGAAATTGTGGACTATCACTAATGAAAGGACTAAAAATGGAGAAGTTAGAAAATGTACACCCAGGCGAAATTCTCAATGAAGAGTTTTTGATACCAATGAATATAACAGCTTATAGATTATCAAAGGACACTGAAATCCCACAGACAAGAATTTCACAAATATTAAAAGGAAAAAGAAGTGTTACTGCAGATACTGCTCTAAGACTGAGTTTATATTTTGGAACAAGCCCAAAATTTTGGCTTGGACTTCAGGATGATTATGACATAGAAGAAGAAAGAAAGAACAAGAAGGAGGTATTAAGACGCATAAAACGGATAAGAAAAAACGCACCACAACCAGCAATATAACCAATGTCGGGCGCGGTGGTTGCTTTAAAGCGCCTTCCTCGCGCAAGGTTTTGTAACGGTTGATATTGATGTCGACCTCAATCCGTCACTTGTTATATTTTCGACCGTTGTACACATGCAAGGAACATAACTCTTATTGACGAAAAATGAAAAAATGCTTCTTTTCGTCAATAAGAGCGTATCCCCTCTGCTCGGCGAAGTTTGCAAATTCGTCGAATTTTTACAAGCAGTTTCTAACTGCCATTGACTCCGTCGATTTCCGCTTTGCTCCAATTGACTTCGTCTAACTTCGATTCTCGGTAAACCAAGCGGCAGAGCCGAGCGGACACAATACAAAAAAACGTTATCTTTATAAGTAGTCAGGAGACTACAGAGGTTTTAACAACAAAGTCGCTAACTTCGCCTAGCCCGTAAATTTAAATATGAATAATACAAAAATATCCATTCGTTTTTTTGACGATCGCGAAGTACGTGCTATTTGGGATGAAGAAAATGCCAAGTGGTGGTTTTCGGTGTTGGATATTGTAGCAGTTCTTACTAACCAAAACGACTATTCAAAAACCCGCAATTATTGGAAATATCTTAAGGCAAAATTAAAGAAAGAAAACAGCCAAGTGGTTAGTGCCACTACCCAGTTGAAATTTCTTTCTCCAGACGGGAAAAGACGTTTTGCTGATATGTTGGATTACAACGGGATTATAGCATTGGGTAAAGAATTCCCTGGAAAGAGGGCAAATCGTTTTATAGAATGGTTTACATATAGTGATGAGAGTATTGACGGGAAAAGTAAAACAAAAGCGTATGCATTATTTGAAAGTTCGTTTGTAGAAAACATTGAAGTTGGGACAGTCAAAGGCTTGCAACAAATCCATGCCTATTTGTTTGGAGGACTGTATGATTTTGCAGGACAAATCAGACAAAAGAACATTTCAAAAGGAGGTTTTCAATTTGCTGTATCACAGTTTTTAGGCGATACACTAAAGCAAATAGAAGCAATGCCTGAAAATACTTTTGACGAAATTGTAAACAAGTATGTTGAAATGAACATTGAGCACCCGTTTATGGATGGAAATGGCAGAAGCACCCGGATATGGTTAGATTTGATGCTTAAAGTGCGCATAAAAAAATGTGTTGATTGGAGTAAAATAAGTAAACGAGACTATATGAATGCAATGATGCTTAGTCCAACAGAAAGTAATACTCTTAAAACACTTTTATTTAATGCACTTACTGACAAAATAAATGACCGTGAGATATTTATGAAAGGGATTGACTATTCCTATTACTATGAAGAAAATGATTGAAAAATAAAAACAACAAAACGCTAACAGCCATTATTACCATTGTGGGGCCCAGTGGTGGCAGGCAGCGATGACGCCTGCAATTCCCACTGTTGCATACACATAACCGTTTATGATGATTTTGTAAAAAAACAAGATTTTATGAGAAAAGCATTAATTATCCTGTTCCTCTCTGTTCTTCCTGTTTTCTTATTTGCTCAGGAGAATACAGATATCAGGTATTTTCGTGATGTCAACCTTAAGCGTAAGAGCGAAGAGAATAAAGCTTTATACAAGTTGGTTTCAATCAGTCACGAGGATGATTTAATTGAGAAACTTATTGAAATTAAGTCAGATAAATTAATCTGGCTTAAATCATATAAAAATGAAAAACCTTGCGGCACGTGGTATTTTTTGAACGATAAAAATTCGAAGATGGATTCCGTGGTTTATGGTAAATTTGAACCTCAAGGTTTTTATTTGTATGACTACAAGGATGATAAATTATTGGAGAATGTTGAAGGTGAGTTTTCTAAGCCATCATTAATTGTCGTAGATGAAAAAATAAACTCCAAAGCTAATCAGAACAAAGCTTCTGACTTAGCTTTTTGGTTATCCTTTAATGTAAAATACCCCATTAAAGCTCATGTTGATAGGATACAAGGCAGTGTAAAAACTCAATTTACAATTGATGAGGAAGGTAATGTTGGCAACGTAAGAATTGTTCAAGGAGTGCATTTATTATTAGACATTGAATCTTATCGTGTAATAAATTCATTGCCCAAAATGCAACCTGGAAAACTCAACGGTAAGCCGATAAAATTGTATATAGAGACACCTATTAATTTTGTACTGTTTTAAAACTACTGCCAACCAGCAATAGCCCCGACTTTTATTATAAGCCTTATTGTTTATGTCGGTTTCATAACGATTTGAACAATCAAAAATGGTTTGAAAATAAGTTAGTTATATAAAAAATCAAAAGACATTATAAGGTACATTTTATTGGAAAAGCTTAATAAAGCCCTTGAACTTTTAGGTGATGAGCTTTGTTCTCAAATTGATAAGCATATGAATTATTATTAAGGATTTGTGCCCAAATTATTTAATATTGACCCTGATGTTTTGGATGTTAAATTTTAAAACGGTAAAATAAATATTCGGGGAAAGATGAAAAATGGACTCCTTTTGCAAACTTTATTGCGATTTATGTAACAGGCACTGGTGTTTTTCGCCAGTATGTTCACTTTGCTGAGAATGGGAGCTTAGTAAGCGTTGGTAATAATGTTGAACGTGTTAAAAAAAATCGCGCTTTCAGGAAACACAGGAAGAAGTACGAAAGATCATTTGCATTTAAATCTTTTAATTCCAGTGGATAATAGTGATGGCTTAAAATCAATACCAATTATTTTCAAAGGCGGTATTGAAGGGAAAAATCTTAAAAGGGAGATAAATTGAAGAAATAACCTGAGTAACTGTTTAAATTTAGTTTTTATTCTTATTAAAGACGATTAGAAGTGTAGACTACAGACTACAGACTACAGACAGATTAGACTAAATAGAAAAAATAGAAAAACAAGATTGTTAAGTTATTTTTCTTATTATAAGCATCATACGTTTTATGTCTATTTCCGACGAACCGGAACACGTGTCTAAAATTCTTTTCCCGATACTCGGGACTTTGCGTCTATTGTCTAATAATAATTTTAAACAGATTCTGATAATATTTAAAGTATTTTAATCCGTTTCCCGTTTTGCACCAATAGACAAAGGTAGGTTCTTGACCTGCCTGAAAAAATATTGGATGAGCCGACGGCTAGGAACTTAAAGCAAGTTTAAAACCGATGAGCTTCCTAATTAATAATTTTGAGCCTGACGAATCTGGGCTTCAAGCTCACCTTTAAGTGCCGGGTCAATTTTTAACTGTCGTGCCAGCTCCTCCAGATATGAACGCTCCATGAAATTTTCATCATCAACCATCAAAACACTGGCAATATACATCTCAGCAGCCATTTCTGGTGTTTTTGCTGCCCTGGCCACTTCCGCAGGATCAAGGGGTTTATTAAGTTCCGACTCGAACCAGCGTCGTAATTCCATATCGTTTGAAAATTTACCTAATTCCTGATCCAACAATTGACGTTCCTTGGCATCAACATGACCATCTGCCTTGGATGCCGCTACAAGAGCTTTCAGAATTGCCACACTGTGCTCTTCAATTTGTGGTGTAGGCAATCGGTCAATGGTTTGTGGTTCGCGCTGTGCAGTTTGTCCTTTTTGTGCCTGATAGTTACTGTAAGCTTTATAAGCAATTACGCCAAGCGCAGCCAGCCCTCCGTACATTGCTACTTTCCCGCCAATCTTACGGGCTTTTTTATTGCCAAGTAATAATCCAAGTGCTCCACCTGTGACGACTCCACCTCCAAAACCGGAAAGCATACCTCCCAAACCACTGCCCGAGAGGAGGTCTCCAAGTCCTCCCAAAGGTGAATTATCATTTTTTGATTGCCAACTGCTATCCTGTCCTGTTCCTTGCCCTGATTTAAGCAACTGGTCGAGTATTCTGCTGGTATTCATAAATTAACCCCCCACTTAATGTATTTGTATAATGACATGAGCAAGTATACTCATTTTTTTAATAGATATAATTAGCAACTGCTTAAATTTTATATTGATATTTTTATAAAGGATTAGATTTGAAGTTTACGAAATTACGAGTATCATCCAATACTTGAACAATTGAAATAGAGTCAGCCAATTTTTTGGCTGACCCTGGTTTTTATTAGAAAAATAACGTACTTTATAATCGAATAAATGATTATAAAATAATCCAAGTCTTATAGGATAACATAATTTGAGTGTTCAATTATTTGGCTTTAGTAAAGAAAATGGCTCATAGCATTTATGCCAAAAGCTAAAGTTTGTCGATGCATGGAAACAACTCAGAAACTCGAAATATTATCGGCTGCTGCCAAGTATGATGTGTCCTGTTCGTCGAGCGGGAGTACCAGGTCCAATATGCCCGGAGGCATTGGT
The DNA here is from genome assembly GCA_937920475.1 of uncultured Marinilabiliaceae bacterium. Classification (GTDB taxonomy): domain Bacteria; phylum Bacteroidota; class Bacteroidia; order Bacteroidales; family Marinilabiliaceae; genus CALEUX01. Next base: position 27,271 of record CALEUX010000134.1, read on the forward strand.
AATGCAGCCAAATCAGGTATTTGTCACAGCTTCACCGAAGATGGGCGTTGCATTTCGCTGTTAAAAGTGCTTTATACTAATTATTGTATTTACGATTGCGCCTATTGCGTAAACCGACGTACCAACGATGTTCCGCGAGCCTGTTTTACCGTAAGGGAACTTGCCGATATCACCATTAATTTTTACCGACGGAATTATATTGAAGGATTGTTTTTAAGTTCAGGTGTGGTAAAGAATGCCGATTATACCATGGAACAATTGGTGGGTGTGGCTAAAACATTGCGATTAACGTATAAATTCAACGGTTACATACATTTAAAAGCCATCCCGGGAGCCAGTCCGGAGTTAATTAAGGAAGCCGGCCTGCATGCCGACCGGTTGTCGGTAAACATTGAAATACCATCGGAGAGCAATCTTAAAGTTTTAGCACCTGAGAAGGATTACCGCAGTGTTTTGTCGCCCATGTCACTCATTAAAGTTGGCATTGAGCAAAATAAGGAGGAGCGTCGGCATTTACGCCACGCGCCATTGTTTACACCGGCAGGCCAAAGCACCCAACTCATTATAGGAGCCACGCCCGACACCGACAAGCAAATACTTTCACTGGCTTCAAACCTGTACCATCAAAACGGGTTAAAGCGTGTGTATTACTCCGGATATAATCCTACAAATTTGTACGACAGTCGTTTGCCGGCACTTTCAGCCCCACCTTTACGTCGCGAAAACCGTTTGTATCAATCCGATTGGCTCATGCGTTTTTACGAATTCAGAGTTGATGAAATAGTGAATGATGAACATCCGGAGCTGGACTTGGAAATCGACCCAAAACTGAGCTACGCTTTGCGTAATCCCCATTTATTCCCGGTTGATGTTAACAAAGCCGACTATCACTTGTTGTTGCGTATACCTGGAATAGGGGTGAAATCGGCCAAAATGATAATTGCGGCGCGCGGCTTCCGCCGGTTAAATTCAGAAAACCTTGCCAAATTAGGTGTGGTGATGAAAAGAGCACGCTATTTTTTAACCTGTAATGAATTAACGGCAGCTACCGTACAGGATTTAAAACCCGAATATGTGCGTGCCATTTTAACTTCGCCCGTTAAAAAGGGCAGAGTGCCCGATGCCATTCAGCTTAATTTGTGGTAACATGTAATTGATTTTGTATGCTTGTTTATTATTACGATGGAACTTTTGAAGGATTATTGACATCGGTTTTTGAAGCTTACGAGCGCAAAGAGCAGCCGGAAAGTATTTTGCCACCCCATGCTTCAGCAGGCCTTTTTGCCCATACACATGAAGTGGTTACCTGCGCTAAAAAATCGGAAAGAGTATGGAATGGCGTGAAAAAGATTGGGGGCGTTCTCACCTGTGAGCATCTCTATTATACATTTTTGTCGCAGGAGGAAGGCTTTGAAATGCACTTTTTGCGCTATTGTCAACATCTTTTTACATGTAATCGTCCTGTTATGAAAGATTTGGCAAACGCCGATGTGTTAAAAGTCTTTCAACTTTCGCGTAAAGTTGGTCGTGAGGCACACCGGATTTTGATGTTTCTGAGGTTTGAACAGGCGGCCGATGGAACTTATTTTGCGCCATACGCCCCAAAGTACGATGTTATTCCGTTGGTAACTGGTCATTTTAGAGAGCGCTTTGCCGACCAAACCTGGGTTGTTTTCGATTCGGTTCGCAATTATGGTGTTATGTACGATTCAAAGAACGATACGGTAGAAAAATTCACCATCAACGACCCTGCTTTTGACGTAGAAACCGGAAAACTCCAACCCGATGCAGAACATCCTGAAGAAGATAATTGGCAATTGCTTTGGAGAACCTATTTTAAAAGCATGGCCATTACCGAACGAAAAAATCTGAAACTGCAACGAAATTTTATGCCGAAAAGGTTTTGGAAATACCTTACAGAGAAACGCATTTAGCGTTTGTTTAGGATTAGGAGCTTAAATTTTTAGCCACAAGACTTAGAGAAAAGCAAAACAGTTAACAATTTAAATCAGTTCAAAATATCATCATTGTCTATTTAATCTTTTAAGTCTAATCCCGATAAACCGGGACACGTCTTTCTGTCTGTTGTCTAAATTTCTAATAGTCTTTAATTAAACCATTAAACTAAAATAAAGCAGTTACTTACTATTACCGCGAGAACAATTATAAAACATGCTGTTTACACCATTCAAACAGGCAAATGGCGGCTGCATGCGATACGTTAAGCGATTTTACTTTACCTGTTACAGGTATATGAACTAGATAATGGGCTTGTTTCAATATGTCTGCAGGAATGCCCTCTGACTCATTGCCCAGTAAAAGCGCCATTTTTTTGGTAATGCCGATTTAAAAAGATTATGACTCATAGGTGCTGTTTCAAGAGCAACCAGCTCATAGTGGGCAGGAATGTGGCTTACGAATTCATTAATTGGGCAAAACTCATAATTTACCACCGAGTTGGCAGCACCTGCAATGCGGTTAATTTTTGTAGTGCGCAGTAAGTTGCCCGTATGAACCACCAACAACTTTTTCGCACCTGTATTACCGGCAACACGAATTAAATGGCCAATATTTTCGGGCGTTTTAATGCCACATGCCACAATAATTGGGGCAAATTCATCGGGCGTTTGAGAATATGGGTTATTCCCGAAAAAGCGATTGGCATTTAAATCAGTTCTCATTCTTTTTTATCGGGGTAAGGCCCATCTTTTTAGCCTTTGTTAGCATGTATTGGTAGGCTTCGTCGTGGTTGTTGTGGATAATTCCATCGAGAATGGCATCTTTAATGGCTGACTTAATGTCGCCCACTTCGCGACAAGGTGTCAGGCCAAAAACTTCCATTATGGTTTCGCCACTTACCGGAGGCTGAAAATTACGAATCTGGTCTTTTTCTTCAATCTCTTTGAGTTTTCGGCGAACTATTTTAAAATTACGCAGGTGGCGGTCTTTCTTTTCAGGATTTTTCGAGGTGATATCAGCTTCACAGAGTGTCATCAGGTTATCAATATCGTCGCCGGCCTCAAACAGCAGCCGTCGCACAGCCGAGTCGGTTACCTCTTCTTCACTTAAAACAATGGGGCGCATATGCAGGAAAACCATTTTCTGCACAAATTTCATTTTCTCGTTAAGCGGTAATTTCAGCCTCTGAAAAATGGCAGGAATCATACGTTCACCCACATGGTTGTGTGCATGAAAAGTCCATCCCTGCGCAGGGTCGAAACGTTTGGTGAGTGGTTTGGCAATATCGTGAAGAAGGGCCGACCAACGCAGCCATAAATCGTCGGTATTGGGCGCTATTTGGTCAAGCACTTCAAGGGTATGGTAAAAATTGTCTTTGTGAGCTTTCCCGTTTACCGAGTCAACGCCTTTGAGGTTTTGAAGTTCCGGAAAGAGGTCTTTTAATATTCCCGTTTTTTCTAATAGTTTAAAGCCAATAGATGGGCGAGGCGACAGGATTATTTTATTCAATTCTTCGGCAATGCGTTCCTTACTTACAATGGAGAGGCGTTCGCGGTTGCCAACAATTCCTTCGTAAGTAGCATCTTCTATATAAAAGCCGAGCTGGGTAGCAAACCTGATGGCACGCATCATGCGCAACGGGTCGTCAGAGAAGGTTATAAACGGGTCGAGCGGGGTTCGTATAATTCTGTTTTCAATATCCTTAATACCGTTAAAAGGATCGACGAGCTGGCCATAATTTTCCTTATTAAGGCTTATTGCCAGGGCGTTGATGGTGAAATCGCGACGATTCTGGTCATCTTCAAGGGTTCCGTTTTCAACAATGGGTTTACGGCTGTTTCTGTTGTACGATTCTTTTCGGGCTCCAACAAATTCAATCTCCACATCGCGATGCCGGAACATGGCAGTGCCAAACGATTTAAATACCGACACTTTAAGGTTTCCCATTTTTTTGGCCACCTTTTCGGCCAGTGCAATGCCATTACCTGTAACAACAATATCAATATCGGTATTTTTGCGTTTCAGAAAAAGGTCGCGCACAAATCCGCCAATAACATAGGCTTCAACACCTTCCTTGGCTACAATATCCGATACAACATTAAAAACCTGGTGTTTCAGGTACTCCTTCATCATCATAACTAACAGTCGGTTTCAGTTTTATGCCCATAGCGGCAACTGACAAAATTACAATATTTTTCCGGGTTAATGGCTCCAGAAGGCTGTTTTGAATTTTGGCACAGCAATTGTATTGAAATATGTACAAATATAGATATTTGGATTTTTAAAATAAAGTTATTATTTTTGCATCATCAATTAAAAAAACAGAATTATGGTTGAGCATTTAACTTCCGCTACCTTTAAAGAGAAGGTATTTGATTACGAGAAAAACTCAGAATGGAAATTTGCAGGCGACAAGCCATGCGTTATCGATTTTTATGCCAACTGGTGTGGTCCATGTAAAATGGTGGCCCCGGTGTTGGAACAACTGGCTAACGAATACGATGGTAAACTCGATATTTATAAAGTAGATACAGAGCAGGAACAGGAATTAGCTGCTGTTTTCAGAATACAAAGTATTCCTTCAATTCTTTTTGTGCCAAAAGATGCTGCCCCGCAAATGGCTATGGGAGCACTGCCCAAGGAAACTTTTGAGCGCGCATTTAAAGATGTTTTAAGTGTAGAGAAGTAAACAATAGGCACTTCGGCTTGTTTTTTGTTATATTTGAAACTTTATAATGCCAATTCAGTAAGAGCTGATGAGGATGATTAAAATTTGAAGCGATATGAAGAATTTATTTTTATTACTGGTTTTTGCTGTGTTTATGGTTCAGTCAACTGCTTGTTCGGCTGGCAATAAGTCTGATAATAAGGGCGAAGCAAATGCAAATCAGGCTGTATTGGTAAGTAACAGCAACTCGCCCCAGATAATTACGCTGAATGAAGAATCGTTTATTGAGCATATTTACGATTTTAAGAGCAATACTGAGTGGCAATATAAAGGAAACAAGCCGGCAATTATTGACTTTTATGCCGAATGGTGCGGGCCTTGTAAAAAGTTAGCGCCAATTTTGGTCGAGTTGCAGCAAGAGTATGGCGATAAAATACAGATTTATAAAGTAGATGCCGAGAAAAACCGCCAATTAGCTGCTGCTTTTGGAGTAAGCGCCTATCCTTCAATTCTGTTTATTCCCATGAACGAAAAACCGGGCGGAGCCAGAGGTTTATTGCCTAAAGAGGAACTCGAAAGGATAATAGAAACCTTTTTAAAGGTGAAAAAATAGGATTACGCTAAAAAACATAAAAAAACTTCAACCATTGGTTGGAGTTTTTTTTTTACTTATATTTGCCAAGCAATTTGGGGGTGCCAAAATTTGAGGCTGAGATTAAACCCTTTGAACCTGAACCGGGTAATGCCGGCGAAGGGATAAATTGGATACTTTCTCTTTCTGATTTTTTCTCCCAATTGTAGTTTACTGAATTCTTTTTAAGTCAATGGGGTGCCCTAAAAAATCGGGCTGAGATCATACCCTCTGAACCTGGTCGGGTAATGCTGGCAAGGGAAAGACCAAATCTCCGTATCCTCATTGCAGTTTGTTTAATTTTTAAATTTTAACTGCATTCGAAATGAAAAAGTTAGCGTTTTTTTTAGTGTTGATGGCCGGTTTGCCTATGGTGATGTTTGGCCAGTATCGTGTAGAAGGCAAAATTACCCAGTGGGATGGCTCCGCTTTACCGGGTGCCCGTGTACAACTTCAGGGCAAAACCATGGCCACATCGGCCGATGGAAATTATCTGTTCGAAAATGTTTCAGCCGGGGTTCATCTGCTACAGGTAAACTTTGTTGGTTTTGCCCCAAACAACCAAAATGTTGAAGTTAACCGCAATACGGTGATGGATGTTACTTTATTTGAAACCTCTATTATGACTCAGGAGGTTACCGTGGCGGCCATCAGGGCAAAACGTAACGATCCGGTTGCATTTAGTGAGGTTACAGGTGCTGATATCGCGAAAGTCAATTTTGGCCAGGATATTCCTTATCTGCTCAACATGACTCCCGGGCTGGTCGTTAGCAGCGATGCAGGTGCAGGGGTGGGCTACACCAGTATGCGTTTGCGTGGCACCGACATAACCCGCATTAATGTTACTGTTAATGGAATTCCTTTAAATGATGCCGAATCACAAGGGGTTTATTGGGTTAATATGCCCGATTTTGCCACATCGGTAAGCGAGGTTCAGGTGCAAAGGGGTGTTGGAACTTCAACCAACGGCGCTGCAGCTTTTGGGGGGTCAATTAATATGAGTACTTTTGATAAACCTGGCGAAGGCAGCGTTATTATTGATAACAGCTACGGCTCGTTTACCACCCAACGAAATTCTGTTCAGGTTCAATCGGGGTTACTGCCCAACAACTTTGCATTTGATGTGCGGCTATCGAAAATCTCTTCCGATGGGTTTGTTGACAGGGGAGCATCTGACTTAAAATCGTTTTATTTCTCATCGGGGTATTATGGCAACGCCACCACCTTGCGGTTCGTAACCTTCTCGGGAAAAGAAAAAACATACCAGTCGTGGAATGGGGTTCCCAAAGTAAAATTGAACAACGACCAGGTCGGTATGGAAAAGCTGGTGATGATGGATGGCTGGTCAGATGAAGAAGCCAATAATTTGTACCAGTCGGATGCCAGAACGTTTAACAGGTATCTGTATAAAAACCAGACCGATAATTACCAGCAAAACCATTATCAATTTCATTTGTCGCACCGGTTTTCACCAAGGTTTTTTATAACCGGCGCAGCGCATTACACACACGGTAAAGGTTATTACGAGTCGTATAAGTACAATCAAAAATTTACCAAATACAACTTTCCATTTGCCGAGGTTGTTGTTGATGGTGTTACCGTTAAACGTACCGATTTAGTGGCCCGAAAATGGTTAGATAATGATTTTTATGGATTTACAACATCGGGTGTTTACAAAAGTAACTCGGTGAGTTTGGTGTTGGGCAGTGCCTGGAACCGTTACGATGGCGACCATTTCGGCAATGTAATTTGGTCGGCTGTAAATGCAGGCTTACCTGTTAACTATCGTTGGTACGAAAACTTTGGAAAGAAAACCGACTTTAACTATTTCGCCAAGCTTAATGTTGATGTAATCACCAATCTGAGTTTATACGGTGATTTACAAATGCGGCATGTTTCCTATAAAATTAACGGCATTCATGATAATGGGAAGGATTTGTCGCGCTCCACAAAATTCAACTTTTTTAATCCCAAAGCAGGCTTCAGCTATACATTTAATCCCGGTTCGCGTGTGTATGCATCCATAGCAGTTGCCAACCGTGAACCTTCGCGAAGCGATTTCAGAGATGCCGACCCGGGCAAGGAACCCAAAAAAGAGAAATTGATTGACTACGAGGCCGGAATTGACTGGGCAGGAAAAACCTGGGCTGTTCAGTTGAATGGATTTTACATGAAATATAAAAACCAGTTGGTGTTAACGGGCCAGATTAACAATGTTGGCGCGCCCATCATGGTAAATGTTGATAAAAGTTACAGAGCCGGCGTTGAATTGGTTGCGCAGGCTAATCTTACACCGCGTCTGGTTTGGGGGGGTAATGTAGTAATCTCATCCAACAAAATTAAACATTTTACTGAATACGTGGATGTTTGGGATGATGGTACGCAACAAGCCACCTATCTTGGAACTACGGATATTGCTTTTTCTCCTGGTCTTACTTTTGTTAACCGTTTAGAATATCAGCCTGTATCGAATTTAATGGCAGGATTGAACACGCGTTATGTTGGCAAACAATACATTGATAATACTTCCAACAAAGAACGGCAATTGAATGCCTATCTGGTAAACGATTTGGTGTTGCGTTATCAGATTAAAACCAGAAAAGGAGTGGCTATTGAGTTAGGTGCTCAGATAAACAATCTGCTTAACGAACAATACATCAGCAATGCCTGGGTTTACAGTTATTATAACGAAGGAGTAAGAGATGTATTGGATGGATATTTCCCACAAGCCGGTCGCCATTATATGGGACAAGTGGTTGTTAAGTTTTAGTAAACCGGGTTATTAAATTTTTTCAGGAAGCATATTGCCATTTGTAACCTGCACGAGGCAGTAATATCAGTGTAAATCTGTGTTACTGCTTCTCTTCTTTTAACTAATTAATGGTGTAGCTATGGAGGTGGGTAATTCTTAAATTTAAATAACATAAGTGATTCAGTCTTGATGACTCCATTTTTTGCATTACTTTTATAGTCGAATGGAGATAATAAAAAATATATCGCCTAATGTTCTTAAGAATTTCATTTGGCTTTTTACTGGCTTTTTGCTTCGTTGCAACAGTGGTGCCCCAAGCACCAAAACTCAATCAGGATTCCTTGCGTTATCAGGCCATTGAAAAATTTTCAAATAAAACGAAGTTCTCCAGATTTATTCACAAGCGAACCTTCAGACCCATAAACAGTAAGGTTATAGGTCTTAATAAGGATAAAAAGGAAAACTATAATCGGGTTGAAGGGGCAATTGTTAAAGATATAAATATTACTACCCTCGACCCTTTTGGTTATCACATTCAGGATACTACCATTCATCCAAAAGGTTTTTTCAAAAAGGCTGGAAATACATTACACAAACAGACACGTACTAAAATCATAGAAAATCTATTATTGTTTAAACGTAACGACCCATTTGATTCATTATTGGTTAACGAATCGGAGCGATTAATACGTTTACAAAAGTATGTGCGCGATGTGTTTTTTTATGCAATCCCTACCTCGAGTGCAGGTGATTCTGTGGATGTTCATATAACAGTAGCCGATATATGGAGTATTGTTCCGGCTTATAAGAGATCGTCTACCGCCATAAATGTAGGAATCACGGAGAATAATGTGCTTGGGTATGGGCATGCTTTTCATGCAGATAACCAAAAAAATCGTATTTCTAATACCAGTATTACACAGTTCAGTTATTATGTTCCCAATATTGGTAGTTCTTATATTAGTTCACGCCTTGAATATTTCTTTACCGATAGTAGCGATCTGGTTAAAAGCATTGAATTTGAAAGGACTTTCTTTTCTCCATTAACTAAATGGGCAGGAGGAGTTTTTATTGGAAAGATAATTACCGATCAAACCTATACTTTAGGCAATTCGGTGCGTCTTTTCTCTGCACCAACAAATATTCTTGACTTATGGGGTGCCCGATCGTGGCAATTGTTTAAGGATAATACAGCTGATGCACGAACTGCCAGCCTTATTGTTTCAAGTCGGTTTTTAATGACAAGATATCCGGGTGCACATCCTGATGAGGTACCAATTGGTATTTCGGGTAGGGAAAATTTTTATTTTGCAGGGATAGGAATTACATCCAGAAAATATTTTCAGGACAAATACATTTTTAAATTTGGGAAAACAGAAGATGTTCCTGTTGGAAGGTATTTTGGCATCACCACGGGTTTGGAAGCCAGGCAGAAACATCGTTGGTACATTGGTTTTAAAGCTGCCTGGGGAAACTATTATTCGCTTGGGTATTTGAGTTCGCATATGGAATATGGAACCTATAAAGATGAATCCGGTTTTAACCAGCAGGTTGTTACTGGCCACATTAATTATTTTACGCGACTTATTGATATTGGAAATTGGAGAGTGAGGCAATTTGTGAAGCCCACTTTTATTTTTGGGATAAACCGATTACCAAACGATAATTTAACCTTTAGGGAAGAAATTATGGAGTTTGATGGTGCAGGGAGCACCGCAACCCATATGCTTGCTTTAACGCTTCAAACTCAGAGCTACCCGCCTTGGGACCTTTTTGGTTTCCGATTTGGCCCTTATCTGTTTTCAACTTTTGGAATGCTTGGTAATAAATCGGGTTTTTCAAATAGCCGCCTTTATTCCTTTTTTGGATTGGGAGTGCTTATTAAAAACGATTACCTAATGTTCGATACTTTCCAGATTTCATTGGTTTATTATCCATTTTTGCCTGACAAGGGGTACCATACTTTTAAAGCCAATGCTTATAAAACAAGCGATTTTGGGTTTAAAGATTTTGAGTTAGGTAAACCTGGGGTGGTTGATTACAGGTAAATCGTGCTTAAAAATGGTATGTAGGTATCAGTTGAAAAATTGGAATATAGTGAACTATTGTTACTGTTTTTTCTTTTTTGTTTCCTGTGTTACGTTGGCAAATTCTTTCCACAAATTATCATCTTTAGGTACGGGCGCAATAATTTCAACAGGTTCCTGTTTTACGGGGTGCAGAAAACTGATTCTTCGGGCGTGCAACGAAATGCCGCCATTGGCATTGGAGCGGTCGAACCCATATTTTAGGTCGCCGCGGATGGGGCTTCCTATCTTTGCCAGCTGACAACGAATTTGATGATGGCGGCCGGTTTGTAAATCCACTTCCAGTAAATGGTACTTGGCAGCGCTTGAAACATGCCGGTAGCTTAGGATGGCTTCCTTAGCTCCAAGGCGCATCTTTGGGAAAGCGTATGATTTGTTTTTCTTGCTGTCCTTTAAAATAAAATGGCGCAGTGTGGCTTCTTCCTCTTCGGGCAACTCTTTAACAACGGCCCAGTAAGTTTTTTTTACCTCCTTATCCTGAAACATTTTATTCATTCGGGTGAGGGCTTTGGTGGTACGGGCAAATAAAACCACACCGGTAACAGGTCGGTCGAGCCGGTGCACTACACCTAAATACACATCGCCCGGTTTCTTGTATTTCTCTTTTATGTACTCTTTTACTCTTTCGCTTAATGGCTCATCGCCGGTTTCGTCGCCTTGCACCAGATCCGAACCGGTTTTGTTAACCGCAATCAAATGATTGTCTTCGTATAGTATTTCTAAATTCATCGATGTACTTTTAAATGTTTTGTCGACACTTTGTTTTAAATCGTGTCTAATTTCCCCATCTTCGGTCTTCTTTCTCCGGTTTCCGGTATCCTGTCTTCGGTCCCCTGTTTTCGGTTCCGTTACACGGAATTCCGCTTCGCTTCACCTCCTGTTTCCGGTTTTCATTTCCGCTACGCGGAACTCCACTACGTTACGCCTCCGGTCTTCTGTTTTCGTTCTCCGGTCTCCGTTCTACCTAATACTGCTCTTTTTCGTTGGGGAAGTCTTTGGTTTTCACATCCTGAATGTAATTACCAACTGCACCATGAATTTCGGCATACAGATTATGGTAACGACGCAGAAACCGTGGCGAAAATTCCTGATTAATGCCCAGCATATCGTGCAAAACCAAAACCTGACCATCAACACCGCCTCCTGCTCCAATGCCTATAACCGGAATATGCAGTTGTGCTGCCACTTCCTGAGCCAGTTTGGCAGGTATTTTTTCCAAAACAAGGGCGAAAATACCTGCTTCCTGAAGCAGTAACGCATCTTCAACCAGTTTTTTGGCTTCATCATCCTGACGGGCCCTAACCGTGTAAGTGCCGAATTTATGTATCGATTGCGGTGTTAACCCCAAGTGTCCCATAACCGGAATCCCGGCCGACAAAATTCTGTTAACCGATTCGATTATCTCTTTTCCGCCTTCCAGTTTAATGGCATCGGCGGCAGTTTCTTTCATAATACGGATGGCCGACATAATGGCTTCGCGACTATTGCCCTGGTACGTACCAAATGGCATATCTACCACCACCATGGCACGGTGTACAGCCCGCACTACCGATGCTCCGTGGTAAATCATCTGCTCCAGGGTAATGGGAAGTGTGGTTTCCCATCCGGCCATTACATTGGCAGCCGAGTCGCCCACCAGAATCACATCAATCCCGGCCTTATCAACAATGCGGGCTAACGAATAATCGTAGGCGGTTAACATGGCTATTTTTTCGCCTTTCATTTTCATTTCGCTCAACACATGTGTGGTGATTTTTTTGGGGCGCTCCATTGCTGTTGACATATTGTTTGGTTTTATTAGTCGGGGCAAAGTTAAGAATAAAATGGGGGAATAGAAGGTGTTTGGTTTTAATACTCATGTTCAATTAGTTTTTATGTATGGCATACTTTGTTTTAATAAAGATTGGATGTTGGCACGGTGTTTTAAATAAGTATGTTATGAAATTATGAACATATACGTTTTGAACTTACCACCTATTGTTTTTTTATTTTTAATTTATTTTCTTGCAATTAATTGATTTTTAAATACCCCCAAAGCCTGCATTGGGATTAAACTGCGGGAAACCCTAACACGAAAAAATGAATATTATGGAAGAAAAGAAATTTACAAAGAAATGGTTGGTTCTCATCTTTCTCTTCGTTCTGGTAATTACTTCCTGTAACGACGAAAACTCTTCACCTTATAATGATGCTGAAGATAAAGGTACTCAGGTTATCGAAAGAGAAGGGATGATAAAACTTGGCCAGAAACTTGAGAATCCATATTCGGTTGACAATATGCGTAAAGCATATGATAATTTAAAGAAACAGGGACTTTTAAAGTCGTCATATGAGATTAAAGCTACACACATTTATTTTCGGTTTTTACCTGAAAGCGATGAAGAACTTGACCGATTTGAAAGTGAATTAATTACTTTGCTAGGAGGCGAGGAGAGGCTTGAGGATATGGAGGATGATTTTGCTTTTGCTTTTTTTGACTACCCCCTCGATTATGAAATAGAAGAAGGTGGTACGTATTATTATGACCCATTATTGCCACCGGGAGGAATAACCTGGCAATATGCGGCAGTTCCAGTTGAAATACCCTTAGAAAACAGGCGGGGATTTGAGCGACTTGAGTATTTATACATGGTAGATGAGCAGGAGTTATCCATATTAAAATCTACGGGGAACAAAGAAAAACTTGAGTTTTGGAATTTGTTGGAAACCGAAGCTTTGAAATTAACCGGAGATCCCGATGCTGAGAATATATTGAAAAGCAGTTGGCGACCATCAGGAAAAATAACCGTGTGGGATGATGTGTTACAACGGCAAATTCCGGTTCATGGTGCTAAAGTGCGCGCAAGAAGATGGTTTACAACCCATAGGGGTATCACCGATGTTGATGGAAATTTTAGGGTTGACGGAACCTTTAAACGCCCTGCTAATTACAGCATTGTATGGGAAAGGGCACATTGGGATATTCGCGAAGGATGGATGATACAAGCATATTATAATGGGCCAAAGCAACAATCGCCCTGGAATTTAGCCATAGGGAGTGCAACCAATACCAATAAATCGATGCGTTATGCTACTATT
>CALEUX010000135.1 GCA_937920475.1 uncultured Marinilabiliaceae bacterium
CCGTCATCAGCATGTCGTCAGCTACCAATGTGGCCGACCTGCTCAAAAGTGTGACCAATCTGGACATCATTCAATACCCCGGAGTATCTTCATCATTTGGGATTCGTGGCTTTTCGCCCAGCGCCCACTCACGCAGCTACACACTCATACTCATTAACGGCGTGCCATCGGCCACCACCAATGCAGCAGCCATCCCAATGGCAGCAATCGACCGCATAGAAGTGGTAAAAGGGCCGCTCTCGGCACTCTATGGTTCCGATGCGATGGGTGGTGTTATCAACATCATCACCAAAGAAGCCGGTGGAGACAAAGCCAATGGTCAGGTAAGTCTTACAGCAGGCACGTTTGGCACAAAGCGCATCGCAGGCGATGTGTCGGCGCCACTTACCTCTGCCACCTCTTTCAGGCTGGGGTTTTCGAAAAACGAACAAAACAGCAACTACCGGATTGGTAGAAGAAATATCCTGAGCCAACCGGAATTGTCGGAGCTTATCCTCGACAAAAAATCATTCGGCGATGTGATGCTCAACTCGAAATACACCACCCACGATTTCACGGGACAAATCAACACACGCATCAACGATACGTGGAAAACTAGTCTGGATGTGATTTATTTCGGAGCCGACGACATTGAAACCCCAGGCAACTATTGGGGCAGCTACGGACAAAGCAAAAAGGATATCAACCGCCTGAATCTCGCTGGAAATGTCAGCGCCAATTATGAGCGTCATAAACTTTCGCTGAGCCCTTATTTTGGTTCACAAAACACCCGCAACTACTCCAACAACAGCGAAACGGGATACGTAAGTCTCGACAGCGACATCCGTGAATTTGGTCTGCGGATGCACGACAACATCGGCCTCGCTTTTATGAATCTGTTGGTTGGTGCCGATGTGGATGTGTATGAATACCGCTCTGACCGCTTCAGTGGAAAAGGCACACCGGCCAATCCCTATCAGCCCGATTACAACCACCGGAAAATTGCCGGACTGGTGCAGGCTTCCAGAACCATCAGTCAACTGCAACTGAATGCAGGTGCCCGTTTTGACCAGATATCCTATGAATTGTTGGCTAACGAAATGCTCAATTCGGAGAAAGGGAGCGAAACCTACAACACCTTCAACCCATCCGTTGGCATCAAGTACAATCTGCCACTGAACTTTGCCATAAAAGCCAGTTACGGAACCGGTTTCTCAGTGCCCGATGCTTTCAAGGTAGCCGGAAATTACAGCGTGTCGGAATATTTTCCTGCCTGGGATTTTTGGTGGGTTAAAAATTATGAGGGCAACCCCGACCTGAAGCCGGAAAAGTCGAACACCATGGATTTGGGACTGAGTTTTACCAGCAGCAACCGTTTCTTCAGCGGCGACATCACCTGGTTCAAAACCCGACATGACGATAAAATTGTTGAATACACGTTTAAACGAAACAACGAACAGGGAGAAGAGATTACCATCACCTCTTACAAGAATGCCGACAAAAGCAATCACGAAGGTATTGAACTGATGGGCGCAGCAAACTTTGGAACCTTGTTCGACAACCGCTTTAAACTGGAACTCTACAGCAACTTTACCTTCATGCTTAATTATACCTTTGATGAGACAAAGGCCGATGTAACCACCACTTACGACATGCTCTACGTTCGCAAAAGCAATGGCTCATCCGGTATTTTGTTTGATAACTACAATGGCTTTCAAACACGAATAAATGGCAGATACATTGGCAACAGACTTGAGAAGGACAGCTTCTCGGCTCTAAGGCCAAACATTACAGCCGATCACTACTACACCAAAGGTGGATATGAAGCAAAAGACAAAATACTTCAGTTGCCGAACCACATTGTATTCGACTGGTCGGTGTATTACACCTATGCCGGCAATAAGCGATTTGGCATAGGCGTATCGAACCTGCTGGACGAGAATTATTCAGAAAAAGATGGCTACAACATGCCCGGACGCATGGTAACCGGAAGCTTCAGTTTTCTGTTTTAAAAACTTGACCTGTTAACCCCTCGCCGGATGGCTCGATTTTTTAAAATTGAGTCATCCGGCATTAACACAAAAAATATGAACCTAAAAAAAACACCTCTGCTCATTTCCTTTCTTATTATCTTATCTTCGGCCTGGACGCTGGGAAATGAACCAAAAAATGCCGACAAATCCGAGACGGTTAAAGTCATCATCAGCGGCCAAACCAACATGCCCCAAAAGGAGATAACCGTAGCCTGGCGCGAAGGTCTTACAGCACTCACCGCGCTGCAACAAGCCGCCACCGTATCAACCCATCCGGTTGGCAATTATGTTTTTGTAAACACCATCAATGACATCAAAAGCGAAAGAGGCGTAACAGCCTGGTATTATACGGTAAACGACCTTTCCACGGGTACGCTCGCCATCCATTTTCCGGTTAAGGCGGGCGATGTCATAAACTGGATTTTTAAAGAAGATGTTTGTTCACCACGATAACCAAATGCCATGAACCAAACCACACTCATAACGGGCGGTCAACGTTCGGGAAAAAGCTCATACGCCCAGACGATGGCCGAAAGCCTGAGCAACCAACCAGTATATCTGGCTACGGCCCGCCACTGGGACGAGGATTTTACGCAGCGTATTAAACGGCATCAGGCCGACCGCGACAACCGGTGGCAAACCGTTGAAACGGACCGGCATCTGTCTGATATAAACATTTCCGGAGCCGTGGTTTTGGTTGATTGCATCACACTTTGGCTCACCAACATCTTTCATGATTTGAATTATGATGTAGATGCCGCGCTCGAAGAAGCCAAAAATGAATGGTCACGCTTTGTGGCGCTGAACAATCGCCTCATTGTAGTCACCAACGAACTGGGAATGGGCATTCATGCCACCAACGAAGTGTCGCGCAAATTCACCGACTTGCAAGGCTGGATGAACCAATTCATTGCCAAAAATGCCGGCGAAGTGATTCTGATGGTTTCTGGCATTCCAATGAAAGTCAAATAATAAAAGAAGAGGTTTAGATTTTAGATATTTAGATGGTAGATAAATAGATGGATAGATTAGAAGTGTTAGATGATTAGATTTCCAGATTTCTTTCAAAACCCACTACAACTACAATAAATAGGTACTGCATTTCGCTTCATCTAACTTGTAATTCACGGTTTTCGGGACGATGCGTTGCTCCGCATCTTAAATCTATTCCTCATAGCAAAGTCACTGGTAAATTTAAAACCCAAAAATCAAAAAATAGAATGAAAGACCTGCTCCAACACAAAATCGACAACAAAACCAAGCCAACCGGCTCATTGGGACATCTGGAAACCATTGCCCTTCAACTGGGGTTAATTCAAAACACCCTTTCGCCACAAATCCATAACCCGTCCATACTTGTCTTTGCCGGCGACCATGGCCTGGCCGACGAAAAAATCAGTCCCTACCCAAAAGATGTAACCTGGCAGATGGCCATGAACTTTGTGGCGGGCGGGGCGGCCATCAGCGTGTTTTGCAAACAAAACGGCATCGCGCTCAAGGTGATTGATGCCGGGGTGGATTATGATTTTCCTGAGAGTTGTCCCATCGTCGGGGCAAAGATTGCGCGCGGCACACGCAACATGCGCCATCAACCAGCCATGACGCTGGAAGAGTGTACCGCTGCCATGGAGAAAGGCCGTGAACTGGTGCGTGCCGAAACTCAAAACGGATGCAACACCATCGGCTTTGGCGAGATGGGCATTGGCAACACATCGCCATCGTCGTTGCTCATGCACCGCTTTCTGAACATCCCCATCGAGGATTGCACCGGCGCGGGCTCAGGCATGACTGGAAACGGTCTCGACCACAAAAAAATGATATTGAAAGAAGTGGCTCTAAAATACAACCCCAAAACGCCATTGGAAACATTAGCTACTTTTGGGGGACTGGAAATTGCCATGATGACCGGAGCTTTCATCGAAGCCCATGCACAAAAAATGGTTATACTTGTGGATGGTTTCATTGCCACTGCCGCGCTGCTAACTGCCACTCAATTCAATGCCGATGTGGCCAACAATGCCATCTTTTGCCATGCATCCAACGAGAGCGGTCACAAGCGCTTGCTCAACCATTTCGATGCCAGACCCGTGCTCGACCTGGGCTTAAGACTGGGCGAAGGCACCGGAGCGGCACTGGCACTGCCTGTGATTAAAGCCGCAGCCACCTTCATCAACGAAATGGCCAGTTTTGAAGATGCAGGCGTGTCAAATAAGTAGAAATTTAGATGGATAGATGCCAGATGGATAAATAAGATTTTAACCGGACTAATCTATCCCTCTAACTATCTAACATCTTATTCATTAAAATTTCAACAAACAACCATGAACACATTTCTCACCGCCCTCATGTTTTTCACGCGCATTCCGGTGCCGGCCAGCCTCCCCTATTCAAAAGAGTTATTGAACAGGGCGCTCCGGTTCTTTCCGGCAGTGGGCGCCATTGTGGGATTCGTGGGTGTTGCTGTTTTGTGGTTGGCGCTCTACATTTTTCCATTGTATTTAGCCCTTTTGCTGAGCATGTTGGCCACCATATTCATTACTGGCGCTTTTCACGAAGATGGCTTTGCCGATTTCTGCGATGGTTATGGCGGCGGCATGACCAAAGAGCGGATATTGGAGATAATGAAAGACAGTAGACTCGGAACGTATGGCAACATTGGTCTGGTGGCTGTTTTGGCCGTTAAATTCTTGACTCTGGCTACCATTCCCGTTCCACATCTTTTTACAGTCCTGATTACCGGCCATGTATTCAGCCGGTTTGTGCCGGTAGTGTTGGTTTACACCACTCCCTACATACGCGAAGACGCAATGAGCAAGGCAAAACCAATAGGCAATCAAACTTCGGAAAAATCGCTGCTCATCGCCCTGTTTACGGCCATTCTGCCATTTTTCTTCTTTTCATGGATGACCATTTTGACCGTCACAATCGTGTCAGCAGCTATCTTCCTCCTGTTCAGAATGTACATCATGAAACGCACCGGTGGCTACAGCGGCGATGTGCTTGGCGCCTTGCAACAACTTATCGAAGTAGGCTTTTACCTGACCGTTTGTGCCATCCTCACTTGATTTTCGCCATGAACATAACACTTATCCGTCACATTAAAACCACAGCGCCCGAAGGCATCTGCTACGGACAAACAGATGTGGAGCTTCCTACTGGTTATAAATCTGTACATCAGTCAATTGTGAGTCAGCTAAACCATGAACGGTTTGATGTGGTATATTCGAGTCCATTGCAACGGTGCGCTTTACTGGCAGAGAGCTTTAACCAGAATGTTATTTTTGATGAGCGATTAAAGGAGCTCAATTTTGGCAGTTGGGAGATGCAAATGTGGAGTGCCATCGAAAAGCGTCCTGAAGCGGCTGACTTTTTTAACGACTATCTGAACATCGCCCCACCAAACGGAGAGTCGTACAATGAACTGTTGTTCAGGATTGATAACTTTTTAGATGACATTGCAAAACAACACCCCACCCAAAACGTGCTGGTGGTTACGCACGGAGGACCCATCAGGGCATTCCATGTGTTAATAAATGACCTGAAACCCGAAGAGGCCTTCAATCTGAAGGTGGATTACGGACAAATCTTCAGATACTCCCTCACCAAACAAACAGATTCGAATTGAAAACGCTGCGTCCCATCATGTTTGTAGGAACCGGTTCCGATGTGGGTAAATCGGTCATTAACACAGCTTTCTGCCGCATCTTTTTGCAAGATGGCTATTCGCCTGCACCTTTCAAGGCCCAAAACATGTCGCTCAACAGCTATGCCACACCCGAAGGCCTGGAAATAGGACGCGCACAGGCCGTGCAAGCCGAAGCGTGCGGCATTGCGCCATCGGTAACCATGAACCCGGTGTTGCTTAAACCCACCGGTGACATGAAAAGTCAGGTGGTATTAAATGGCAAACCGGCAGGCACAAAAACAGCAGCGGAATATTTCAATCGTTCAGGTCGTGATGCACTGTTTAATGAAGTGATGCAGTCGTGGCGCCAACTGGCAAAGCATTACAACCCCGTGGTGATTGAAGGCGCCGGCTCCGTTTCGGAGATGAACCTTTGGGACAGGGACATCGTGAACATGCGCGTAGCCGAAGCCGTTAATGCCCCAACTTTTCTGGTGGCCGATATCGACCGCGGCGGTGTGTTCGCATCGGTTTATGGCTCCATCAAGCTGCTGCCACCAAACTGGCAAAAACTCATCAAAGGCATCATCATTAACAAATTCAGGGGCGACATGCAACTGTTTGAAGATGCACGCCATACGCTGAATGAAATCACCGGTGTGCCGGTAGTGAGCGTTATTCCGTGGTTCAACCACATCCACATTGAGCAGGAAGACTCCGTGGTGCTTGACCGCATCAACCAACATTCACATAAGGGAAAAATCAACATTGCAGTGGTTCGTCTGCCCCATCTCTCTAATTTTACTGATTTTGATGCTTTGCAGATGGTGAAGGAGGTGAACCTCTATTTCACACAATCAACTGATGAGATGCAAAAGGCCGACATCATCATTCTGCCCGGCTCCAAAAATGTCATTTCCGATATGGATTTTCTCAACCAAACCGGCTTAGCAAGCACCATTCAGGAACTGCATCAACACCAAAAACCACTGTATGGCATTTGTGGCGGTTACCAAATGATGGGCGAAACCATCCTCGACCCCCATCAGGTTGAAGGTAGCTGCACAGAGATTAAAGGTCTTGGCATTTTACCGGTATCCACCACCCTCACCACCGAGAAAAGAACGGTCCAATGTCATTTCTCATTCATCCACAACCCAAAAACAACAGGCGAAGGTTATGAAATTCACATGGGAGTTACAACTTCGCAAACACCATCACCTTTGTCTGTTTTAAATGATGGCACAATGGATGGCCATTTTCTGAATACACAAACCTGGGGCACCTATATTCACGGAATTTTTGATAACGACAGCGTGATTCAACAGGTGCTTGAACTGATAAATCCTGAAATTAACGTGCAAATCGACTACAAAAAGGTAAAAGAAGAAGGGTACGACCAACTTGCTGCGCTTGTGCGGGAACATACCGACATGGCTTACATCTACCAATGCCTTCAATCCAACGACTAACAAATATCTCCGGGAAATGCTCCACGGCCACGGCAACGACATATTCAACGCAAAACATCCTGTAAAGGCTGATTTCAGCTCCAATGTGGTGCCTACAGGTATGCATCCCGAACTAACCGCTCATTTAATGGCCTCTATCCATTGTGCGGCCAACTATCCCGAGCCCGACTCGGCCACGCTGTGTAAGGCCATTGCCAAACATGAACGCATAAAATCTGATAACATCATTGTGACCAATGGCTCCACCGAAGCATTTTACCTTACAGCGCAGTTGTTTGGCGGTAGCAGTTCGGTCATCGCCATTCCATCCTTTTCGGAGTACGAAGATGCAGCCCGAAGCCATCGGCATCAACTCTCTTTTTTACCATTGAGTCAGCTGCAAAAATCCTATAAAACCACGGCTCAATGCCTCTGGCTGGGCAATCCCAACAACCCCGACGGGAGAATAACCGCTTCAGAAACCATCTTGTCGGTGTGTCATGCCAACCCCGAATCGGTTATTATTGTGGATGAAGCCTATACGCACCTCAGCGAATCGCACGAATCTCTGCTAAAGCTGAATTTGCTTCCGGCCAATCTCATTGTGATACGTTCGCTCACCAAAGCATTTGCCATTCCCGGGCTGCGATTGGGCTACATGGTGGCGCACCGCATCATCTGCGAAAAAATCAGGAAAATAAAAATGCCGTGGGGCGTGAACTGCCTGGCACAACAAGCCGGTCTTTTCATTGTCCAAAACCACCAAAAGTTACTACCTTCCACCCAGGCACTTGTGGCCGAATCCCTGAGACTTCAAAAGACGTTGGCACAAATGATGGAAATTGAAGTCACGCCTTCGGAGTGCAACTATTTTCTTGGCCAATTAAAAAATAGAACGGCTGCACAGTTAAAGGATAGTCTTCTGCAAAATCACGGATTTTTGATTCGCGATGCATCCAATTTTCGGGGATTGCAATCTGGTCATTTCAGAATTGCTGCCAACACACCGGAACAAAACAATCACCTCATCAACGCAATACAATCATGGCTATTGACCTGACAAACGTACCTGGCGCACCATTTTTAATTCCACTCTTTGGCGGATACCTTCTGGATATGGCACTGGGCGACCCGCCTCATCTTTTGCATCCCATCCGGATTTTTGGTGGGATGATTGCATGGATGGAAAAGCAGCTGAACCGTGGCAAGCTGCGATTTATCAAGGGCATGATGACTGCAATTATCCTGATTGCAACCGTGTGGATTACGTTTCACCTATTCTTCACCATCATCAAAAATATGGATTGGCTCTGGTATCCGGTCGCTACCATCATGGTTTATTACGGCCTTGCCAACCGAAACCTCATCGACGAAGCGCGAAAGGTAGAAACCGCTTTGAGAAACGATGGCGTGGAAGCCGGCCGAAAGCAGCTCTCCTTTATTGTTGGGCGTGATACGAAAAATCTCACCCCCAACCAAATACGAACGGCCACACTCGAAACCCTCTCGGAAAACCTTAGCGACGGGGTCATTGCGCCACTGTTTTACTATGCCATTGGCGGCATCCCGCTTATGTTTGCCTACAAAATGATAAATACGCTGGATTCGATGATTGGATATAAGAACGACCGTTTCTTCTACTTCGGAAAGTTTGCCGCCCGATTGGACGATTTGGCCAACTATCTGCCGGCTCGCATTACGGCTTTGCTAATGATACTGGTGGCTGCCAAGCCCGGCCTTATCCGGTTCATCATCCAAAACAGAAAAAACCATGCAAGTCCTAACTCCGGATGGCCCGAAGCGGCACTTGCAGGGATTCTAAATTGTCGGTTTGGTGGCCCCAACGTGTATCATGGCACCGTAGTCAATAAACCTTTTATCGGGCACAACAACAGAGAAATCACATCGCACGACATCTCAAAGGCGAGCCACATCAACCACCTCAGCACCATTGCGATGATACTCCTTACTTCCGGTTGCCTGATGGCGTGGCACCTGTTCCTTTAATTTGCTTTCGGGCATCAGAATTAAACGCAACGAAGTGTTTTTGGTAAGATACAACCACGCCCAGTTGATGAAAATAACGAGTCGGTTACGTACGCTCAATATCAGCATAAGATGCAAAAACATCCATACAAACCAGGCGGGTACAAATAAACAGAGAGTGTCTCAAAATTTGAAACACCCTCTTCTGCATTTACAGATTCAAACCCAGCTTACCCTAAAACAAGTCTGTAAATGCTTTTCAATCAAAAATCCGGAGTTAAACCTTAAAAAATCCTATTATACCTTTTAGACTTTCGGCCTGCGATGACAATTCCTCGGCACTGGAAGCCATTTCCTCACTGGCAGCTGCATTGCGCTGAATTACAATACTCAATTCCTGAATGGCATTGTTAACCTGAGCGGTACCAACATTTTGTTCCTGTGATGCTGCTGATATTTCCTGTACTAAAGAAGTGGTTTTTTCAACCTGAGGCATTATCTCCATCATCTTTTCGCCTGCCCCCTCGGCCAGACTCAGACTCTCAGCAGCCAACTTTACAATTTCATCGGCAGCATGCTTACTGCGCTCTGCCAATTTTCGCACTTCCGATGCCACTACAGAAAAGCCTTTCCCCTGATCGCCGGCTCGTGCAGCTTCAACGGCTGCATTCAGCGCCAGGATATTGGTTTGAAAAGCAATATCATTAATAATCACAATTTTCTCAGCAATCACACGATTGGCTTCAACTGCCTGAGAAGCCCTTTGTCCTACTATATTAATGCCACTACTGGCCTGCATTGAAATGCCTTCGGTTTCGCGGGCGTTGGTGGTGTTTTGTTCAATATTGGATGTTATTTGCTGAATGGTAGAAGAAATTTCCTCGGTTGAAGAAGCCTGCTCCGATGCGCCCTGTGAAATCTGAATACTGGTGGAACTCAACTGATTACTGGCATCGGAAATATAATTAGCCCCTTCAACAACCTGATGGATAATATCAATAAGTTTTTGACGCATTTTGCTAAACGACTGGTAGAGCAATCCAATCTCATCGTTAGCAGTTTTAATGTGGTACTCTTTGGTTAAATCGCCATTGGCCATATCATTAGCCATCTTCACCATACCATCCAGCGGTTTAACAACCCTGATGGTGTACATTACCACTGCCAAAATACCCATTATAACCATTATCAGCCCCATCAATATCTGGCGAAGCATCAAATTATTGGCATCTTTGGTAATAGCTGAAATGGGTACTGAAAAACGAATTTGCCATGGCATGCCTGTATCACCAATGATTAATGGCGTTTGAATCTGAATATTGCCATCTGATTCTATTATATACAACTGCCCCGATTGAATTCTGCTGATTTCCTCCTGGTAGGTTTCAGGATGCAATTCTTCTAATGACTTGTAAATCAATTCAGGATTATTGCGATTGGCAGCTACGATGCCACCATGCGACAACACTTCAACCTGAAAGTCTCCATTATAATAGTTTCCATGACTGCTTAATGCCTGAATAAAATCAATTGAGAAATCAATTCCAGTTGTTCCTATAAACTGATTGTTGCTAATAATAGGGGTCATGCACGATACCATCAATACATCTTTCCCTTGGATGGGATAAACAATAGGTTCTGTCAGGAAATTTCTTTTTCTATTTTTTGGCTCGTAATACCAGGGTGAAGCAGCTTCATCCTCATAACCCTGTAATACCTCCTTTTCTGCTACTCCTACCACAGCTTGGGTTACATAAGTCATAAAACGGCCGGTTTCATCGTGTGCCAGGGTATTAATGTATTGTTTGTCTTTGCCGTCAAAAGCATTTTCCTCAAAGGCTAAAGTAAATCCAAGATAATTGGGACTCGACAATAATATTTTTTCGGCCATTCTGGTAACTTGCTGCCTGTTTGAGGTTCCAAAATATTCACGCTCTCCATAAATTGACAATGCATTGGCAAACGATTCAGAAGCGTCCATGGCATCCTCTAAAGTAATTCTAATTTGCCCGGCAATATCACGAGCAACAGCCTCGGCTTCATTTTGAGCCGCGTTTAATGCCATTCGACGGGTTTGTAATCCGCCATAAGCAATTAATATTACAGCAGTAAAAAGTATTCCACTGCCTATCATCACCCCTAGTTTATTTTTTAGGGAGATGGTATTATTTGTTTGTCTGCCTTTTAAAAATTTCATACAACTTCACAGTTAACAAGTGTTTAAAATGAAATGCCTAACACCAGAAAAACATCCTTTTGATTGGGGTTTAAATAGAATGATGCTTTAACCGGCAACGAGAAATAATCGGAAAATTTAACTTCATGATTGCTTTCCAAACCTATATTCACAATAGCTGCTTTGTCGGCATAAAAACCTTTATTAATGGTGCCTCCGGCAAATAACGATAAGCTATAATCGTTTAAAGCAAATGGATATTTAGCTTCAAAATAGGTGGAATAATTCTGGTTGTTCCGAGTATTCAAATCGGCTCCATACACCATAGTACTAGCTGTAAGAATAAGTGGAAAACGGTGCAGGGTTCCATCAAATACCATACTTGCTTCTAATAGATGACTGGTAGTAGAACGATTCCAATCGCCATAATTAAAGGCTGATAAATCCTGCTCATCTTCGTTGTAATAATCGTTTAAATTAAATGTAAATCCATTGTTCGAATACGATAAAAAAACATCAATTTCGGCGTAGTTTTTTGAGGTGGCATAAGAGCCAAAACCTGTTAGCGACCAATTTCCCAATGTAAATGTCATATAGGGCTGTATATTTGGAGCATCACTAAAACTCAATCCTCTCCAAACGTAACGCGAGTAAATATCAAAGCCTGCATTAAACGCAAGACGCTTGTTCTCCTGTGCTGACGCAAGCGTTACAAGAACAGTAATAAATAAAATTAGTAAAGCTTTTCGTTTCATTAATTTGCAATTTAGTTGTTTCAAAATACCACTGTCAAGTCAGAAATGTGCAGATGATTTGAGTAAAAACAGGATAACCTGAAAATCCTTTGTATTTGAATCCGCTAACTAATGACTCTCTTCATTATCTGAACTTTACAGCCAATAAATCAAAACCTGAAACAATCCTAGAAGCTATAAAGTTATACTTGTGTAATACGGTTTTTATACTATCGGGTTGGTAGTATTATATACAATTTACATTAAATTTTATTAAAATAAAATGGCTATTAATATGTATTTCTGAGTATTGCAAACGTTTTGAACAATGAGGTAAATTGTTTGTTTTTCTGTAATTTCGAGTCTTGATGAATTTATAACTACCACTGGTAAATAGTCGTCTATAAGGAAAGTTATTCTACAGGGAATTTTTAAAACAAAAAAAGCTCCGGTAGCCAATGCAACCGGAGCTTTTGAGAAAAAAGAAATAATATTTTAGAAAATATACCTTAACCCAATTTGCGCTCTCCAACGTGAACCAAAATCCGAAATAGAATATGGTTTGCCATTAACCAAACTTGTGCCGGTAAATGTGTAGTTAGGCTGGGTTGTACCAGTCTGAATTCCAGTATAATTAATTAAAGCATGTTCCTGATTCGAAACAAATTGTTGTTCGCCCCATTCTTTATTCAACAAGTTACCTACATTCATAATATCAATAGAAAGTTGGAATTTGTTTGTAACTCCAGCCATATCGACTTTAAACTCTTGGAGTAATTTCAAATCGAAACGATGAGTGAAAGGTAAGCGAGCACCATTACGTTCGGCATATTTTCCACGTCGCGTTTTTAAGTAGTCATCACTTTCAATATATGCATTTAATGCATCCCATTGCTCTTCAGGAGTAACAGCTACTGTTGCGCCATTAACGGTTTTATTATACGAAAGGAGATTTATATCTGACATTTTAGCAGGCACAAAAATCAAATCGTTTGATGTTCCATCGTTATTTAAGTCACCATTATATCGATATGAAAACGCCTGCCCTGACTGCCCATTATAAAACAATGACACCTGTGTTGACATTAACCCTCTCAGGTAATCTTTTTTATACGATAGCAATCCGGTAACACGTGAACCCATATCAAAATTGGAACGAGTGGTTCCTAAATTATTTAAACCATTAACCTGGTTAACATAGCGCCAGTTTGAATAAGCAACGCTTGATGTGCCTGAATTTAAATCGTACGACTCGCCATATGCGTATGATACTGAAGCTATAAAACCTTTGTTAAACTCTTTCTGCAATTGAGCCACATAGTTTAATGCATAACCCTTATTGGTATTCTCAAGTTTCACTATTTCATCATAATTAGCATCTACCCTTCCAGATAAATAACGTGGACGTGTATCGACCCCGGTAAAGGTATAGTTCTCGTCAACTTTACGGTTAAGGTTAATGAAGTTTATGTTATTGAGTGTTTTACTGTAAATAACTTCCAGAGTACCCACAATACCAAATGGCAATGCTTTGTCAACAGCCAGATTTGACCTAAATACTTGTGGAAATTTAAAATCCTTATCTATAACATTAATTGCTCCACGACCAGGATTGCGACCATAATCTTCAGCCTTTTTTTGCGTGAAAGGATCTGGATTAAAGGTTATTCCGGCTGGATTGGTAATTGGATTAGCACTTGAGGCTGAACTACCAACACTGAATGTACCATTAACCTGTCCGTTATTAGTAAACTGATTCGACACCCATACAAAAGGCACACGACCTGTAAATAATCCTGTACCACCTCGTACCTGAAGGGTTTTGTCTCCAAAAACATCCAGGTTGAAACCAAATCGGGGCGACCACAAAACTCGTGTTTGTGGAACTTGGCCGGTTGCTACTCCCTGTGACTTGTAAGCCTCATTAAAAGCCTCATTCCCTTCAGGTTTATCAGGGAAAATGGGTAAATCAGCACGCAACCCAAAAGTTAATTTCAATTTATCCAATGCCTGAAATTCATCCTGCACATACAAACTCAATTGCATAGCCCTAAAATCGGCCGCTCCCTTGGTTTGCATCGGATTATCGCTTTCATCAAAGGAGTAACCAACAGCATAATAAGTTGGAGCAACCTCTCCTGGTAATCCAACTGTTTGCCACTGTGCCATATTTTTATAGGCATAGTTACCAAAAATATTCTGCACAAACAGATTGTAAAATGAATACATCTCGTTGTGAGTGCCAAATGTTAAGGTATGCTTACCTAAATAAAGGTTAAGGTCATTAGTAAAGGTTAAAATATCCTGGTCAAGCTGATTGGCTACCGATGACATCTCGCTTCCTACTGTTATGGTTCTACCTCCATCAAGGTTTACCATAACGGTTGGAAAAGGATCTCCCAGTGGGTCTCTGTTATCGCGTACTGTTGTGTATCCCAACAACAATCGGTTCGACATTTTTCCGGACAGTAAGCTGTTTAGTTCAAGACCTGTACTATTAGTGGTACTGGGGAAAAATAAGCCGTTATTATAAAATCGCAAAGCGGTAGCGCTTCGGCTATTATCTGTATTCTCGCCATAAGTATAACTGTGACGAACCGTTAATTTGTGCTTATTACTGATATTCCAGTTAACCTTAAACAATAACTTGTTACTTTTAGTCTCATCGTTTAATTCAAGATAAGAACCTGGATCGTAATTAGGTGCAACACGATTCAGTACTGCTAAAAAATCTTCAACTTCTTGTATGGTGAATTTAGAACTGGCAGTTCCCGGAATGTAAGCAATAGGGGTTTTACTACGTAAGATTTCCCCATTGACAAAAAAGAATAATTTGTTTTTAATAATGGGTCCACCTAAAGTAAAACCAGCCATATAATCCTTATAATCGGGATATTTGGCTTTTGCATTGTTATTAGTGGCATCGTATTGACCAACCAGCTTTTCGTTATTCCCATAATAATAGGCAGAACCACGAAATTTATTCGTTCCACTCTTGGTTATAGCATTAATACCTCCTCCTGTAAAACCACTTTGGCGAACATCGTAAGGTGCAATATTAATCTGAAATTCTTCAATAGCATCCATACTAATTGGCTCAATACCTGTTTGTCCACCATTGGTACCAGAACCAGCCAACCCAAACACATCGTTGTTTATTAAACCGTCAATGGCAAACTGGTTGTAGCGATTATTGGTACCTGCAAATGATGTTCCGCTGCCTGCAATATTGGCCAATGGACTTAATTTGGTAAAATCGCGTAGCCCACGTGAAATGGTTGGAACTGCATTAACAACATCGTTTGACACGTTGGTTGAAGCGCCTGTTCGTTTTGAGTTTATTACACTGTTCTTTATTGCCACTACAACAACCTCGTCCAACTCAGCTACAGATGGATTAAGTGTGAAATTTAAATCAACAACGTTTCCCAATGTCAATGTTATATCATTAACCTGCTGAGTGTTATAACCCACAAAAGATACGCTTATCTGATAAGGTCCTCCTGTTCTCATTCCTTGCACCATAAACCGACCATTTTCGTTGGTAATGGATGCATACTGTGTGCCAGAGGGTTGGTGTATGGCAACTACCGTTGCACCAGGCAGGGTTTCTCCATTGTCGCTTGTAACAGCACCGCTTATCCCAGAGGTTGTTATCTGCGCTAAAGCAACAAAATTAATAGCTGCTACAAGTAGCAACGTTAATAAAATTTTCTTCATACGTTAATCATTAGGTTTTGATTGTTTTTATTGGTCCAAAATTATAAAACTGCTTGTACCTGGAAGGATTTCTAATATTATGGAATTATTAATTTACAATTGTTTCTACCTGCTACCACATCATTCGTAAAACCTTACTAAAACTCCTCTTCTTATTCATAAACAATTGACTTCACTTGCCAATAACCTACACCTGTTATCCTTTTCGTTAATATCCAACTACATCCAATGTGTAAAAGTAAATAAGCCCAAGCTATTTGAATCTTAATTCAGAAGCGTCAATTTAAATAGTAATATCTTTATTGTAAAGAATTAAAATCATGCAACACAAAAAAGATATCAACACCTTATTGTTAATATCATGTTGATAACTTAAAAGCCAGATTCTAAATATTTAATTCAGAATCTGGCTTTTACAAAATATACTCTAAATCTTAAAATTGATTTAAACCCGGTAACCATTATAGAGACTTACTGTAAAAACAGTACCTTCGATACAGCGAATGTCCTTTGAGACGTTCAAGTTCGCGTCGCATTTTATGGTTATCTTCCAATATCAGGTGACTGTCGATTTGATTAAAGCCTAACTCCTGAGCGGTTTTTATTAAAGTGGCGCCTAACACCGCATCAATTCCACGGTTACGCTCATCGAAACGGATGGCTCCTAAAAGTAAAACCAATTCCCTGGATGTTTTATTGGCTTTTAAAAGATGATACCAGCCGAAGGGTAACAGTTTACCGCCTGATTTCTTTAATCCATCGGCCAAATTGGGCATGGCAACAATAAACGCTGCCATCTGGTCATTTTCGTCGAAAATCATCTTTATCAAACGAGGGTTGAGTAACGGCAAAAAACGATTGGCAAACTCCTCGGCCTCTTTTTTTGTTACTTCAGAAAAACCATATATGGATGCATAGGTTTCATTTATGAGCTCAAAAACCTGTCCAACATAAGGGCGTATATCTTTTGTTTTCTCAAATTCAACCACTTTTAGCTTGCCGCTGCGAAGGGCGCGTTGTGAAAAAGGAATGAGTTGTCCTAATGTTTCATCGTTTATGGGTACTTTATACTGAACCAAACGCCTGAACTGGTCGAAGCCATAACGCTCCATCATTGGTGGTATGTAGTCAAAACTGCCATTGGTAAACATGACCGATTGTTGCTCGAATCCTTCTATAACAAAGCCCTGTGGGTCTTTATCGGAAAACCCGAAAGGGCCAATCAACCCGGTGCAGCCATTTGCTTTGGCCCATTGTTCCACCTCTTGTATTAATCGGGTAAAAACGGCATAATCGTTGGGGATTTCCATAAATGAAAAGCGGGCATTGTTCTCACCATTTCTCTTATTGTAATCGTGGTGAATAATCCCAATAACCCGGCCTATTGGTTCATCGTTTTTAAAAGCCAAAAAACGAACAGCTGTACAATGTTCAAAAGCAGCATTTTTTTTAGGGTCGAAAATGCTCCATTCATCAATATATAAAGGAGGCGTCCAGCTTTGGTGCTGACTATGCAGTTTGGCAGGAAGGTGAATAAAATCGTGCAAATCATCGCGTGTTTTTACTTCACGAATAATGATGGCAGAATCTGCTATCTCTTTCTCGTTTTCCAAACTTAACTGAAGAAATCCCCACAAGGTATCGGCTCCTTTGTAAACAACCGGCGCGGCAATAAAGGCTACCAAAACATCGACTGCGTAATGTGCTTTGATATATACTGTTGAAAACGAAAGTAAAACGGCAATTGGCAAAACCACATAAAAAACCGGCCGTGCATGCCGGTAGGCCAGCCAAAGAATAATGATTGTCATGGCCACATGACTGCTTGGGAAAGCTGCGGTAGGCCCCTCGCCCATAGCCTGAACCGAACGCACCGCCCACTGGAAAAAACCAC
Source organism: uncultured Marinilabiliaceae bacterium (assembly GCA_937920475.1). GTDB lineage: Bacteria > Bacteroidota > Bacteroidia > Bacteroidales > Marinilabiliaceae > CALEUX01. The sequence continues at coordinate 17,599 of CALEUX010000135.1, forward strand.
CTTCGGGTAACGCAGTTAAATCGCCTGTAAAATAAAACTGAGGCCCTGCTGCCGGGAATACTATAAAAAACGAATAAAATAATAAAAACGAAGTAATTACAACAAACACAAGTTTATTAAGATACCTCGATTTAACCAGAAACAAATAAAGGCAAAATCCGAAGGTTATAAAATAATACGAAAAATAAGCCATGCTCATAATTTCAACCATCCAATATGCCGGAAAACGTTGGCTAAATGCCAAACTGGGCTGAAACCCAAAAATCCATTGTTCAATGGAAATTAAAAGCGGATCGCGATAGGTGAACAGAAACTGGTTTAAAAACTGAGTTTCGTAATAAAACGAGCCTAAAATGGCCACTGGAAATACCATATTAATAAAATCCCAGATTCGCTTAGTTAGTTTGTTGTTAAACAACGGCCACACCACCAACCAAACCGTGAGTAAAATTCGTGGCGTTATATGTATGGCAAACCAATCGTCGGCTGTAGAAAAATAGAGTGCTAAGAACCCTGTAATCAGGGCGTATCCTGCAAATATCCATTGAAGCGGCATCCACCGTGGAAAGATTTTTTCCATCTTTTTTATTATTTCCTATGCGGTGCGAAAATAATTAAAATTTCGGTTGGTTATACCACTCAAAAAAATGACCAGTCAACCCCTAAAGAGGTGACCGGCCATTTTTGTTATTCTATTTAATGGCACCAAGCCAAAACTTACAATGTATAAAACTAATTTAATGTATTTTAATCACTTAAGACACAGCCTGACCAATCAGAATGGCGGCTACCAGCGATAAAATAGCATATAATTCGGGGAATACGGCTAAAATAAGCGATTTACCAAAAACATCATGTCCGGCACCAATTCCGGCAATACCGTTGGCGCAAACCTGACCCTGACGAATGGCCGACAATAATCCCACTAAGCCAAGGCCCAATCCGGCTCCAAAAACAGCACCAGCCTGCAACCAGGTGGTATTGGCGTTTAATAAACCAGCCAACATAAAATACCCGATAAACCCATACAATCCTTGCGAACCTGGCAAAGCACTCAAAGTCAAGTAACTACCAAATGCCGAATCGTTCTTTTTCATGGCACCAATAGCGGCATTACCGCCCATTGAAGTACCAATGGCACTGCCAATACCTGTAAGGGCTACCATTAAACCAATCCCAATATAACCAAAAACTACAGCTTCCATAATTTCAATATTAAGTTAATTTGTTTATTAATTTCCTTGTTTTCTAAATGGATTATAAGGTTTACCGCCTCCTTCGAAACCGGCATTCTTATAAAATTCTACAAATGTTAAACGAAGCGGGTGTACCATCGAACCCAACCCCGACATAAAAATATTTATAGCATGTCCGGCAACCAGAACCAGCAACATTAAAAGAATACCAACTATCTGAATACCAAAACTGGCCTCGGGCATGATTAGTTTTAAGGCTAAATCGTTAAAAACCAAACCCAATATAGCACTTGCCAAACCAAGGGCAAACAGCCTTACATACGATAATAAGTCGCCAATACCTCCAACCAACGTGTTATAAGCATCCCACAACCCTGTGCCAAAATTCATCAGCAAACTTTTGCCGGGGCTGTTCATAAAGAATATTCCAATGGCGAATATAGCAGCAAAAACTAAGTAAACCGGATTGGCAAAAGCAATAATCCCTTTTAACGACAATAAATAATTGATGCCTGATGCAATAATTATTAAAGCCCAACTCAGGGTGGAAATAGCATACTTAAAACCGAGTTGTCGGGTAGTTTTAACCGCCCGGAGGAACATGCCAAATAAAATTTGAATCAATCCCAATCCCAACGATGCTTTAAACATGATATCCTGTATTATTTTATCGATAGGATTTTCAACGGTACCGTATGCCTGTGCAATGCTGCTGTAGAATGGCAGATTGGTTTTATACAATTCAATGCCGAAAAAAGTACCACCTAACAGTCCGAAGAACATAGTTGAAGCCCCAAGCAACTGAATTAATGATAATATAGATGTTGATTTAGGTTTCTTCAACTTAAAAAAAGTGGCAACGGCAACAAACAGTAGTCCATACCCGGCATCGCTGAAACAGAAACCAAAAAACAGCAGATAAAAAGGTGCTAAGAAAGGTGTTAAATCCAACTCCCCATAGTTAGGCAATGAGTAAAGATTGCTTATCATTTCGAAGAGCTTTGTAAACCGATTGTTCTTCAGCAAAACCGGAGGATGCTCTTCGGGTTTGCTTATCGATTTCAGATACACAACGCCCATCTGCTCCATTCCTTGTTCCAAGGCTTCCGCTTTTGACTCCGGCACCCAACCTTCAACCAATCTTAAAGAACCTTCAACTTCGTGACTGGTTTGATGAATGGCATCGGCATCGGCAATTTGCGAACGCAATTTTTCGGCATATCTTTCGAGTAATGGCACACCCTTAAATGCAATAGAAGTCAACTCATTATTCAATTTAGCCACCTCGGTGCGTATGTCTGAGAGGTCGTTCTGTAAAACCGACAGTGGTTTTCCGGGAAGCTTAATTTCATCAACCCCTTCCATATCAAGAGACTGATTTACCTCATCGCCTCTTTCAATGCGCACAAAATAACGATAACCTTCGGTATCACTAATAACTTCCAAACAATTATCCTTTTCCCAATCACTTTGAAACTTTCTTACCGGGCAAATTAAATATCTGAGATTAACACCTTCGTCAGAAAGTCTTTGAATTAATTGGTGAGAAAACTCCCCCCAGGGAGATGCCAGTTTTTCTTCTTTTTCGAGAAGCGCCGTTTGCTGCATTTTTTGCTCCATCCGGGCTTCGATGTCACGAATGCGCCCCAGTAACAATTCTCCATCGGTTAAATCAATATCAGAGGCCATAAAATCCTTAACATTCTGATGTGCCTGAAGCAATTTTATGGTACGCAACAGGTCAGAATGTTTACGGTAAAGGTCTTGTATTTCGGGTGTGGGCTCATGCTGCTTTTGCTGAATATGCAAAACCCCGAGATTCTTTAAATGCTCAAGAAAAGCATCGTACTCGGCATGATACACCAGAAACGAATATTTCAGCATTGGGACTATCATGATTCCACCTCCTGTTGTTGACGTGTTTTAACAATTTTCTGTGCCGATTTGGAAAGATTGTCCTCATCTTCGAGGAAACGCTTAATTTTCCGCATGGCATCTTCAAATCCCGGAATCTGAACTTTCTCGTACAGATTCACCTTTTGAGTGGTTTTTTTCCGGGCATGGTCGAGCAATTCCATTTTTCGCAAAAACACTTCCCGTTCAATTCCTAACCTCGATAGTTTTCGCAGAACAGCTATTCCATCGGCAAACCAAACCGGTTGGGTAAAAGGATTGTATGGTTCCACTTCAAACTTCACCTCTTCGAGAACAGGGGTTAATACCCCGGCTATTTTTTTTACCGATAAATCAACATCAGCAATTCGTAAAAGCGACGTATCAAATTCACCCCACAAACGCACCATCTGGTCGTAACGCTGCAATTCCTGCTCAAATTGCTTTTCCAGCGTTTGAGCATGGTCTTTGGCTCGCTTTACTTCACTCCTTAACGCCGACTCCTTGTTTTTAAGCGTTGGAAGCGCTCTTTGCCGCACTTTCAACTGCTTTTCGAGGCCTTGCAGCGAAGTTTTATTATATTGAAATTTTATCGACATCCAATTTTGATATTTAGATATTAGATAATTAGATGAACAGAGAGACAGTTGTTATTGACTTACCACTCTGTCTTACATCTTGTTATCCAACAATCTGTTTCATCCTTTCCAATACATATCAGTAAATTCCTGCTTCACGCCCACTTCTGCTTTTGAGAAATGCTTACCAAATAAGTCCCAGGCAATTTCCAGCATGGTTTCGGTATCCACGTTAACATCAATGGCCAATAATTTATCAGAGTACGAACGGGCAAAATCCAGTGTACGCTCATCGTAATCAGTTAAATCGAAACCGTTTTCCAGTTTGGTTTTGGCATTGGCAGCATCGGCATACAAACGAACAGCCGCATTCATTACCTGCGGATGGTCTTTTCGGGTTTGTTTACCAATTACCAGCTGCTTTAGGCGGGACAACGACCTGAATGGGTCAACAATAACTTTTCCAATATCTGAATCGCGGCGCAGGAACAACTGTCCCTCGGTAATATAACCGGTATTATCGGGGATAGCATGGGTAATATCGCCACCTGATAACGTTGTAACAGCGATAATGGTAATTGAGCCGCCCGATGGAAACTGAACCGCCTTCTCGTAAATTCTTGCCAAATCGGAATAAAGCGAACCCGGCATACTGTCCTTAGAAGGAATCTGGTCCATACGGTTCGATACAATACTCAATGCATCAGCAAAAAGAGTCATATCGGTTAGCAGTACCAGCACACTTTCGTTTTTATCAACAGCAAAATACTCAGCTGCTGTTAGGGCCATATCGGGCACCAGCAATCGCTCAACAGGTGGATTTTCGGTAGTATTAACAAAACTAATAATACGATCAAGTGCACCTGCATTTTCAAATACTTTTTTAAAATAGAGGTAATCGTCGTTGGTTAATCCCATCCCACCCAATATAATTTTGTCGGCTTTGGCACGAAGTGCCACATTAGCCATTACCTGGTTGTAGGGTTGGTCGGGGTCGGCAAAAAACGGAATTTTCTGCCCCGACACCAAACTATTGTTCAGGTCGATACCTGCAATACCGGTTGCAATCAACTGCGATGGCTGACGACGCCGAACCGGGTTTACGGATGGACTACCAATATCACGAACCTCACCTTCAATTTCAGGGCCTCCATCAATTGGATCTCCAAACGCATTAAAGAACCGGCCGCCCAACTGGTCGCTCACTTTGAGCTGTGGTGGCCGCCCCAGAAAAGTTACTTCAGCGTTGGTAGGGATACCCTCCGTTCCTGAGAAGATCTGAAGTGTAATTTGATCGCCAATAATTTTCACCACCTGTGCTAAGCGACCATATACTACTGCCATTTCCTCGTAGCCCACACCAGTAGCCTTAAGTGTAACAGTAGCCTTGGTTATGTTGGTTAATTTGGTATATATTTTTTGAAATGCCTGACTTTCCATAATTCTCTGTTTTCCTGTTATACAATTAGTTCATTCTTTCTTTCAGGAAGGCTTGCAAGGCTTTCTCGTGGGCTTTAAACTGTTCCGACTCAAATTCAGAATAGTTCATTTGCTTAAAGTAGTTAATCACCTCTTTAAAAAACCCCGAAACCTCTTCGAATCCTTTGAATGTAAATTCCGAATCGGCAACCTTAAGCACACTTGAGAGCATATACTTCTGGCGCTTCATTGGGGTTGAACAATCAATTTTATCGAAAGCATCCTGTTGAAGAATTACAAAGTCAATCAATTCCGATTTCCAGTAACGGTCGTGAAAAGATAAAGGCACACTATCATCGCCTAAAATATTGATTTGCTCCATGGCTTCCTTACCGCGCAGCAACACGTCTTTGGCTTTTAACACATCCCCAAGCCATTCGCTACCCACATTTTTCTCCAGGCTTTCCTGTACTTCTGGATATTCCAGATATTTTGAGTAACTATCGATGGGGTCGATGGCCGGGTAGCGCTTGCTATCGGCACGAGCCTGCGAAAGACCGTAGAAACAGCGGGCTGCCTTACGTGTGCTCTCGGTTACCGGCTCTTTAAGGTTACCACCTGCCGGCGATACCGTTCCGATAAAAGTAATAGAACCTGTAGAGCCATTGTTGAGATACACATAACCGGCACGCGAATAGAAGTTCGAAATAACCGCCGATAAGTCCATAGGGAAAGCATCGGGGCCGGGAAGCTCTTCCAACCGGTTCGACATTTCGCGTAGCGCCTGTGCCCATCGCGAAGTTGAATCGGCCATGAGAAGAATACGCAATCCCATGCTGCGGTAATATTCGGCCAGCGTCATGGCAGTATAAACCGATGCTTCACGCGCTGCTACCGGCATATTAGAAGTATTGGCGATGATGGTGGTACGCTCAATAAGTTTTTTGCCTGTACGCGGGTCATCGAGTTCGGGGAACTCGGTAAATATTTCAACTACCTCGTTGGCACGCTCACCACAGGCAGCTATAATTACTATGTCGGCTTCGGCCTGTTTGGATATGGCGTGCTGGAGTACCGTTTTACCGGTTCCAAAGGGACCTGGGATAAAACCTGTTCCACCTTCGGTAATTGGGTTCAACGTATCAATACAACGAACACCGGTTTCGAGCAAACGAAATGGGCGTGGCTTGTTTTTATAGGCTCTGATGGCCATTTTTACCGGCCAACGCTGCACCATGGTAAGCGGAAACTCATTACCTTCATCGTCGGTTATTTTGGCAATAACCTCATCAACCACGTAGTTGCCGGCCTCAATCACCCAATTAATCTCGTATCGTCCTTCCATTTTAAAAGGAACCATAATTTTATGAGGCATCCCATTTTCCGATACCTCCCCCAGCCAATCGCCAGCAGTAACTTTATCGCCTTTTTGAGCAATAGGCTTAAAAGCCCATTTAACTTCACGGTTAAGCGGATCGGTATATTCGCCCCGGGTTAAAAATACGCCTTCCATTTTGTCCAGGTCGTTTTGCAGCCCATCATAGTTGCGCGACAAAATACCGGGGCCAAGGGTAACTTCGAGCATGTGGCCTTCAAATTCCACATGCGAACCCACTTTAAGTCCGCGTGTACTTTCAAAAACCTGCACGTAGGCATGATTCCCCACAACCTTAATAACTTCGGCCATTAACCGTTCGTGTGCCAAATGAATAAAACAAATTTCATTTTGAGCAACCGGCCCGCTAACATCAACAATTACAAGGTTTGCCACAATACCGGCAACCTTACCGGTGGTTTTATTTTTTCTTTCCATATGCTAATGTAAATTCATCAGGAAACTGAAAATCCGATTCAATATCTTTCAGTATCTTATTAAACATTTGTTGCCCTTTTTCTTTATCCAGTTGGAACCACCGTTCCACAATAAACAGTTTTAGCAGAAACGCCAGAACACGCTCAATGGTAAAATAGTTGAAGAACGTCATTTCATCCAATTTGTTCCACTTGAAAACATCGAGTTTGAACTCACGGTCGAGCAAATTGTCGGTTTCAAAAATCTGAATCAACGCTTCTATGTCCTCCACTTCGGTTGAAAGGCCAAAATCACGGGCACGGCTCTTAGCCAATGCAGCTGTAATACTATCCTCTCCTATCAGATTTTTCTCGAAGGCAACTTCATACTTTCGGCCGTTAAGGGCATTCATAATATTGCCTATATTTCGGTTGCTGGTAGCAATGTCGCGTACAAACCGGTTTTTATTTCCGGTTAAATAATTGAAATAACCCGCTGTAAGCAGCATATCTCCGGCAAAGTAATGCTCAACACCTTCTTCACCATAATATTGATTGATAAAATCAACCATATAGGATGGAAAAGCCCACAAGTCGGCCAGTTCGAAGGATTTCCGGTCGGCCACCTGCTCAAAATCTTCGCGGGAGAAATTTCCTCTTTCGTCCCATTCCTCATTTTTTGAGAACAGCAGATTGAGCAGATTTATGTGGTCGAATGGCAGAAAAAACAGTTTTGCCAGGGCAAAATCAGCCGGATGCAAATCCTCGCGGATCATTTCTCTGAATTGCACCGAGGTAAAAGAGAGTTTTTTCTCATCGGCAACCAAATCGGGCAAACCGGCAACCAAACAATAATAGTTTCGTTCTATCATTTGGGTTCCTCAAAAAGAAGTTCATTGGATTTTGGTCGCAGATAAGCTTTAAAGAAATTCATAAAATCCTGATCGGTAAAGCTTATCAGATAGCTATCGTTCGATGGCCCTATTTTAAAGCCTGTTTTCAATCCATCCGAAAAGGTTAACTCAAGGCCTTTATTCATCTCGGCTGCCAACTGGTTTTTGAAAAAGCTCTCCATCTGTTTGCGATCCTTCTCGGGTAAAATAACCTGCAAATTGAAATTGCCCTTTTCGGCCCAACCCTTTACCACCATCTCTATCAGCCTTTGAACAAAATCAACATCTCCAAACGACTCCTTTACCGATGGTTGTATAGCTTTAAGGGTAATTAATCCGGTAAGTTCCTGTTTTAAAGCCGAAACCGACTGACTAAGAGTCATTTTCAGTTCCGATTCAACGTGGCTTTTTAAGATATCTGACTTCTGACGCGCCTCATTAACAATGGCTTCGGCATTTTTCTCTGCAGCCTTTTCGATGTCGGCAGCTTTTTTACGGGCTTCTTCTAAAATGGCTTCAGCCTCTTCGCGTGCCTTTTGCACTCCCTCGTTATAAATTTTCTCAGTTAATTCCTGAAGTTTTGTTTGCATAACCAGCTTATTTAGGAACAATTGCGACTAATTAAAAATCAAATCAATCAAATATTTAGACTTTAAAAATATAGTTTTTCGACGAAATTTCAAAAAAACAGATGGTACAAATAGCCAAATGTTAAAAGAAGGATTTAAACTATTAAAATGTCAGGTTGAAATGAAAAATAACTAATTTAGTATCTGTTTAAAATTTTTTAAGCACCAAAATGAAATTTAGTTACAGTAACCTAACAACTGATTTCAATACCCTTGTCGCAGGAAAAGTTTATAATCAATCAGGTTTGATTATACCAATTCTCGAAACGGGTACTTTATATACCTTTTCAAATGAAAGACGCACTGAAACAGATTACTTCAGCACCAGATTGATTCCGGAACTAACATGGTTTTTCTCGTCTAAATTTGGATTATACTTAACACTTGGAGGAATTGAATATTCCATATTGGACTGGAAATCCAACAACTCCCAGTGGGATATTAACTTCAACCCAAGCCACTGGATTCTGGGAATTCAGTTTATTTTATAAGTTATCAGTTTTAAGTTACTCCTCAAGCACCAATATCTCAACTTTCCGGAAATCTGTTGGATGGCTTTCGGCCTGCAAAGCGATATGCCCTCTGGTTAGTCTTTTTCCGGTTTCGGGTGATAATAGCTTTTCATAATCGGGAGACTGCTCGTCCAGAATAGGTTTTTGGTATTGCAAAACCACCTCACCATCAATAATATGCTTAATAATTGAATCGCCGCGCACTTCAACTTCAACTGTAACCCATTGATCGCCATGATAGGTTCCGGCCTTTGAATTATAACAATGATCGGTAATATATTCCCCATCGATCATAACCAAAGTTCCAGGCGTACAAACATTCATATTGGAGCGCTCATCAATTCCATTACCCCCTAAAAGTTGCACTTCTATACTAACAGGGAAATCCTGATTTAGCCTCATACTTTCGGCTGATTGGCTGTGAATCATAATCCCATTATTCCGAGAAGCCCACTCCGGGCTTCCGGGAACCTGTTCTCCAACAAATCGGTATTCAGCTCTGATTCTGTAATGCGACCATGATTGATTGGTTATTATATGCCCAAACACATTCTCCAAACTGTCGTATTGGTCATATCTTACCTTTAATAATCCATCTTCTACTCTGAAAGTGTTTTTATAGTTAACGCCAACAGGTTGCCCGGTGAACTTAATTTCCCAATCATCCAGATTCTCACCGTTAAAAAGTTGTATCCATTGCTCGGATGGACTCTTTCTACTTTGGCACGACAGCACCAACAAAGCTAAAACCAAAATTGTGCTAATTATCTTCATGAAAAATGCTGTTTTTTGAAGTTATAAATATTTGGCACTCCCCTTTCTAACAAGAGAAAAATGCATTGATGCTCACTAAAAATCAAACTGATGGGTCAATTATAATTAGATGCAAATGATTAATTGTTAGCTGCGAGAAACTAAGAACCAACAGCTAAGAGCTTCTGCCTTCAGCCTTTTTAACTATTGGCTTGTCACTATTTATTGATCACTTTTTATAATTGGCATACTGCATATCAGTACCTTTAATATGGTTTATTAACCATGTTTTTAAAAAGTTAGTGACCTCTAAAGATACTATTAGTTTTCCGTTTTTAATTTTATCGTGAAATTCAGTTATTCTTTCAACATAAGAAGCATGAATGGTTTTATGCTCATCTAAACCGGGATAATTAATGAATGCCATATATTTTTCTTCGCTCGAAAAATGATATTTTGTATAATCGAGCATGGCTATCACCAATTCTTCCAGTTTTTCTTTTGATTTACCTGCCATTAATCCCTGATAGAAATCGTTTAAAATCTCGATCCATCGCTGATGTTCCTTATCCAGACCATCGTTTTTTACTGATAAATCTGCAGTCCATTTTATTACCATAATAGCTTGTATTTATTGATTAAACTCTTTTATTTTAAAGTTAATACGAATTATTTGAAATAAAAAACTTAGCCATAGGATAATTCGGGCATAAATTATTAGTTTTATACTATAAACAAAAACACCTTAATCCTTAACCACCATGATTGAACATTTTTTAAAAGCAAAGCATTGGCAGTTATTTCTGCTCATTTTTGGCATTCCGTTCGTGCTCAATATTATTCTGGTGATAAATATAATTTCAGGATTGGCAATTGGTTGCGAGCCTGATTTTGTTAAGATAACTGATTATTTTAAGTATATCCCAGTCATAGCATTCATCAGTGCAACCTTTCAGTATGGATGGTTTTGGTCGACCGGTAATGGACTGCAAAAAGCGATTCCGAATGAGTTTAAAATGCAAACCGGTTTTTTTAAGTTTTCTGTTATTTTCCCTTTTGTTTATATAATGATTTTTGTTTTGGTTTTCATGCTCATACTGGGAACCATTATGTATGAACCATTTAATCCGATTGGTTTGTTTGGAGCAATGGCCATTGTTGTACCATTGCATTTTTTTGCAATGTTTTGTAGCATTTATTGCATCTATTTTGTAGCACGAACCTATAAAACCGCTGAGTTAAAAAGAAAAGTGACTTTTGGCGATTATATTGGAGAATTCTTTCTCATTTGGTTCTACCCTATTGGCGTATGGATAATTCAACCTGGCATTAATAAATTGGCTAACCAAACTGAGCATTTGTAGTTGCCAGAAATACAAATTACTTTATGCCGTAATAATCTGCTAAAAGCTTAGAGAACCACTTTGCAGGCAGTAATTTCATTATGGTAACAGAAATTTTTTGTACTGCAGAAGCAACAATGTAGCGATGGGCAGGCTTTTTTAAATCAACAATGCGAGCGATTTTTTTGGCAAGTACCTGAGGGCTTAAACCATGGCTTTCATCCTTTTCAATAGCCCGAAGGGTGGTTTCAAACTGCGGATAAACAGAATTTTGTTTGCTGGCAGCAATAACCTTACGGTTTGCCGTAAATTGAGTGGCAAAATCGCCGGGATTTACCACAACAACATTAATATTAAATGGTTTTAACTCGAGACGCAGCGCCTGACTGTATCCTTCTACTGCAAATTTACTGGCTGAGTAGTAACCCTGAAAAGGCAATCCCATTAAACCACCAATGGAACTGATGTTGATGATGGTGCCGGATTGTTGCTTACGAAAGTAAGGCAACACGGCATTAATGGTACGCACCGTGCCAAAAAAATTGGTATCCATCTGGATAAACAATTCTTCCTGATTGGTTTCTTCTAGTGCACCGGCAATGCCCATTCCGGCGTTGTTAATTAAAACATCAATACGGCCTTCTTTCTTAACAATTTCGTTAACCGCCCATTGAACCGATTGACTGTCAGCAACATCCATGCCAACCAGGTTTATCGTCGGCATATCATCAATATTTCGACGCACCGAACCATAAACCTGATGCCCCAGACCAGCCAGAAACAGTGCGGTTTCCCGACCAAATCCGGACGAAACCCCGGTAATAAAAATTACTTTCCTTTTCAAAACCAAGACTATTAATTAAATATTAACCAACAGAAACAGGATTTAAAACTCCGAGTTTCTTGCAAACTTCAGTTATTTTGGAAATGGCATAATCGAGCTGCTCATATGTGTGTGTGGCCATCAGCGAAAACCTGATAAGACTGTCTTCTTTAGGTACTGCTGGCGAAACCACAGGATTAACAAATATGCCTTCCTCCAATAACAACCGTGTTACTTCAAGGGCTTTGTAATCGTGACGTATAAACAAAGGGATAATGGGCGATTCAGATTTTCCAATATCAAAACCGGCCTCCACAAAAGCTTTTTGAGCATAGAATGTTAAGTCCCATAAATGTTGAATACGCTCTGGCTCATCGAGCATGATATCAATGGCAGCAGAAACACTCGCAACTGAGGCAGGAGTCATACTGGCACTGAAAATCAAGGATCTGGAGTTATGTTTCAGGTAATTAATCAACACCTCATCGCCGGCAATAAAACCACCAAGTGAAGCCAGTGACTTTGAGAAAGTACCCATTATCAAGTCAACTTTATTTGTAAGTCCAAAGTGAGAAGCCGTACCACGACCACACTCGCCAATAACACCCAGCGAATGGGCATCATCAACCATAATATTGGCATTGTATTTCTCGGCCAAACGCACCACTTCGGGCAAATTGATAATATCACCTTCCATCGAAAAAATACCATCCACCACAATCAACTTAATTTTATCGGGATCGCAAACCTTTAATTTGGCTTCGAGCGACTCCATATTGTTGTGCTCAAATTTCAACACTTTGGAAAACGACAAACGACTTCCTTCAATAATAGAAGCATGGTCGAGTTCGTCGAGCAATAGATAATCATTACGGCCGCACATAGCAGACACAACGCCCAAATTAACCTGAAATCCGGTACTGTAACAAATAGCGGCTTCTTTCCCAACCAATCGTGCCAGTTTGTGTTCAAGTTCCAGATGAATATCCAATGTACCATTTAAAAAACGGGAGCCCGAACAGCTTGTTCCGTATTTTTCAATGGCTTTGATGGAGGCTTCCATAATTTTTGGATGCGACGATAAGCCCAAATAGCTATTCGAACCAAACATCAGAACTTTTTTGCCGTTCATGATTACTTCTGTATCCTGATGCGATTCAATGGCTCTGAAATAGGGATATATACCCGCAGCCATAATTTTTTGCGGCACATCATACTGGGAATATCGCTTTTGTAACAACCCCATATTTAACGTTTAATTAAGGTTAATTTAATTTGGCACAAACTTATAAAAATTATCGATTCTCGATTCTACTCATATAAAATCTGTTGCAACTTTTATATTAATATTTTTGAAATGGCATTGAATACCATTCTATTATTGTTTTACAACCATCCCATTTCTATTCATTAAATCAGAACAAATTAATTTTCTAATTGCTATATAATAGTTTATTTTTCCGATTGAACTATTTTATTTATTAATAACAAATCAGTAACTTATAACCTATAATTAACATTCATTATAGAACTAAGCGAACGAATTGGCGTAATAAGCGAACACAAAACTTATACCACTATGATCAGACGTTTCTTCTCCAAAATCGGCAATAAAATTGTTTTTTTTACCGGAACTGTATTGTTCTTTTTGGCTGTTGTAATTACGGTAACTTTCACAATAATCACTTACCGGTCAACAGTTGATCAACTCAACAAAATTGAAACTGAACTCATGGCCAGCTTCGACCATATGCTGCAAAGCGAGGTGGAAACTGCTGTTACCATGCTTCAAGGGTTTGCCGATAAGATTAATTCAGGCGAATTATCAGAAGTACAGGGCCGCAAGCAAGCCGCTGATGTTTTGCGTGGTATTAAATATGGCGATGGAGGGTATTTTTGGGCCGATACCCGGGATGGATTAAATGTGGTTTTACCGGGCTCTACAGGCGTTGAAGGAACTAACCGACTCCATCTTGTCGACTCCAATGGTACGGAATTTATCAAAAAGATAATCGCTGCCGGTATGGAAGGCGGTGGCTTTACTGAATATTGGTTTCCCAAACTGGGCGAAACAACTCCGATGCCCAAAAGAAGTTATTCCAAATACTTTGAGCCTTTTAACTGGGTGGTGGGAACAGGTTTGTATTTTGATGACATTGATGTTATTGTGAATAATTTCAGAAAAGAAAGAGAACGGGAGTTAACGCAAACCATTACTCTCGTGGTAATCATCTCAACGCTAACACTATTGGCCGGTATTTTGTTAGCCTTTATCATTGGCCGAAGAATTAGCAGGCCGATTGTTGATTTATCGGAAAAGACTACTCAAATCTCTGCCGGTAATTTAACCGTTGACATTCACACACAACTGTCGGATGAAGTTGGCATACTCTCAAATTCCATCAACGAAATGGTTCATAAACTGCGGCAGATTGTTACTGAAATTTCTGAAGGCGCATCAAATGTGGTAACTGCCTCGCAACAAATGAGCGAAGCTTCTCAGCTTATTGCCGACGGTGCTGCTGAACAAGCCGCATCTACCGAAGAAATAAGCACATCGATGGAAGAAATGGTATCGAGCATACTTCAAAACACCGACAATGCTAATAAAACAGATAATATTGCCACCGAATCGGCAAAAAGCATTATCCAACTCAAGGATGCTTTTAAAGAAACCCTGGACGCCATGGAGCAGATAACGGCCAAGTCGGTTATTATTAAAGACATCAGCTTCCAGACCAACATTCTGGCATTAAACGCAGCGGTTGAAGCAGCCCGGGCCGGAGATGCAGGTAGAGGCTTTAGTGTTGTAGCCGGAGAGGTCAGAAAACTTTCGGAAAACACACAAAAAGCAGCACTTGAGATTGACTTGCTTACAAAGAGCAGCTTAGAAGTGGCGCAACATTCGTGGGAACTTTTGGAAAAACTGGTTCCTGAATTCCAGCAAACCAACATGCTTGTTAAAGAGATTTCGGCTTCAGGGTCGGAACAAAAAATTGGGGCCGATATGATTAACAATGCCGTTCAAACATTGGTGCAGGTAACCAATCAAAATTCAGCATCGTCGGAAGAGTTGGCTTCCAGCTCAGAAGAGCTTGCGGCACAGGCAGAAACTCTTAAGGACGCTGTAAGCTTTTTCAGAATAAAGTAAGATGCTGTTACAATTTTTATAGACTTTTAGAAGCTTAGATGCAAAGTCCCGAGAATCGGGATTAGACAGATAGACAAGACTTAACAGATCATACAGGCCTGCCTTTTTAGGCAGGCCTGTAAATATGACATTTAGAATAATTGTTTGATTTTTTTGCCATTTAGCTTTTTTCCTAAGTTTTCTGTCTAAATCTTTCTATATTAAATTTTAAATAGCTACAGTTTTTATTCTAAAATACTTTATTAAAAGCATGTTCAATGGCTTTAATCAGGTCATCTGCATCTTCGAGACCAATGCTTAAACGTATTAATTTTTCATTAATACCAAGCATTTCACGGTCTTCGGCCGATACGTCAACATGTGTCATGGTTGCAGGATGCTCTGCCAAACTTTCAGTTGAGCCCAAACTTACTGCCAGCTTAAACAACTTTAAATTATTCAGAAACAGAAAAGCTTCCTTTTCTCCACCTTTGATTTCAAAAGAAATCATGGATCCTGCCGACAGACACTGTTTTTCGAATATGGCTTTTTGTGAGTCGCTGTCTTTCAAAAAACCGAGGTAATGAATTTTGTCAACCGCAGGATGTTTTTGCAGATATTCAGCTACTTTTCGGGCATTCAATGCTTGCTGCTCCATGCGGATTTTTAAAGTTTCCAGACTTCGTAAAATTAACCACGATGAATGCGGATCGAGCATGCAGCCAAAAAATGTACGCATACATTTTAACTGACCTATTAGGTTGGAATTACCAACACAGGCACCAGCAATGACATCGCTGTGTCCACCAATAAATTTAGTGGCCGAATACAACGAAATATCGGCTCCAAATTTTAAAGGATGCTGGAAAACCGGCCCCAGAAAAGTATTATCAACAGCCAGAATAGGGCGCTTCCCATCTTTTTCGAAATGGTTGGCCAGTTGCTTGCACATATCAATATCAACCAGTGAGATGGTTGGATTACCGGGAATTTCAGTATAAATTAATCCGGGTATTTTCCCGTGATTGGCAGATTCAGTTCTTTTAACAATAGTTTCAAAAGAATCACTTGCATTAAATTTTATAACATCAATGTTAAACGACGGTAAAACATAGTTAAAAAAATGGTCGGTACCACCATAAACCGGAGCTCCGTACAATAAACAATCGCCCGGTTTTAAAAAGGTAAAAACAAGTGTAGAAATGGCAGCCATTCCACTCGCAAAAAAAGCGGCTTCTTCTCCCCCATCCCACAGCGCCAAACGTTTTTCAACCAAATCGAGATTCGGGTTATTCAAACGGCTGTATATCATGCCAGTTTCTTCGCCTTCAACTTTTTGGCGCAATCCATAGGCCAGTTCGAAAAACGACTTTCCAGCCTCGGCAGTCCTGAATGCAAACGTGGAATTCTGAAAAAGCGGGCATTTAATAGCTCCCTGATGGTCGGCAGCATGAAACCCATGCGACATCATCAAACTTTCGGGGTGAAATATATTATCCATAGTGTCGTTTTTCTTTAAATTTAATATTTTATATATTTTTATACCATATATAAGTAGTTTAATTAGTTTTTTATTCTTTATTTTTGATTTATATTAGTTTATTAATCTTTCAATATATATCAATAATAATAAACCCAGAATAATAATCTGTAAGACAAATGAAACGAGCCATGAGAGCCTTTTTCTCACACAGGGGAATCGAAGACCGGCGCAGCCAATGACTAACCGGCGAGTTCCCCCGATATATCGAGGCAGGCTATCCCGATAAATCGGGACAAGTTGTGACCATTAAAAAACAAGTTTTAGAGTATATGAAACCAGACAAAACCGACATTAAGCTTCTGATGCTTTTACAAGATAATGCCAGGCTAACCACCAAACAGCTGGCACATTACCTCGATTTAACAGCGACTCCGGTTTTTGAAAGAATACGTAAACTCGAGAAAGCAGGATATATCAGTAAATATGTAGCATTAACCGACAAAAAGAAGCTCGGCAAATTGCTCACCGTTTTTTGTCATGTATCATTAAAGGAGCACAATAAGGATATGATCAGAGAGTTTGAAAAAAAAGTATCTCTGATTCCGGAAGTAATGGAATGCCATCACGTTGCAGGCATTCATGATTATCTGCTAAAGGTTGTTACCGAAAATATGGATGCGTATCACGCTTTTATTTACAACAAATTAACTGCGATAGGTAATATTGCCAATGTTAACAGTTCCTTTGTGATGAATGAGATAAAATACACAACTGCACACCATCTGGATGATTAGAGTTTTAAACGAACATTTCTTCTGGTAAGCCATGCTGTAATTTGAACCATCAGTAAAGAAAACAGAATACCACGGAACAATCCGCCCCACGAATGGCTTAGCCATAACGGATAATAAAGTCCTGCAAACCAAATAGCATGATAATAAACGCTGGGTAAAAGATAGGCCAGAAAAGTATTGACACCTGCCGGTTCGAAAAATCGGAACCATGACGCTTTGCCTTTTATATCAACAATATAATACACCAAAGCAAACGACCAAAATGAAATCCCCATACAAATATATACCCACGATGGCGTATCGCCAAGTTTGGATATTCCCCAATATGGCCGGGTTGCAAAACCGAGAATAAAAAACAGAACCCCCAATAAGAAGAATGCAGAAAAGAAGGTTTTAAGGTTTTCAGAATATCGACGAAGAATTAACGAGGCCAACAACCCAATGGTGGTCATGCTGGCATATGAACCTCCACCAGGTAGAACCAACCAGTTTACCCAGCCTTTAACCGGGAGAATTGATTCCATCAACATATGGTAGGCCATTAGCAAAATTAAAACAACAGCAGTTACACGAATTTTACTGCCTATAATTAAAAAAGCAAGTGCCGAGAAAAGATAAGCCCAGCCAATAAGGCCCAAAATGCCCCACCATTGAGGCGTCAGCCATCTGATTTGATCATTTTCTCCACCTCGGTATATTACTGCTAAAACAATTAAAACCACCCAGGCTGCCAAAGGCAACCAGCGACCTAAAATCCCTGCTTTTCCGTTTTCCTTTTTTGGATAAACACTCCAAATGGCAATAACTGCCAGATACATGAGTAACGACCAAAGATTTTTATCCAGGCCTGTTGCTTCAGCATTAAGTCCACTGGTGTTCACCATAAGTACACCTATGAGCACCAAAGCAGCCGAACGCTTAACAATATGAGCAACTATTGATAATTTGCTCTCCCCTTTTGCTAAACGGTTACTGATGGCAAACGGTATTGACATACCAACAAGGAAAAGAAACAACGGAAAAACCACATCGGCCAATCCCATGCCATCCACACCTGCCGGATAATGATTCAACCAATCAGGAATGTTTTTAACTCCCGGAATGTCGTTCACAAAAATCATTAAAACAACGGTTAACGCTCTTAAAACGTCGATACTTTTAATGCGAAGTGGTTTTACAGGAATTGAGTTGTTCATATGTTTTATGTATTAAATCTTCGGCTGATCAATAATATAAAAACCAAGTTTCGAAGTATGATCTCTTACTATATCGCCCGATGAAAGGTTACGAGTTAACCAAACAGAAATGATATCGCCGCCGGCTGCAATGGTAAAAATAACCCCAAAAAACAACCAGAAAACAGATGCAAAGTAAAGTGATGCAACAACGGGAACAATGCCCAGAATAACCAATGGAGCAAGCGCACCTATGCGGTAAACCCAAACTTTCATATTGGTTGCAGGATGACAATAAGGCGACCATGTTTTGCGATCTACACCAAAACGGATGGATTTAAAGCCGCCTTTGGTAAACAAACCAAATACAAAGGCATGTATCAGCTCGTGGATTACAATCCCGATAAAACTGGTTAATCCAAACCACATAAAGCCGGTTAAGGAAATTTCCCCAAAAGGCTGCCAGCCATGAATTATGATAAAAGGTACAAGGCATAAAAAAAGAAAAGGCACCGCCATTTTTAATGCGCGGCGCCCTGCTTCTTCAATTGTTATGGAAATCTCCCTGCAAGATTCCAGGTTGACATCATTATCTTTCACCCGATGAGCTATTTCGGTTATTTCTTTTTTCCTTTTTTCCCTTTTACTGGAGCATCCTCATCGGCTATTTCGATGGCATCTTCCAAAGCATACTGGGCGTTTGTAAGATTTCTGGACGTTTCCTTAAGCATTTTGCCTGTTTCTTTTTTCATGGTTTTACCACGGTCGAGATTCTTGGTTCCATCGGCAGATTTCTTGTTTTGGGCTTTCATTAGAGCATCATGCGCTTTTAACTCAGCCTTATACTCTGCATCAAGGGTTTTAATTTCAGCTTTGGCTTCAGCTACATCTTCACGTGATTTGGACTTTAATCTTTTCTCGAGAGATTTTCTTTGAGCTGAATACTCTTTATTTCTGGCTTTCATGGCACTAACCGCAGCCTTAATCTCATCTGAGGACTCTTCACGCATGGTTGTACCAACAGTAATAAGAGAGTCTGCAATCTGTACCTTTTTCTCCTGTTTTTCGTGGGCAACACGGGCGCGTTCAACCTGGGTTCTTAGTTTGGCAATTTCTGCCTCCTGCTTACTGGTACTTTGCGAATTTGCAGTTAGTGCAAATCCGGCAATAAAAATTAGAACTAGTAAAGCATTCTTTAAATTTCCAAAACGGCTTTTGTCAAGGATTTGAATCTGCATTTTCATCCGTAAGTGTTTTTTAAAATATGGTCGGATGGAACTCGCATGATGAGGTTTCATCCGTATTTGTGTTTAACGAATCATGCTCGTTTAATTGGTTGGCAATTTTTCAATTGAAATATGATGCATTGTGTATGAAATCATTTGATTATTAACAAATTTGGTTTTCCCATTGTATGATTTAATAAAACATTTATAAAACGCAGTACAAATAACACCCCACTAACGAATTAAAACATTTCATCAAATCAAACTTAAGTGACAACGTTACTGGGCATTTTATTAAAAAACACCTTAGCTTCTATCTCAAATTAAAAAAATTGCTTTTAACAGGGCGTTCCCCTAAATTTATCGTTACAATAAAGCTAAGAAAAAATCAGCTTTTTTTTGAAATATTATCAATGATTAAAAATCACTTTTTTAGTCCTAATACGATGAATTTAGAAGTATGTTTCATCCGTTAATAATTTTAAAAATATGGTCGGATGAAACTACCTTATTGATGATTTATTACTTTCGTGTTTGCGTTTGGTAATAGATGCTCGTTTCATTATCTTTACAGTATATATGGTCTCTTTTATCTCATCTGCTAAACCATCATAAACCAAATCAGTGCTAATTTTTAGAATTCATTGATTAACAATTTTAAATCAATACAATA
>CALEUX010000136.1 GCA_937920475.1 uncultured Marinilabiliaceae bacterium
AATTTCTAAATTAATTGATAGTATGGAAAAGAGAAATATAATTGTTGAAAAAAGCTTTGAGTTCTCTCTGGCTATTATTGAGTATGCAGAAGAATTGGAAAACCTTAAAAAATTTATCATTGCCCGACAATTATTAAAATCAGGAACGTCAATAGGGGCAAATATACGTGAAGCCCAATCTGCCGAGAGCAATGCCGATTTTATTCACAAACTGAAAATATCTTCAAAAGAAGCTGAAGAAACAGAATATTGGCTTTTACTATGTAAACATTCAAAATCTTATCCTACGCCTGAAAAGCTCTTTCCAATTTTAAATGAAATCCAACGATTGTTATCAAGCATCATCTTTTCATCCAAAAAAAAATGACACAAACAATTAACCCATTAGCACATTAAATAATTAGCACATTAATAAAATGAATTTAACGATACAATCAATAAAACGCCCTGCAGGAACCATAATGTTCATGATAGTTATTATGGCTGTTGGCGTAGCAGGTTTTTTGCGTTTACCAACAAATATGCTTCCCGACATAACGTACCCTATGGTTAAGGTGTATGTATATTGGACAGGGGCAACACCCGAACAAATTGAAAACGAAGTGGCAACGGTTATTGAGCGTAAAATGGCAACCGTTGACAATCTTGACTATATTGAATCAACTTGTGAAGAAGGTGTATATACACTACTGGTAAATTTCGACTTTAGTGTTGATAGAGATGTGGCATATCAGGATGTATTGGCTAAGATGGGGTTGGTAAAGAAGGAGTTGCCCCAGGGCATTTTAGAACCTGTGGTTTTTAAAGCCGACCCTTCACAACTTCCGGTAGTGGAACTATTGGTTTCAAACGATAATATGAGTTTAACCCAGCTTCGCACCTGGGTAGAAAACGAGTTTCAGGAAGAGTTTGCATCGGTTAAAGGCTCGGCTGGCACAGCCCTATCGGGTGGTATGATGCGAGAAATACGCATCCATATTGACCCTTTAAAAATGCAAGGGTACAACATAAGCATTGATGAAATTACTACACGTCTAAAAAAAGAAAATGTTGATATGGTTGGTGGTAGAATGGTAACCCAAAATCGCGATTATATCATTCGTACTTACGGAGAATTTGCCTCATTATCCGAAATAGAAAACCTTATCATCCGCAAGCAGGGAACCGATGCCCAGGTATTACTGAAAGATGTTGCAAAAATCGAAGACCATCATGGTTTACAAAGAATACGCACAAAGTATAATGGAAAGGAAGGGGTAAGAATCTCTATTTTCAAGCAGGCCGATGCCAATGCTGTTACTGTTTCTGACGATATTGCCCAACGCATGGCAGAATTGCGTGAAGAATTACCCCCGTCAACACGCATAGAAATGATTTACGACCAGGCAGAATACGTTCGGCTTGCAACCAATGGTGTGCGTGACGCAATGCTTATGGCAGCCCTGCTGGTAACCTTAGTTACGGCTTTCTTTCTATCGGGTTGGAGAAGGGTATTATCACTTATTTTGAGTCTTCCTGCTACGCTTCTTGGCACATTCTTCCTAATGGAGCTATTCGGTTTCTCCATAAATATTTTCACATTAGGTGGTTTGGTTGTTGCCATGACCGTGGTGCTTGACAATAGCGTGGTAATGCTCGAAAATATTACCCGAATACAGGAAACTGAACCCGATACAAAAGATAAAGTTACCAAAGGTGCAGTGCAAATAAGTGGGGCAATTGTAACGGCAACCCTTACATTCCTTTCGCTGTTTGTACCCTTTTTATTGGTTCCGGGAATGGCATCGTTGCTGTTCCGTGAATTGGTAATAACCGTGGCAATTATCATTTTCTTATCAATGATTGTTTCGCTCACGGTAACGCCAATGCTTATGAACCTGCTTTACCCCGATAGAAAACCCATAAGAAAGAAACACTCATTTATTGCCCGAATCTCTGATTTGTTTATCAATGGATTAATTTACCTGTACAAACCGATTTTGCATTGGTCATTGAAATTACGCTGGTTGGTTCTATTGGGTTTTCTTCTATTACTTATCCCCGGGTATCAATATTTACAAAAAACTGGTTCGGAGTTTTTGCCTAAAGCCGATGATGGCTTAATTACCGTAAAAGTTATGATGCCCACAGGTACATCAATGGTAGAAACCGACAATGTGCTGAGCCAGGTTGAAAAAGTAATTGCAGAACAGGATTATATACATGGCTATGCAACTTTAGCCGGGGGCAAGGTTTGGGGATTGGTTACAACGGAGAATAGTTTTGAAGGAGAGCTAAACATACAATTGGTTCCGGCAGCACAGCGACCAATGGATACTGATGAATATGTAGAAAAACTTCGTCCCGCGGTAATGAAAGCCGTTAAGGCACCCGATGCAACTATTAAAGTTTTCCATACTAAAATGAAGGGTATCAGGCAAACAGGGCAATTTGATATTGAATTGGAGATTTTAGCATCACGTAATGAGAACATGCAGGAAATTTTCAGGGAAGCCTCAATTCTTCGCAATGAGCTTAAAGAACTCGATTACCTTACCGGGCTTGACATTTCTTTACGACTTACAAAACCCGAATTTCAAATAAAGGTGGATAGGCAAAAAGCATTTGACTTGGGTATTAGCTCTGAAGATATTGGGAATACCATCAAAACAATGGTAGGCGGTACAGTTCCAACCAGATATAAAGACGGAGCCTATTACTACCCCATACGGATAATTATTGACGAACGAGAAATAAACTCAGCATCTGATTTAGAGAATATTTATATAACAAATAATAAAGGTGTTAAAATACCCCTTCAAACAATAGCTACGGTTGAAAAAGCAACAGGACCCGTTCAAATTGACCGTAAGAACCAGGACAGGGTAATAAAAGTAACAGCAAATGTCTCAGGTAAAAGCGTGGGAGAAGCTACAAGTGAGCTAAAGAAAATATTGAACAATCATAGTTTGCCTCGTGGTTATAAGATGAATTATGGGGGACAATCGCAAATGCTGAGCGAAAATATGAGCCAGATGCTATACATCCTAATTTTTGCCCTATTTCTTGGGTATGCAGTAATGGTGCTGTATTTCGAAAGTTTTCTTAAACCGCTCATTATTATTATCCGCATACCGCTTTCTCTGGCAGGGATTTCTTACGCCTTATATATTACAGGCACACCATTAAGCGTTACTGCCCTTATAGGTATAATTATGCTCACAGGAATGGAAATAAATAATGGTGTTTTGCTCCTTACATTTATTGATGAATTAAGAGACCAAGGGGTTGGCATTGTTGATGCCATTAAACAAGCTGCGATTGTAAGGTTACGTCCTATTTTAATTACCGATATCAATAGCTTATTTGGTTTAATTCCGCTAGCTTTTGCATTTGGTGATGGTACTGAAATGTTAAAACCCATGGCTATTGTAGTAATTGGCGGGTTGCTGTTTGGTTTACTGTTGGTATTTATATTTATTCCGGTAGTTTATATGATTCTGTATGGAAAGAATTCTGTAAAATCCTCTACTGTTTTTCTTCCCCTGTAACCTCTATACACAATGCCATCTCCTGAACTTCTTTTTTTGGAAATAAATTAATGGTCATCTTTAAAAGAATCTCAGCCCCTTCTTCTCCAATGCGTTTGCGGAACTTTATCAACTCTGTCCTGTCAAAGGGTGGTTCATGACGAAAATAAACCTCCCCACAGAAGTAT
>CALEUX010000137.1 GCA_937920475.1 uncultured Marinilabiliaceae bacterium
AAAAACGGGAAAAACCCAAATATACCAACGCTCTTCAACTGTAATTTCAAAAATTACTTCATTTTGGCCGGGATACTGGTAAGTAACCGAGACATAATTAAAAAGAGTAGTATTTAAAAGATTTTGCTTAGCCCTCTCGGCCAGTTCGGCAATATATTTTTCTGAAATCAGACTCCCCAATGAAAAAGGGACTTCGGTGAGTATTACCTTCCGCTTGGTTTGATAATTACCTGAGATGAGAATCTCCTTAACTTCACGAATTCCAGGAGCAGGTGGTTCTATTCCTTCAGCCCTGGATGAGAAGCTCACCACAAACAAAAGAATTACAACACAATAAATAGTATTACCACACCACCATCTCATCCCACACAATTAATAACTTACACACTTAAATACCTGATGAGCGATTCATAATTACGTTTTACAGTTTCATCCATTTGCATTTCGCTGCCATAAACAGCCCTGACTTTGTAGCCATATCGCTCAAAGGCATTAAGAGTCATGGTTAAATCGGTACGATTGAGTTTTATAGTTAACGACAAAGTCCCAATATCAGAATCCTGTGCCACGTATAAACTCAGAATTTTGGCATCAGAATCCTCAACAATGCGCGCAATTTCAGATAAAGCATAATCGCGTAAACCAACTTCAACTTGAAGTATGCCACCAGGTGTATGGGCTGCTATCAGCTCACTAAAGCGATGCATTAAATCGTTTTGGGTAATAACGCCCAAAAATTCCTTTTCGGCATTTAAAACCGGTACTACACTCAACTTTAATCTTGAAGCAATCTCAATAACATCGTAAATATGCTGATGGTGAAAAACATAGGGCTTCATTAACGATAACCGATGGTTGCCCAAAGGCTCGTCGGCAGAATTCAAGTCGTATATATCCACATCGGAAATCAAACCAAGAAAAATGCGGTTATTAACAATTGGCAAATGCGACACCCTGAACGCCTCCATCCAGTTGAGTGCATCCAATCCGGTATCTGAAGTTTTGAGTGCCGGAATCACATCGGAAATTAAATCTTTTGCCAGCATAAATCGGATTCAGGAAATACTTTATAACTTTGTCGTCCAAAATTGATAAACGTTTCTATAAAAGAAATATTTGTCAAAGCTGGGGGCATATAAACTTAAACAAAAAATAGCAAAAACAGTTTAATCATTAAAACTTTCTTACAAATTAAATACCCAAAATGACAAAACTTAGTGTAAACATAAATAAAATAGCAACATTACGCAATTCCAGAGGTGGAAACATTCCGGATGTGGTTAAAGCTGCCATTGATGCTCAAAATTTTGGCGCTGATGGCATAACGGTTCATCCGCGTCCCGACGAGCGGCACATTCGTCGAAAAGATGTTTTCGATATACGGCCAATAATACGTACCGAGTTTAATATAGAAGGGTATCCATCGCGTCAGTTTATTGATTTAGTTAAATCGGTAAAACCTCATCAGGTTACGCTGGTTCCTGATCCGCCTGAAGCCATAACCTCCAATGCAGGATGGGACACCATTACCCACTTATCGTTTTTACAGGATGTTATTGCTGAGTTCAAGGAAGCCGGTATTCGTACTTCTATTTTTATCGATACTAACCCTGATTTTATATTGAGCGCTGTTAATACCAATACCGACAGGGTTGAACTTTATACCGAGCCTTACGCTACGCTTTTCCCAATCAATCCGGAGAAGGCGGTTGCCCCTTTTGTTGAAGCAGCAAATATTGCCAATAAAGCAGGGTTGAAGGTTAATGCCGGTCACGATTTAAATTTGCAGAATCTGAAATACTTTAATGAGCATATCCCGTTTTTAAAAGAAGTATCTATTGGTCATGCCCTAATTGCCGATGCTCTTTACTTGGGACTGGAAAGAACAATTAACCTCTATAAGGAACAGCTTATAAAATAATTGTCCATGCATTTGTATTTCAGGGAAGTTGGTAATGGCAACCGCACCATCATGATTCTACATGGTTTGTATGGCGCTTCTGACAACTGGATGACTATTGCTTCCAGTCTTTCCGAAAATTTCAGGGTTATTTTACCCGATCAGCGCAACCATGGCCGAAGCCCTCACCACGAAAACCATACATACGAGGCTCTGTCTGGTGATATTCATGAATTGATTCAATCAATGGGTTTGCAGAAAGTGATGCTTATTGGTCACTCAATGGGGGGGAAAACAGCCATGCGTCTGGCTATGGAATACCCAGAACTTATCGATCATTTGGTGGTTATTGATATTGCGCCAAAAGATTATGGGGCATTTGCCAATTATGCTGAAATTACCAATAAGCACGATTTAATTATTGATGCCATGCTGTCGGTTGATCCTTCGAAATGGGCTAACCGCACAGAAATCGATAATGAATTAAAGAAAAGCCTGCCTAACAAGGGACTCCGGCAATTCCTGATGAAAAACATCAGGCGTTCATCTGCCGGTCAGTATCAATGGCAGTTAAATCTGGAAGCCCTTCGGCTGAATTTACCCGAGATAATGGATGGCTTTTCGAACCTAAAACCGGAGCAAACTCTTTCAAGGCCTCAAATTCCTGTTCTTTTTATAAAAGGAGAATTGTCGCCTTACATTATGGACGAAGATTCTTTGGTTATCAGTCGTTTTTTCCCTAAAGCACAAACGGTTACCATACCGGCAGCCGGCCATTGGCTTCATGCCGAACAGCCTGAGTTGCTTATTAAAACATTGCTGTACTTTCTCGACTAAAATAATCAGGCTCTGATAAAGTTAGCCTGATTAATGAGCGGTTCGCCCTTTAAGCGCAAAAACAATTGTGCAGTAGCAAAAACATCTTTCTCGCAATAAACAGCAATTCTTTCCAAATCCTTTTCTTTATAATAAACAGTTGCCACCTGGCTTCCGTCAATATCATCCTTAGGCGATGGAATTCCCATAATAGTGGTTAATAAAGCTAAAGAAGTATAGTGCTTGTAATCGCCAAATTTCCACAAATCCAATGTGTCTAAAAACTTTACTTCCCATGGTTTTTTACCTGCAATATCCAAAACCGGTGGCAGTGGAACACCATTGATTAACATTCGACGGGCAATGTAAGGTATATCAAACTCCTTGATGTTATGTCCGCAAAGTTGATTTTTGGGCTCACTGCAAAACCCGGTTAGTATTTTACCAAAATCTTCGAGCAACAATTTTTCATCATCGCCCATAAACGATTTTACTTTAAAAAAGCGCTCACCATTCCTGTTAAAAATAAGCCCGGCCGAAATGCAGATAATTTTTCCAAACTCAGCATAAATACCGGCCCTTTCATAAACCTGGTCAGGAGTTTGATCGTCTTTGCGGAAATAGGCCGATTTTTTATCCCAAAAGAATTGCATTTCGGGGTTTAGCGCTTCAAAAGTTTCCAACTGAGGCACCGTTTCAATATCGAGAAACATTATATTTTCGGGAGCGAATTGTTCCAGCATCAGATTTCAATTAAGATTGGTGACTTAAAATGCGCAAAATATATTGTGTAAGCAAATCAATGGCAACATGATTGTTTCCTCCCTGAGGAACAATGACGTCAGCATACCGTTTGGTGGGTTCAATAAACTGAAGGTGCATGGGTTTCACAGTTTCTTCGTAACGATTGAGTACTTTCCCAACTGTGCGGCCCCGCTCGGCAATATCGCGCTGTATTACCCGCATCAGCCGATCGTCGGGTTCGGCATCTACAAAAACTTTTAAATCCATCAGTCGGCGGAGTCCGGCATGGCCCAAAATCAAAATCCCTTCCACAATAACCACTTTGCGAGGCTCAACCCGAATGGTTTCCTCCATACGGGTGCAGGTAAGATAAGAGTAAACAGGTTGTTCAATAGCCTTGCCTTTTTTTAGCAACTGCAAATGGTTTACCAGCAAATCAAATTCAATGGAATCGGGGTGGTCGAAGTTGATTTTTTGTCGCTCTTCCAAGGGTAAGTGAACATTATCGCGATAATACGAGTCCTGAGGCAATATTGCAATTTCATCACATGGCAGCTGCTCCATTATTTTACGCACCACGGTCGTTTTTCCTGAACCGGTTCCTCCGGCTATACCAATTACCAGCATAAATCAACTTTTTTCTTAAATTTACATCCTGATGGATTATTCCCAATTAGAGATTTAGAATCTGTTTAATATTATTTTTTAGACAATAGACAAAAGAATTTAAGACATAAACCGTAAATTATTTAAAATGTGCAAAATAAATTAACAATCTTGATTATCTCTTCTTTCTATTTAGTCTAATCTATCTGTCTAAAGTCTAAACTTCTAATAGTCTTTAATAAAATCAGAAAACTAAAATCAAACAGTTACTTAAAACAGGTTTCAAATTAACAAATATTTCAGACAATGATAAAACATGTAGTGCTTTTTAAATTTAAAAGTGATTTACAGGAAACAGAAAAAGCTGAGAAGCTTATAGCAATAAAAGCTTCACTTGAACAACTTAGAAATAGTATAGATGAGTTATTGTTTATAGAAGTTGGCATCAACAGCAATCCTTCTGAAACTTACGATTTGGCTCTGATTTCAGAGTTTCAGACGTGGGATGACTTAAAAGCCTACGTTGTTCATCCCGAACATCAGAAAGTTGGCGCCATTATTCGCCAGATACTTGACCAAAGGGCTTGTGTGGATTACGAATTTTAGATAGCAAACTTTGTAACTGCATAAATTTCAAAATCTCATTTTATTAAAGACTATTAGAAGTTTAGACTTCAGACAGATACTAAACAGGACGATTCTTCGCTTCTGGATTAATATTAACATTAAATCCGGGAACTTTATAATTGTCATTTAAGTAATCTGATGGTATAGTTGTGGCATTTCCATCTCTTTGTGCTCTGTAATGAGGTGATAATATTTCAATACCTCTTTCGTTACAAACATCCTGAATATTTTTATGCAACTCGGAATATACAATAGCTTGTCGGCTGACTTCGCGTGTATAGGCATTTACTTGATACGACACATAAAAATCGTCGAGCGCAGTTTGTAAAACAAAGGGTTCAGGATTCTTCTGTATCATATCTACTCTTAATGCGGCTTCAATTAAAGCCAAATGCATATCGCGCCAGGGTACGTCGTACCCAATGGTAACAGTAGTATGAATTATTAAGCCTTCGGTGCGCGCCAAAGCAGAATAGTTAACTGTATTCCCAGACAATACTGATGAATTTGGGATGGTTATTTCTTCGTTTTTTACAGTTCTAAGCCTTGTAAC
The DNA here is from genome assembly GCA_937920475.1 of uncultured Marinilabiliaceae bacterium. Lineage (GTDB taxonomy): Bacteria > Bacteroidota > Bacteroidia > Bacteroidales > Marinilabiliaceae > CALEUX01. The sequence continues at coordinate 5,247 of CALEUX010000137.1, forward strand.
TAAAAGCGTTTTTTCGATAACATCTCCAGTCATCTCACCTATTTTAATCCTGTCTCCAATTTTAAAGGGCCTCATATATGTTATTACCAAACCTGCCACCATATTGGCAATGGCTGTTGAAGATCCCAATGAAAAAAGAATTCCAATAAAAACAGAGACACCTTTAAACACCTCAGAATCTGAACCTGGCAAATAAGGAAATATCAGAACAAACATAAACGCAAAGAGTAAAAACCTGACAATACTGAAAGTTGGCATTGCCCAATCGGCATGAAAGCCTGATATTTTCAATCGCTCTGTTTCAATTTCGGTAAACAAATATTTTATAAACCTGATAAAATATTTCATTACCAAATAAATCACTATAATACTGAACAGGTTTGGCAAATAATCCCATAAAGCAACAAAAATGCCTTTAAAAGGCGACCATACCCATTGAATTAATTCGCCAGCCCAGCCGCGTGTGAAAGGAAAGATGCTAAAAACCAATGGAAGCAATAAATATAAGAGCAGGAGCACAAAGAACCATCTTACAACAATCAGTAAAACCATAATCACCTTAAGTTCCTGCTCGGCCGAAAGAAAGGTGTAATCTTTATACGAAAGATTTTTAAGCCATTTGTCTTTGTGAAGCGTGATTCTCTTAACAGTAAACCGATGGCCATAATTAATAACCCAAATCATTGACCAAATTCCGGTAAGTACTAGCAATACCAGCCCAATTCGTTTTAAAAGAACGAACAGGCTCTGCTCTTGTTTTTGTGCTAATACTGTTTCTTTAATCAGGTTGGCGTATTGAGTGGCCAACGCTTTCATTGATGTATCGTTCCACAATGCATCTGCTTCAGATACAGTCATTACAATAGTTTCACCGTAAACCACATCATATGTATGGTCACCTTCCAATACAAATATCGAATCGGGATAAAACAATTCGGCATCATAAACGCGTTTTATTCTTTTGGAGATATTAGCAGCGCGTTCGTTAGCCATTGAAGCCCCAAACCTGTTATAGATAAGGAAAATTGTATCGTTAAAAAGGGTTACAGGATAGCCTTTGGCATTAAGTTTTAATGTTTCGATTTTTTTTGCCAGATTTTCTTTTCTAATGGAATCCCTATCTTCTATTTTTTGCAACTCAAGCACAATAAGACTTTTTTTAACTTGCTCTGTTTCTTTTAACAATTGAATCTGTTCAACAAGTTCAGCTTTCTTAATTGAATCTGTAAATCGAAGAAGTTCTGATTGAAGATACAATTCTCTGAAATCTTTACCAGAGTCCTTAATGGTATCAGTTTGCTGCCCAAATAAAGCCGAACCAAACTGAATAAAAAACATAAAAACCAAAAATCTTCTCATAATTGCAAATTTAACCTGTAAGGTATAAAATGTGATGAAAATGACCTAAAACCATCTTCTCACCTTGCTGCAATAAATTTTGTAAGCCTCTCCAAAAGTCTCCTGCATCATTTTTTCCTCCTTTGGTATAATAACAATGCTAACCAACAATATAAACAAAACTGGCGAAAAAAGTGCTGCTAAATTTCCAAAACATATGGCAATACCCATCAACAATAAAAACATGCCAATATACATTGGGTTGCGGGTACTTGCATAAATGCCTTCACTAATAAGGTTTGATGCCGGTTCAATGGCCAGAGTGGTGTTATGCTTTTTAAATAAATCTCTCGCTTTCCCCATGATGGTAATTCCTCCAAAAACTACAATCAGTCCTGAGAGATTAAAGGGAAATGGAATAAAATCATAATCAGGCAGAAAAAAATACGACAAAAGAATAAAGATAATACTTAGAAAGACGAATACTGGCGGGATTAAAATTTTATGTATCATACGTAAATTTTAGGTTAGTTTAAGCATCACAAATTTACATCCTTTTGCTTGGGAAATAAAAAAAGACGCCCCTTTTGAGAGCGTCTTATAATTATAAAAAAGAATTTCATTATTCTTCTTTTTGTTCGGCTTCGTAGGCGGCCAATAATTGCTCCTGTACTTCCGGTGGAACTTTATCGTATTTTGAAAAGCTCATGGTATAGAAGGCGCGGCCTCCGGTAATGGAACTCAGCGAAGTTGAATATTTATTCATCTCTTTGAGTGGCACCTTAGCTTTTATCACCTCAAAACCTTTTTCACTACTCATGCCCTCAATCATTGCCCTGCGGCCCTGTAAGTCGCTCATTACATCGCCCATTCTCTCCGATGGCACACGAACTTCCACATCGTAAATAGGCTCAAGGATTTTTGGTCCGGCTTCCTTAAATGCTGCTCTAAATGCGTTACGCCCGGCCAGTTTAAAGGAAATTTCGTTGGAGTCAACCGGGTGCATTTTACCATCATAAATAAAAACCCTAATATCTCTGGCGTAAGATCCCGTTAGCGGACCTTCTTCCATCTTTTCCATAATTCCTTTTAATATGGCAGGTAAAAATCGGGAATCAATAGAACCGCCAACAATGCAGTTACAGAAAACCAATTTCCCGCCCCAAGGCAATGTTACTTCATCAGTATCCCGAAGATTAACTTTATACTCCTGCCCATTAAATTTAAAAACTGACGGTGCTGGCATATCTTCATAATAAGGCTCAATAATCATGTGAACCTCGCCAAACTGACCGGCTCCACCTGATTGTTTTTTATGTCGATAGTCAGAACGTGCTGCTTTGGTAATGGTTTCACGGTATGGAATTCGTGGATTCAGGAATTCAATGTTAAGTTTTTCAAGATTTTCAATTCGCCATTTCATGGTGTTCAGATGGAATTCACCCTGACCGTGCACAATCACCTGTTTCAATTCCTTAGAGTATTCTACAATAATGGTAGGATCTTCTTCGTGATATCGGTTAAGAATTTCGCCCAGCTTTTCTTCATCCCCCTCGTTAGCAGCTTTTATAGCTGTGCGGAATTTAGGATTTGGATATTTAATGGGTTCAAACAAATATTCGCAACCCTTAACATTTAAAGTATGATTGGTTTTTGTTTCTTTTAGCTTAACAGTAGCACCAATGTCACCTGCAACCAGTTCGGTAACCTTATGGCGACTGCTTCCGGCTACACAATAAAGCTGGCTTAATCGTTCCTTGGCGTCACGGTTTACATTTATCAGGTCCATCCCCTCAGTAACCTTCCCCGACATCACTTTAAAATAACTCACCTCGCCCAGATGGGCCTCAATACTTGTTTTAAATACAAAAATTGAAGCAGGGCCGTTCACATCAGGATTAACTTCTACGCCTTTTTCGGTTTTGGGCTTAGGCATCTCAGACACAAAAGGAACTATGTTGCCAAGGAATTCCATAAACCTGCGCACACCCATATCTTTAAGAGCAGAACAGCAGAAAATGGGAAATAAATCGCGGGCTTTTAATCCGGCTTTAATACCCTGACGCATTTCATCCTCGTTAAGGGAACCTTTTTCGAAGAATAATTCCATTAGGTTTTCATCGTTTTCGGCAGCCGCTTCCACAAGGGCATTGTGTAACTCATCGGCTTTATCTTTTTCACTGGCAGGTATTTCCAGAACCTGTGGTTCACCACCATTGGGCCCCCACTGGTACATTTTCATTTTTAATACGTCAACTACGGCGTTGAATGAAGGGCCTACCACAATTGGATACTGAACCACAATAGCTTTACGTCCAAATGTTTCATGAATTCCTTCAACAGTGCCTTCGTAATTGGCTTTTTCGTGATCTAACTGATTGATAAGGAAGATAACAGGTTTGTGATACTTTTCTGTATATCTGAATAAGTTCTCGGTACCTACCTCAACACCTTGTGTTGAATTTAGTAACATAATGGCTGTATCGGTAACATTGAGCGAAGTAATAGCGCCATTGATAAAATCATCAGACCCGGGAGCGTCAATAATGTTCAATTTTTTGCCAAGCCATTCGGTAAAAAGAA
>CALEUX010000138.1 GCA_937920475.1 uncultured Marinilabiliaceae bacterium
TGGAAATGATTAAATGCTCTAATTCATGAGGAATCCAGAAGGTTTTATTTTCTTGCGGCTTACTTTCCGCCTCAGAGAAACGATAGTTCTTTGATACCATAAGAGATTATAATGATATCAAAAATTTCCGTTAAGAAAATCAGATTAATTGACGATAAAAAATCCGGGCTGTTTGAGCGTAGCGAGTTCCCGGATTTTAGTCAATAAATTTGATTTTTAGGAAATTATCTGCAGCGGCGGCATTTTTTGCTGCAGTGGAGCGAAGCGGATCATGAATGCCTTAAAAAGAAAACACGAATGAATAAAAAAAGTAATCCCGATTCATCGGGAGAGCACTTAAACGAAGAATGTATTTTTTACCGGACAATAGTGTTTTTTATAACAAAAATATCAGTTGGTCAGATTAATAATACATGTCGTCAAATTATCAATTGACTATTTGGTAATGAACAGTAATTTTGTCACTTGTTGATAACAAAATGTTAATGAATGTTTTGATTGTTAAATTTCTTTTGTAAATTCCCCCACAGTTAGTTTTTATAAAAGTTATGTTAGTCTGATAGTTTAATGAAAAGAACCTTTTAGACATTTGAAAACTATGAACACCTTTATGGCAAGTGGGTTAGTGCAGATTGAGAATAAAACTTTCGAAGAAAAAGAAAGAAGTAATGAATGAGTATAAGAACCCCGGCGTAACCGAACAAGATTTATTGGCAGAAAACCGACGTTTAAAACATCTGTTAAACAAAATGTCGGGTTTAGGATTGTCAACCTCATCTTTGAGCCATTCACCAACCGATTCCAACCATTATCTTCCCATTTCCATATCGCAGATTTTAATTTCTGATTATCCATTCGAACAACGAATTGATGCTGTTCTTCAATACCTTGGAGAGTTTGCCGATGTGAGCAGGGTTTATATTTTTGAAGATATTCAGAATGGCAAAGCTTGCCAAAACACTTACGAATGGTGTAATCGGGGCGTTACTTCACAAAAGCAATTACTTCAAAATGTTATTTATGATGACGTTCCCTCGTGGAATGAAATATTAGAACGAGAAGGCCGAATAACTGCAAGCAATATTTTTACGCAATTACCTGCAGACCTCATTCCGGTATTGGATAGCCAAAACATTAAATCACTATTGGTTTTTCCACTTCTATCTGGAAATCTACGCGTTGGATTTGTCGGCTTCGACGAGTGCAGCTATCACCGGCAATGGCTCGAAGTTGAGATGGCTCTTTTGGCCACAGCGTCTCATCTGCTAGGCAACGCCTTTCAGCAGAATAAGGCCATAAATCAAATCAACAACAGTCTCAACATTCAGAAATTTCTCTACCGGATAGCTTCTTCCCTGAATCACCCTGAAGCCCTTGAGGAAACCATGGATTCGGTTGCCAAAGAATTTATCGGCACATGGAATTTATCGATGGTGGCCATTTATCATCTTGAAAACCAAAATTCAGATGATTTTACACTCTTTTCAAGTGCCTTTAGAAATGGCAATGGGTATGCTTTCCCACAAAAAATATCCATCACCTCTTTTGATTCATTGCCGGTTTTCCCTCAAATGGTTTCCACCTCAATTAACAGCGCCATTGCCGGTTGCTTGGGCGAAGACCTTACAGGTTACGGTTTCCCCGGGAAAAATGGTAAGATTATTGGAACTTGCTCCCAGAATGGAATTAATGGCGTTGTGGTACTTATTTGGAATAGCGAAATTAAAAGCTGTCCGGTTACCGCTGGTGTAATGGAGACTTTTTCAGGATTAATTGCCAGGGCATTCGACCATCGAATTACCTACCACCAAAACAAGGAGCAGCACAAACAGATTCTTGAAATTAACCGCCAACTGGTAGAGAAGGAAAGCTTCTTAAACAGCATCATCACTTCTGCTCCTGTTGGAGTTATTCTGGTTAAAAACAGAGTTGTTCAATATGTAAACGACCATGTTTTAATATCCAGTAACTTTTCAAAAGAAGAGTTACTGGGTAAAAACATTTCTGATATGTACGTGGCTGGTTACGAAAAACCAGACGAAGTCAAGCGTTTTTATAAAGAAATTGAGGAGATAGGAATCAGTTCAATAGATACGGTTCTGAGGAGAAAAGACGGAACGCCCTTATACTATAACATCATTGGTACCCCGGGACCACATTTTGAAGAAGAAAAGTATGTTTTATTAATCGGACAGGATTTAACCAAGATAAAACAAACCGAGACTAGCCTTCGCGAGAGTGAAGAGCGAAACAAAAGAATTCTGGAAGCTACCATTGACGGTATTTTTATAATGAGCGAACCGGGAAAACTCGAATATGTTAATCATTCGGGATGTGAACTTACCGGTTATTCGCGCGAGGAACTTACCAAAATAAGCTTGGAACAACTTTTCCCGGAAAAACAAAATCTCACCGACTTTCTTAAGATTTTTAACCAGCTCCGCAGAGGAAAGGACTACAGGGGCGATACCCAATTACGGCACAGCAACGGCTCATCGTTGTTTGTAGAAATTTATGGCACTACCATCACTTTAGAACAAAAAACTCATTATTATTTTAATATTCACGACATTACCCGTCGTAAACAAAACGAGGCGGCGTTGATGCTCAGTGAGAAAAAATTCCGGTCACTTTCAGAAAACCTGCCCGACTGTGTTGTGCGTATCAATAGAAGTGGTCTTGTAACTTACAGCAATTCGTTGTTTATTAATCTTTTTAATCTTTATCAAAACGAAATAAACGGCAGAAACGTGTTTCATATTGATGAATTGCCCCGCGACATTTCTGAGCAGTTCCGGATTGCCCTCATTGATGTTTTTGGTAAAAAGAAAATGGTGCAATTGGAGTTCAACGTTGTTAAAGACGATGATTCCATGACTTTTGACTGGTCGTTGTCGCCCGAACTCGACCTGAACGGACAATGTATTTCATTACTGGGCATTGGCCGTGATATTACCCACCGCAAAAAAGTTGAGAAAGAACTGCTTTTGGCCAAAGACAGAGCTGAAGCTGCCGACAGATTAAAATCGGCCTTTCTGGCCAATATGAGCCACGAAATCAGAACTCCGCTTAACGCCATTGTTGGATTTTCCAATTTGTTGAGCCAAACTGACCCTGAATCGGGCGACAGAGACGAGTATATTTCGCTCATTAACAAAAGCGCCGATAGCCTGATGGCGCTAATTAACGATATTATTGATATAGCCAAAATTGAAAGCGGTCATTTAATTATATCGAAAAAACCGGTAGATGTAAACCAGCTTATTCTTCCCATATTTAAAGCCTACCAAAAGCGGGTCGACCATCATTTTAAAGGTAAAGTAAGAATTAATCTGGCAAAACCGGCCGATGCCGATCCTATCTTTGTAGAAGCTGATCCCGCCCGACTGTTGCAGGTTTTAAACAATCTTCTCGATAATGCCATTAAATTCATTCACGAAGGTTTTATTGAACTGGGCTATATTTATAAAGACAACCAGATTCGCTTTTATGTAAAAGACACCGGCATTGGCATTGCTCCTGAAAACCAGGAAATGGTGTTCAACGCCTTCAGGCAGGAAGAAGAAACAACTTCGAAAAAATATGGGGGAACCGGACTTGGTTTGGCCATAAGTAAAAAGCTCATTGAAGCGATGGGCGGAGAAATCCATCTGAACTCAGAAAAAGGCAAAGGATCAGAATTTTATTTCTATCTGGATGGCATTCAGCTCAGCACAGTTCCGGAACCGGAACTCCCTCAAAAAACAAAACCTGAACCAATAGCTGTAATAAACGACGAAGCTCCCGTGTCAATTGCACAAATCCCCAACTGGAGCAACCGTATGTTATTGCTTGTTGATGAGAACAGCAGTGTACATTTACATCTTAAAAAACAACTCGAAAAAACAAGAATAACAGTTCTTTCGGCGCGATCGGGGTCATCAGCCAGGCATTTATTGTTGAAAAGAAAAGACATTGATTTGGTGATTATGGATTACAACCTGCCCGACATAAAAGCGTCAGAGTTAATCAGGCAATTGCGTAATGCCGGTATTCAGGTTCCATTAATGGTACAAACCAATGGAGAGGGCAGCGAACATGAAACCAAAATTCTGATGCAGGCAGGATTCGATGCAGAAATAAAAAAACCGGCAGTTGGGGACGATTT
>CALEUX010000139.1 GCA_937920475.1 uncultured Marinilabiliaceae bacterium
ATCTTTGCAGGCGATCGTTTCGACAGGAACGGATTTGAACTTAAAGAACATATCGACAGAATACTGAAGCCACATGTTGATGCCGGCAGAATTAATATTCTTTATGAAACTTATATTGAAGGATGGAACCGCCAGCGAGCGGCTTTTGAAATGGATCAGGTGGTTCAATCGTATGGCACTAATATCGATGCAGTTATTGCCTGTAACGACCCAATGGGTATTGGCGCTCTTGATGTTTTGAAGAAATATAATGCACATCAAGGGGTGGTAATAACCGGACAAGATGCGACCATTTCTTTTGTGCAGGGGATTTACGATGGCGAATTAACTATGACCATTTACCACCCGCACAAAACATTGGGTTATCAAACTGCCGAATTGATTTCCGAAATATTAAGGGGGAAAAATGCTAAAGAAGTTGCCAATGCTGAAACTTTTAACGGTTTAGCATCCATACCCACATTTAAAATTAAATCTGTTGCAGTAACACGTGAAAATCTTGATGAAATTCTTATCAAATCAGGTCAATATACCTTAAAAGAAGTTCAGGGAGATGCTGAGAATGTGAATTGGGAATAATTAGTTTGAAGTAAGAAGGCTGAAGGGATTGTTTTAGGGCGTAATTATAATTTTGTTTGCAATCTGTTGGCTTTAAAATAATTGGCTAATATTGAAATATTATTGCTCAGGTTTCTCGATTTTTCTGATTTTAAAATTTGTATAGGCAAATAGAACACTTACTAAAGGCGTAAATAAATTAAAAAAACAATATGGCAAGTAGGCTATGGTTGGCACTCCCAAAACAGTAGCCTGAGTAGCGCCACAGGTATTCCAGGGAACCAATACAGATGTCATGGTTCCCGAATCTTCTAAAGTACGGCTTAAGACCTCGGGTTTTAAGCCTTTTTTTGCAAACGAATCTTTAAACATCCGGCCCGGAACCACTATTGATATATACTGATCGGAGGCAGTGGTGTTAAAAAATATACAGGTAACCACTGTTGAGGCTACCAGCGATCCGGTCGATTTGGCTTTCTCAACTATGGGTCTGGTTATTCTTTCCAATAAACCACTCCCTTCTAAAACACCGCCAAATATCATCGCCGATAAAATGAGCCAAACCGTATTTAACATACCGCTCATTCCTGAGGTCGACAACAGTTCGTTTACAACAGGGTTGGAGGTTTCTACAGATATTTTTCCAAACATCGATTGCATAACTGTAACATAGGAAGCTTTTATAAAACTATCCGAATTGCTTGCCAGGGTTTGAATTAGTTCAGGTTGAAATACCACGGCAAAAATACCTCCCAAAAGCGAGCCTATTAACATAGCCGGTATGGCAGGTACTTTCATTACAATTATTGTGAACAGTATTAACGGTACCAAAAACAGAATTGGGGTTATATTAAAACTTGTGTCAATGGCTGTTTTAACCAGAGATACGTTAACAGCCTGGGTTTCGTAGTTGGAAAACAGGCCAAAAATGGTGAAGATAACAAGCGTAGCCGCCATAGCCGGAATAGTGGTTATGGTCATGTATTTGATATGCGTAAATAAATCGGTACCAGTCATGGCGGGTGCCAGGTTAGTAGTGTCCGACAAGGGTGACATCTTATCGCCAAAATAAGCGCCTGAAATAATGGCTCCGGCAATTATAGGTTCATTAAAACCCAATGTTTTGCCAATTCCTAAAAGTGCTACGCCAATAGTAGCCACAGTTGACCATGAGCTGCCGGTAACAAGACTCACAATGGAGCTTACAACCACTGTTGCCACCAAAAAAATGGTTGGGTTAATAATATCCAAGCCATAGTAAATCATAGTTGGGATAATTCCACTTATCAGCCATGTTCCCGCCAACGAGCCAATCAGCAAAAGAATAATCATGGATGGCATGGCCGTGCCTATCGTTTTAATAATGCGGTGATTAATATCGTCCCAGCTGTATCCCAACCTCCAGGCAATTAACATCCCTATAAAAGCTGCCAGCAATAAACTTATCTGATTGGCTCCATCCAACGTGTTTTCAAACAGAAAAACGTTGGAGGTTAGCATTATTATTAGAATGATTATAGGCAGCAGGGCTATAAATAAGGAAGTTTTTTTAGTCATAAGGCTATTTATTATTATTCACCTGCTGAATCATTTCTTAGGATTATAAATCGTTGTTTCAAAAATACACAAACTGAATAAAATAATCAGATTTACCGGTAAAAGAAGTTCACATTATTGAACTAATGCGAAAAGAATACTCAATTTGTTGGCTAATTTTATTCAAATTTTGCAGCCATGAAGCTGAATTATGAAATATTGCTTCCTTTTAAATTCAATGCTTGTAAGCATCATTGGCTGTTTTTTATTGAATTTGTTAGGAATTCAGATGATAACCAAGTAATAAATCTACTTGAATCATGGTGCAATAATTACATCGATTTTTACACCGGAAATCTCACCCCTGAAAGAATTTGCGATGAGTTGGCCAACATCTTAAAGTTGAATAATTGCTTTAATTCAAACGATTTTAATAACTCGCTGAAGCAAAATAATGGATATAAACGTATAACCATCAGCGATCAGTCGCAGTGGATACTTCGCAAGAGCGACGATCCTGTTCGATACATTCATCTGCATCCATCCCGAACAGGGGCCAACACTGTTAGGTTTAAAGGATCAACCCTTAAAACTGCTTTAGCAGTGGCTCAGTTATTGGCTGAAACTCACGGAGAGTTGAACTTAGACATTATCAATAAGGCTCGTATTAAAACGGGGTTGTCTCCTGTGAAGAATGTTCAAAAAAGTAAAGGTTTAGCCAAATGTCTTGATTATATTAGTAGTTATAAAATTTGAATTTTATTGCTTGAGGCTCTGATAATCAGGTCTGTTCTAATAATATTATCTTCTTTTGTAAACATAGCCGATAACCCTTTTAAATGATTTACCATAATTTGTGCAGCTCGTAATCCCATGTTAAAACCCGGATAGTTAACGGTGGTAATGTTCGGTTCAATCAACAAGGAGATGGGATCGTTATTAAAGCCTACTATGGCAACCTGCTTGGGAATTTTTATACCGTTTTTTTTCAATGTTCTCATGCAACTGGCTGCGGTGAGATCATTTACGGCGAATACGGCATCGGGCATTTGTTGCATCTCCAACATTTGGCGTGCTACTTTATCGCCTGCCTCCATGCCCAATTCGCTTATAAAAACCAGGGCGGGGTCAAATTCAATATGGTTAAACAACAACGCCTCTTTATAACCCATCAAACGGTCAATAAATACATTTCTTTCCAAATTGCCTGTGATGTGTACAATTCGTTTACATCCTTTTGAAATCAAGTGTTGAGTGGCTTCAAAAGCAGCCTGTTTATTGTCGATTACAACGCAAGGCATACCAATATTGTCTATAACCCTGTCGAAAAACAAAATTGGTATTCCTTTTTTTATCAGCTTTGTAAAATGGTCCATGTTTTTCGTGTCGGAGGCCAGAGATGCCATAATGCCATCAACGCCAGACTTTTGTAGCGATTTAACACATTGAATTTCTTTAATTGCCGACTCGAGCGATTGCATCACCAACAACTGAAAACCATTTTCGCTGGCATATTTTTCCATGCCGGTTATAACAGATGTAAGAAAAGCACTGTTGATTTTTGGCAGAATAACGCCGATTGAGCCTGTTTTTATTCTCCTGAATAGTCTTTTTCTAATCATTTCATAACCCTCCTATATTGAAATGAGTTTCACCAACTGTTATTTAGCAGGTGGCTTTTCATTAATTACTTCGTCAATAAATAAGTGAATTTTAACTTTTATTAAGTTAATGATTTTTAAAATCAATACAAAAAAATATTAGAATTATTATTGTTAAGTTAATCAGTCGTTTAGAGTGATTTTGTTTTTTGTAATGGGTAATTTTAGTCATGTTGTCTTTCAAATTTTAAGAAAACGAATTTCAGGATGCATCTTTCTCTGTTGTTTCTTAATAAATACAATTGGTATATAGCCCTTATAGTTTATTCAAATCAGGAATATCAGATGCAATAGATTGAATTGTGAAAATTCTTTAATATTTTAGATCTTTGCATCGGCTTGTAAATGTCTAAACGATATAATAGGTTTGAAATGATTCATCCGCCAGTGTTACTCAAAATGTTTTGCTCTTCATTTAGGATTTTGACGGTACTATTGTTGTTATTTGTTCCATTGCAACTTTTCTCTTTTCAAAGAAGCCTTAATTTCAGGGTAATACCGTCGGTTGAAGGTTTGTCACAATCTTCAGTTTTGGCCATTGAGCAGGATTCTGTCGGATTTTTGTGGATTGGCACCAAGGATGGCCTTAATCGCTTTGATGGGCACGATTTTATCAATTTTAAATACGATCCCAAAAGCGAAAATAGTTTGTCGAACAACGAAATATCTTGTTTAGAAGCCGAAGGAAATCGCTATTTATGGATCGGCACCAGAAACGGAGGAATAAACCGTTTGGAATTTGCATCCGGACGTATTACCAGATTTAGCAATTTAACTTACGATGGTTTGGTACGCGATATACTGTTCGATTCGCAAAGCAACCTCTGGGTGGCCACCTCAGAGGGTTTGTTTCTTTTTAGAAAAGATGAAAATGGAGAACGCAATGCCCCTGTTAATGTTTCCAAAACCACTGTTTACCGGCGCGAAACCAACGAACCGTTTATTCCTACCCGGATGCACAACTCAATTACTTCATTTTTTGAACTGAAACCAGGAGTGCTAATTGTAGGAGCTGAGCATGGACTGTTTGAATATGATGTGGAGCGAAATGAGTTCAGGTCGGTATCGCCTTTAACACTTTCAGTTACTATTTATACAAATATTATTGGCGATTCGAAAGGCAACATTTGGGCTGGTTCTTACGACGGACTATATCAATTAAAACCTACCGGTAATGGCAGAGAGTATACTGTAACTGCATATAACAGCCATCAAATGCCCAACCATCGTTTACCGGTTGAGTGGGTGGAGCAAATTGTGGAAGACAACAGAGGCCATATTTGGGTTGGTACAAGGGGAGGTGGATTGGTTCGGATTGTTAACGAAAAAGTGGAAGCTGTTTACACTTATACAAGCTATGAGTCGGGCGAACTACCCGATAATTTAATTAATTCCCTGCTGGTCGACCGTACCGGTATTTTGTGGATTGGTACCGAAAGTATGGGATTGGTTTATCTGGATCTTTTGGCCAAACAGTTTTACTCTGTTCGTCCGGCTACACCCTATAGAGCAGGGTTGAGCGATAACCTGGTAACTGCCATCACTGGCAGCAAAGATGTTTTATGGGTAGGCACTGCCGGTTCAGGTATTGATATTTTCTCAGTTAATGGTTTTAAAATCGAAAAAAAGGGAAACATCCCGAGAGTTATCCTCAACTCTAACCTTTGGAAAAGTGAAATCATTTCGTTGCTTTACGATGACGAACAAACGCTCTGGATTGGTTCTTCCACAAATAGTTTGGTGCGTTACACCGAAAAAACCGGGTTTGAAAGTTATGTGGTTAATGGGTTTGTTTTTTCATTATTTGAGGACAAAAGGGACAATATTTGGTTTGGCACCTGGGGAAGAGGGCTGGGGTATATTAATAAACAAACCCGTGTAATTGACCAGTACAGCCAAACACCTGAGAATTCGTTAGGTTTGAGCAGTGATAAAGTTTTGGCAATTTTTATCGATTCACGCGATTATTTATGGGTTGGAACTAAAGGTGGCGGGGTTAGCGTAGCGCACATCGATCATGTTTTTAACCGCACGGGGCGGTTCTATACACTAAAACACATATCCGGAAATATCAATAGCCTGTCATACAACGATGTTTATGCCATTCTGGAAGGAGATGATGGCGCTATTTGGTTAGCTACCGGAAGTGGTTTGGATAAAATTGAAATTCCGCAGGGAATTCGGATGGAGCAGGCATTAATTGATAAAAAACTGATATTTACTCACCTAAACGAAAGCGATGGTTTGGTTGGGGGGTTGGTTTATGCCCTGCAAAAAGATAGCAACGGTAATCTTTGGATGGGAACCAATAAAGGAATAACAAGGTTCTCACCGGCTAATAACAGCATTGTTTTTTATGGACCCAACGATGGCCTGCAATCGGGAAAATTTCATCCAAATGCATCATTTAAGCAGAAGGAGGGAAGGCTTATGTTTTTTGGCGGTGTGGATGGCTTAACCTATTTCTGCCCCGATAGCATTCTTCCTAATCCATTTGTCGCCTCGGTGCGAATTACAGGCCTCCGGCTTCATAATACGCTGATTAAACCGGGAGAGCGTTTCAAGGGTCGTAAAATTCTCGATAATAACATAAGCCATACCAATTATCTTGAACTGGCATTTCAGGATAATGAAATCGCTCTGGAATTCTCGGCACTCCATTTTTCAAGTCCCGATAAAAACAAATATCAATACCGTCTTCTTGGTTTTAACGATGAATGGCAAAGCACCACCAGCCAGAATCGCAGGGCCACATACACCAACCTTCGCCCTGGTGATTATATTTTTGAAGTTAAAGCCACCAATAATGATGGTATTTTGGGTCCCGATGTAGCCCGGCTTAAGATACGGATTCTGCCTCCCTGGTGGCGTACTCCATGGGCTTACGCCCTGTATCTGTTTGCTTTTTTGTTTATGCTTTGGGTTTTCCGAAAATATTCACTCATTGGGGTTAAGAAAAAAAACAGGCTGATAATCGAAAGCATCGAACATAAAAAGGAAACCGAAATAGCCGAAGCCAAAATGCGCTTCTTTACCAATGTTTCGCATGAAATCAGAACCCCGTTAACTTTAATTAATGCGCCATTACAGCAATTATTACAACGTGAGCATAATCAGGATACCAGAGAGTCATTACTAATGATTCACCGTAATGTTAAAAGGCTCCTGAATCAGGTAAATCAATTGCTGGAATTTAGACGGATGGAAAAAGGACATTCAGATGTAAATCTTAGTTCTTTTTCGCTCGAATTGTTGGTAAATG
>CALEUX010000140.1 GCA_937920475.1 uncultured Marinilabiliaceae bacterium
ATCGCTGATGCTGACAGGCGACTTAAACCTTGCTGATGTTGAATGGGTGGTGCAGTTTCGCATCGACGACCCATATAAATATCTGTTTATGGTTCGAAATCCCGAACAAACCCTTAGAGATATTTCTGAAACAACCATGCGCCAGGTGGTTGGAGATCGTACTGTTAATGAGGTTTTAACAGTTGGTCGTATGGACATTTCTCAAACAGTAAAGGATTTGATGCAAGTGCTTTGTAATGAATATTCGCTGGGCGTTAAAATTGAGCAGGTGGTTTTACAGGATGTAAATCCACCCGACCCTGTAAAAGCAGCATTTAACGCTGTAAACCAGGCTCAACAGGAAAAGGAAACACTCATTAATCAAGCTAAATCCGAATACAATAAAGTTATTCCCCATGCTCACGGTCAGGCTCAGGAAACCATTCAAAAGGCCGAAGGTTATGCCACTGCCAGGGTAAACAATGCGCTTGGTGAAGCGGCCCGTTTTAATCTTTTGTATCAGGAATATGTTAAAGCGCCAGATGTAACACGTAGAAGAATTTACCTGGAAACCATGCAAAAGGTTCTTCCTACTTTAGGTAATAAAATTATTACCGACGAAGATGGTAAAAATGTATTGCCATTACTGCAAATGCAAATGAATCAAAGTAAATAACCAGAAAAAATACTAAAATGAAGAAATTTAATATATTACAGATTTTGGGACTGCTCATTCTGGTTATAGTGTTCTTTAACAGCGTGTTTGTAGTTACCGAAACCCAGCAGGTGGTTATCACCCAATTTGGTAAACCGGTTGGTGAAGCCATTACTACTCCCGGACTCAAATTTAAAACGCCTTTTATTCAGAAAGTTAACTACTTTGAGAAACGGTTTATGGAGTGGGATGGAGATCCTAATCAGATACCTACTAAAGACAAGAAGTACATTTTTGTGGATACTTATGCCCGTTGGCAAATAATCGATCCGTTGAAATTCTACATGAGGTTAACTAATGAACGAGGAGCCATTTCTCGTTTGGATGATATTTTGGATGGTGAAACACGTGATTATATTGCCAATCATAATATTGAGGAGGCTGTACGTACCAGTAACCGCATTCCTATTCCATCAGGAGCCCTTGGAGAAGCAATTGGCGATACCCTATCAAATATTGAAGTTGGCCGCGAGAAGATTCAAAAAATGATTCTGGAATCAGCCAACAAACAAACAGCCGATTTGGGTATTGTGATTCTCGATTTAAAAATTAAACGTATTAATTATGTGGCCGAGGTTCAGGAACAGGTTTATCAGCGAATGAAAAGTGAACGCATTAGAATTGCCGACCAGTTTCGCTCCGAAGGACAGGGTGAAGCTTCAAAAATTAACGGTGAAAAGGAACGCGATTTGCAAACCATTCAATCGGAAGCATTTAGAAAGGCAGAGGAGATAATGGGCCGTGCCGATGCCCGCGCTGCTGCCATTTATGCTGGAGCATACGATAAATCGCCTGCTGCTCGTGAATTATATGGTTTTGTTAAATCGATGGAGACTTTTGAGAAGAGCCTGGATAAAGAAACACAGATAATATTAAGCACTAAGAGCGATTTGTTTAGGTATTTGAAGGGGATGAAATAGGAACATGTTATTATAAAACCGCAAAATTCGTCTGAAAAGATGGGTTTTGCGGTTATTGTTTTAACATTCGAGTGATATCTTAGTAGTTGTTCTACATGTTTTTAACTATTAAATTTTAGTGGCATGCATCCATCTGCAGTACCTTCAATAAAAATAATTATTGCCGATTCGCAATATTTGATTACCAAATCGGTACAACTAATAGTGGAAGAAAGTTTACAATATGAGGTATTAGGAGGTGCTACCAACTTTTATGAATTGGAAAATCATTTAAAACAAAAGCCTGATGTGCTAATTACCGATTTTGCCACAATTGATTACAATGGTTTTGAAAGACTTTTAAATATTCGAAATAGTTTTCCGGGCCTAAAAATCCTGATATTGACCAATGAAGTTGATAAAATCGAGTTAAATGAACTGAATAAAGCCGGCATTAAGCAAATTCTTTTAAAAACTGCCGATAAAGATGAGCTGCTTTTAGCTATTGAAGCAACCATTAAAGGCAGGAAATATTATTCAGATGAGGTGTTGGATTTATTGCTCGAGGAGAGTTCGCGTAAAGACAAATTTGAAGAAAGCGCAGTGCTTACTGCCACTGAAATGGAAATAGTACGGCTTATAGCCGAGGGATTAACTACTAAAGAAATTGCATCGCGAAAAACCATCAGTTTTCATACAGTAATGACTCACCGTAAGAATATATTTCGCAAGCTCAACGTAAACAGCAGCTCGGAGTTAATTATGTATGCCATAAAAGCCGGCTGGATTGATAATATTGAATATTATATTTGATTATACTTTAACAGATTAAAATAAAACCAGAACAACATTATTTTTTTTAGATATAATAGCAAAAAATAGTTGGTAGAAACCTCTGTATGCATTGTATCTATTGCGATTTGAAAGAGTTTATTGAAATTGGTTTCAATAAACTCTTTTTTTATGATAATATCCAAGAA